>DASYTU010000037.1:0-41718 GCA_036001925.1 Actinoplanes sp.
CGAAGCTGTTGGTGGGAAGCTCGGACCGAAGAAAGCTCAACATGGGGCCGAGGGCGGTCATGCCGGCAGGAGATGCTGCTCAGCGAGGCGGCCCGCCGCGATACGAACGTGCTTGTCCGTGAACATCCTCGCCTTGCGCAACCTCCACGAGACCACTCGATCGGCAAGGTCAGATGGCTCCGAGGTTGCTGGATCTTGTGGCCTTCCAGTGCGTCGAGGACGTGGCGCAGTGCTTGCGCGTAAGGCCCATAGGTGCCACGAACGAATGTCAGCTTGAGTGGTGTTCCAAGAACCTGGAGGAAGTATGCAAGCTTCTGGATCTCCAGCTCGCTGATGCCGGTGCGAACCTCTTGGAGGCGAGCTCGTCTGAGGTATCGTGCGACCGCAATCAGCAGGAGAGCACGTGACGCAGTCATAGCCGGCCTAGGTGTGGCATTGGGCATGGCTGCCGGCTCAGGTGCACCCTCGGGCGGGAAGATTACGGCGCGAACATCATTCATCCGTTCGCATGCTTGCTCGATGAGAGGGCGTACGTCCGCCCAGTCCAATCCGCCGTTGCCGCATCCTAGGGCCGGAATAGCGATCGACTTGATGCCGTGTTCGTTCACGACCTCGACCAGGGAGCCGAGCCCCGCGGCGATATCGTCGAGGCGCGAACCGTCGCGCCAGTGTCTCTTGGTGGGAAAGTTGAGCACGAACCGTCGTGGTCCGAGCACGCCGCTGTCGAATGTCCAGACACTGCCGATGCGGACATCGCCTCTGGCGCAGGCCTCACGGTAGGCGCGGAAATTGGCAGGGTATGCCCGTTTGAACTGGAGCGCGATGCCCTTGCCCATGACACCGACGGTGTTGACGGTGTTGACAAGTGCCTCGACATCAGCCGTTAGTAGGTTGCCTCGACCTTCCTCGATCATGCCCCTCACCTCCGCTCATACCCCGTACCAGTGGGGTCTGACGATAATGCGACCGGCGAGCGGATGGTCTCCAAGTTGCATGCGCAGGTGCGACTCGACATCCTCGCCGGAGGTGCCGATCCAGTGGATCAGTGACGTCGGAAGGCGGTAGCGGTTTTCGCGCTGTACATGAGGTAGCAAGATGGTCGGCATGACGCTTTCGCTGCCTATCGACGCCGAGGCCAACAAGCTGCTCGGTAGCGACCCCCTGGCCCTGCTCATCGGCATGGTGCTCGACCAGCAGGTTCCGCTGGAGAAGGCGTTCAGCTCGCCGTACGTGCTCGCGCAGCGGCTCGGTCATGAACCCACCGCGCAGGAGATCGCCGACTTCGACCCGGACGCGCTCATCGCGATCTTCGCGAAGCCGCCCGCGCTGCACCGCTTCCCGAAGGCGATGGCCGCTCGGGTGCAGGAGGTGTGCCGGGCGTTGGTGGCCAACTACGATGGCGACGCCGCGAACCTCTGGGCCGACGCGGTGGACGGCAAGGACTTGCTGAAGCGCATCGGGTCGCTGCCCGGCTTCGGTAAGCAGAAGGCGCAGATCTTCACGGCGCTGCTCGGCAAGCAGTACGGGGTCCAGCCGCCCGGCTGGCGCGAGGCGGCGGGCAGCTATGGCGAGGAGGGCTCGTACCGGTCCGTGGCCGACATCGTCGACGACGAGTCGCTGGCGAGGGTGCGCGCGTACAAAAAGGAGATCAAGGCCGCCGCGAAGGCCTGAGGGTCAGGCGGCCTTCGGGTGGGCGAGGGCGGCGATCGCCCGCCTTACGTCCGCCAAGGACACCGTCGCCGAGTCGTCCAGGTCCGCCAGGCCGGCCTCGATCCACTGGCGCATCAGCGTCGTGACGCCTAGCCCGCGTGCCTCGGCCGCGGCGCGGACGCGCTCGTAGGTGTCCAGGGGCAAGCGCACCGAACGACTCACCATCGGCACGTCGGTGTCCGGCGCCGGGAGGGCAGCCTCGGGCCGGTCGCCGATCAGGTCGGCGATCGCGTCTCCACCGTCGTGGAACTGCTTCAGCGCATCGTTCCTGTCCACCGCAACCGCCTCCTCAGCGCTCGACCTTGCGGATCGCGTCCTCGTATCTCTTGATCTCGCTGTCGCTCAGGTCCCGGGCCGACAGCACATCCCAGTCGTTGTCGGTGTGGTCCGCCTCCGCGAGCAGCACCGCGAGGTGCCGGCCGCGGCGGTTGGCCGCGTACAGGACCATCACGTCGTCGCCGAGATGCCGGATGACGCGGCGGGTGCTGTGCAGCGCCTCCCACACCTCGCCGGGTGTGACCCCGTACAGGCGGAGGTTGGCCAGGGCGTCGTCGGTGAAGCTGTAACGGCTGCCCACGGTTCGAGCGTACCACGCACGTGGTACGCATCCACCTTGCGTCGGTTATGGGCATCTCCCGGTTCCGGGTGAAAGGATGAGTAGGTCGATCGGAGAGCCAGCGTGAAGAAGCAGTCGGAGCGCCCGGTGTTGATCACCGATGCCGCCCGCAGCCAGAGAGAGCAGCTTCGAAGTCGCGAGATCCGCTACGTGACCATGATGGGGCTGCGGATATCGTGCCTGATTGTCGGCGCGATCCTGATCGGTCTCAAACCGCCGCTGCTCCCGCTCTGGCTGATCCTCTGCGCCGTCGGCATGGTGCTGCTCCCTTGGATGGCCGTGATCATCGCCAACGACCGTCCCGCGCGGTCGAAGGCGGAGCGCGGCATCCCCCGCCGGCGAGGTCCGCACGTCCGGGCCGTCGAGCAACACGCCGCCGAAGAGATCAAGAAGCGGACCATCGACGGCGAGATATGACCGCGCCCCGCCGACCGGGCCGGGTCGAATCGGCCACGGCTTGAACGCACGCCGACGCCGCGTCGGCCGGGCGTGTGGCACGCGGGGGTCAGGCCGGGCGGGCGCCGACGCGGCCCACGGCCGCGGAACCCAGGGCCGCGCCGGCCGCGAGCGCCGCCGCCGGCTCCGCACCGGAACACCATGCCGCGAGCAGGCCCGCCGCGAAGGCGTCACCCGCGCCGGTCGGATCAATCATCGGTACGGGCGAGGACGTCACCGACCGCAACAGCCCCTCCCGATCACTCCAGACAGCTCCGGCGCCACCGCACTTGACGACCACGTTGCGGACCACGGCGGTCAGATTCCTCGCCTGATCGGCGGGAGTTCCTGTGCCGGCGAGCACCGCGGCCTCGTCGGTATTGCAGAGGAGCAAGTCGGCACCGCGTACCCAATCGAGGAAAGCCCGCGCCCCCACCCGGCGCAACGGGGCCGCGGACGCCGCGTCGACGCTGGTGGTGAGGCCGCGCTCGCGCGCCGCCGCGAGTGCGGCGAGGCCGCCCGGCCGGGACGCCGCGTCCAGCAGCGGATAGCCGGAAAGGTGCAGGTGAACGGCGTCGGCGACGGCGACCGCGGCCCGCACGTCGGCGGGGTCGAGCAGCAGCGCGGCGCCCCGGTCGGTGATCATGGTCCGCTCGTCCGCCGAGGATAGGACGACGACGCTGCCGGTGGCGGCGCCGGGATGCGCCCGCACCGCGGAACCCACGCCCAGCGTGGTCAGCTCGGCGATCCGTTCACGTCCGGCGAGGTCGTCGCCAACCGCCGCGACCAGCGTGACGGGGCATCCGGCGTACGCCAGCCAGGCGGCGGTGTTGGCGCCCTGCCCACCCCCGGCGACGGTGACCGCCGCCGTGGTGTCCGAACCGGCCTGGATCGCCCCGTCATGCACGACAACCACGTCGGTGAGAAGGTCGCCCACCACAACAACGCCTTGGTAGGGCACCATGACTCCAAGATCCTGGGCTATGGCTCAGGCGGGGACGCTGAAGCCCAGCGGCGCCTGGGTGGGGCGGGCCGCGGCGGCGATCTGGGCGGCCAGGGCCGCGTTGCGAAGGATGAGGGCGATGTTGACCGCCAGGCTCCGGCCGTCCGTGGCGGAGTGGAAGTGGGCGAGCAGGAACGGCGTCACCGCCTTGCCCGTGATGTGCTCCTCCGCCAGCAGCGCCAGCCCGGAGGCCAGCGTCCGGTCGTGCAGCGCCGGATCCAGTTGATCGTCTACCGGCAGCGGATTCGCGACGATGATCGCGCCGCTGGTCACGTCGTGTGCCGCGCGTGCCGCCACCGCGGCCGCCACCTGCGCCGGCGACTCCAGGCTCCAGTCGACGTCGAACCCACCGTCCGTGACGAAGAAGCCGGGGAAGCGCCGGGTGCGGTAACCGGCGACGGTGACACCCAGCGTCTCCAGGCGCTCCAACGTGGCGCCCACGTCGAGGATCGACTTGACCCCGGAGCAGACCACGACGATGGGCGTCCGGGCCAGGGTGGTCAGGTCGGCCGACTCGTCGAACGTGACATTCGCCTCGCGGTGTACGCCGCCGAGGCCGCCGGTCGCGAACACGCCGATGCCGGCCGTGGCGGCGATCGCGCTGGTCGCGGCCACCGTGGTGGCGCCGTCGGCGCCGGTCGCGGCGGCCACCGCAAGATCGCGTACGGACAGCTTGGCCACGCCGTCCGCGCCCGCCAGATACTCGATCTCCGGATCGGACAGGCCGACGAACAGCCGGCCGCCGATCATCCCGATCGTGGCCGGTACGGCGCCGTTGTCCCGCACCGCCTGCTCGATGTCGCGGGCCACGTGCAGGTTGTCCGGGCGCGGGAGGCCGTGCGAGATGATCGTGCTCTCCAAGGCCACGATCGGCCGGCCGTCGCGGCGCGCCCGGGCCACGTGATCGCCGTACTGAATCGCAAAGTCCGTCACGCTGGCCACCGTACGGCGTCGACGCTGCCCGGTTCTCGTTGGACCGACCAGGCGTGAGGTGTCAGACTTGCGGGTTGGAGCTTCTTTCCGTGACTGAGCGAGGCTAGAGCGCGAGGGCATGGCAGGAAAGGCGCGGCCGTGACCGAGCGAAGCGAGGGTTGCGAGGGCATGGCTGAGAAGGGCACAGCCGATGGCCGGGGGCAGGCGGATGTGCATACGCGACTGAACGCGACTGAGAGGCAGATACCGTGAGCACGCAGATCTTGGAGCGCCCGGTAACCAAGGATGCCGACACCGGGCCGGAAATGTTCCACTACGTGCGCAAAGAGAAGATCGCCGAGAGCGCCGTCATGGGCACGTTCGTGGTAGCGCTGTGCGGCGAGAGGTTCCCCGTGACCAAGTCGCCGAAGCCGGGATCGCCGGTCTGCCCGCAGTGCAAGGAGATCTACGACGCGATGAAGCACTGATCGAGGCGCCCGGTGACGGGCAGGCCCAGCCCTGCCCGTCGCGGGCCCCATCGGTGTTCGCGGCCGCGCAGCGCCGGCGCCGGCGTGGCGGCCGCGGCACGGCTGATCCGTCCGGCGCCGTTTTGTCGGCTTCGTAACGGCTCGCGTGGCGGTACCGCGGGCCGAATATGTCGGTGGCCGTCGCTATGCTGGACCCGCCTCCGCGGCCCTCTCGCGGGGGCGTTTTCGTGCGCCGCCGACGTGGAGAGGATCAGCTTGAGCCCGCCCGTCCCGGATCTGGACACCTTCCCGCCCCTGCGAGCATGGCAGCGCAAAGCCCTGGTGGAGTATCTGCGCCGCCGCTGTCCGGACTTCATGGCGGTGGCGACGCCGGGGGCGGGCAAGACCACGTTCGCGCTGCGGATCGCGGCTGAGCTGCTGGCCGACGGCACTGTCGAGGCGGTCACCGTGGTGTGCCCGACCGAGCACCTGAAGACCCAGTGGGCAGCCGCGGCGGCCCGGGTGGGCATCCAGCTCGACGCCTCCTTCCGCAACGCCGACGTGCACTCGTCCCGGGACTTCCACGGGGCCGTGATGACGTACGCGCAGGTGGGCATGGCCCCCGCGGTGCACCGCCGGCGCACGATGACCCGGCGGACCATGGTCGTGCTGGACGAGATCCACCACGCGGGTGACTCCCGGACCTGGGGGGACGGGGTCAAGACCGCGTTCGAGCACGCCGTGCGCCGCCTGATGCTGACCGGCACGCCGTTCCGCTCGGACGACAACCCGATCCCGTTCGTGACGTATGAACGAGGCTCGGACGGCCTCCAGCGCTCCCGCTCCGACTCGATCTACGGCTACGCGGACGCGCTGAGCGACGGTGTGGTCCGGCCGGTGATCTTCCTGGCGTACTCGGGGGAGACCCGGTGGCGTACCAGCGCCGGCGACGAGCTGGCGGCCCGGCTGGGCGAGCCGATGACCAAGGACCTCGTGGCGCAGGCGTGGCGGACGGCGCTGGACCACCGCGGCGAGTGGATGCCGCAGGTGCTGAAGGCGGCCGACGCGCGGCTGACCCGGCTGCGCGAGCATGGGATGGCGGACGCCGGGGGCCTGGTGATCGCCAGTGACCAGCAGACCGCCCGCGCGTACGCGAAGCTCCTCGCCGGGATCTCCGGAGAGCAGCCGGTCGTGGTCCTCTCCGACGACGCGGGAGCGTCGGCGCGGATCGCCGCGTTCGCGCTCTCCGAGCAGCGCTGGCTGGTGGCGGTGCGGATGGTCTCGGAGGGCGTGGACATCCCCCGCCTGGCCGTCGGCGTGTACGCGACCAGCGCCTCCACCCCGCTCTACTTCGCGCAGGCCATCGGCCGCTTCGTCCGGGCCCGCCGGCAGGGTGAGACGGCGACGGTATTCCTACCCAGCGTGCCGCACCTGCTCGAGCTGGCCAGCGAGATGGAGGCCCAGCGCGACCACATCCTGGGGGCATCGAAGGACCCGGACGGCCTCGACGACGCGCTGCTCGAGCGCGCGCAACGAGCCGAGGACGGCGGGGGCGAGCTGGAGAAGCGCTTCGAGGCGCTATCGGCGACGGCTGAGCTCGATCAGGTGATCTTCGACGGCGCGTCCTTCGGCACCGGCGCTCGATCGGGCACGCCGGAGGAGGAGGAATACCTCGGCCTTCCCGGCCTGCTCAGCCCGGACCAGGTGGCCGTGTTGTTGAGCCGGCGCCAGTCGGAACAGCTCGCGGCTCAGCGGAAGCGGACGAAGGAAACCGTGCCTGCGCCGCGGGAGCCGGCACGGCTCAGCGCGGGCGAGCGCCGCGTCAGCCTGCGCCGCCAGCTCAACACGCTGGTCGCTGCGCATCACCATCGCACCGGCCTGCCGCACGGCAAGATCCACGCGGAGCTGCGCCGGCTGTGCGGCGGCCCGCCCAGCGCCCAGGCCACCATCGAGCAGCTCGAGGAGCGGATCGCGACGATCCAGACCCTCTGAGGGTCCCTCAAGCGCGCGAAAGGGGCGCCCCACACGATGGGACGCCCCTGGAACACGCGTTCAGGAGAAAGAGGGATTCAGTTGGAGTTGGACATCATGTCCGCGCCGCGCCAGACGAACTCCGGATCGGCGGCGTACTGCACCGCGATCTTCACCAGGTCGTTGGCGTACTTGTTGGCGTGGTGTCCGCAGAACACCAGCTCACCACCACCAGCAAGGGTCAAACGAAGCTTTCCGGCTGCATTGCAGCGGTCGCAACGTTCATCGGCTGCTGGTCCGGCCACGCTTCCCGCCGGCGGCGTGAGAGTCGGGGTCATCGCCTTCCTCCTCTGGTCGTCACCGATGAACATGTTCCTCGGCTACTGCTCACTCATCGTGCAACACCCTTGACCCTTGCCGCCTTCCCAGAGTGCCCCGGGGGGACTCAAGTCACACGTTGGTTTGGGGCCTAGTGTGCCGTGCTTCAAGGGTGCCACGTCAACGATCACTTGTGCGCAACGGTCTGATGACCACCCGACGATGTACGACTGGTGACCAATCAGGCGCAGATTGTTGACCGGACGGCCTAGTCGAGGTAATCCCGCAGGACTTGCGACCGGGACGGGTGACGGAGCTTCGACATCGTCTTCGACTCGATCTGCCGGATGCGTTCGCGGGTCACGCCGTACACCTGACCGATCTCGTCGAGCGTGCGCGGCTGGCCGTCGGTGAGGCCGAAGCGCAGCCGTACGACGCCCGCCTCGCGCTCGGACAGCGTCTGCAGCACCTGCTGGAGCTGGTCCTGCAGCAGCGAGAACGAGACCGCGTCGACCGCGACGACCGCCTCGGAGTCCTCGATGAAATCACCGAGCTGGCTGTCGCCCTCGTCGCCGATGGTCTGGTCCAGCGAGATCGGTTCCCGGGCGTACTGCTGGATCTCCAGCACCTTTTCGGGCGTGATGTCCATCTCCTTCGCCAGCTCTTCAGGGGTGGGCTCCCGGCCCAGGTCCTGGAGCAGCTCACGCTGGATGCGGCCGAGCTTGTTGATCACCTCGACCATGTGCACCGGGATGCGGATGGTGCGGGCCTGGTCGGCCATGGCGCGGGTGATGGCCTGGCGGATCCACCAGGTGGCGTATGTGGAGAACTTGTAGCCCTTGGTGTAGTCGAACTTCTCGACGGCCCGGATCAGGCCCAGGTTGCCCTCCTGGATCAGGTCCAGGAACGCCATGCCGCGGCCGGTGTAGCGCTTGGCCAGCGAGACCACGAGCCGCAGGTTCGCCTCGAGCAGGTGGTTCTTGGCGCGTTCGCCGTCGCGGCCGATCCAGCGCAGGTCGCGCTCGAACGTCCGGTCCAGCTTCTCCTCGCCGTCGTCGCAGGCCCGCAGCCGCTCGGCCGCATACAGGCCGGCCTCGATCCGCTTGGCGAGCTCGACCTCCTGTTCCGCGTTCAGCAGCGGAACCTTGCCGATCTGCTTCAGGTACGCCCGGACGGAGTCGGCCGAGGCGGTCAGCTCGGCGTCGCGACGGGCCTGCTTCAGCGCCTCCGATTCCTCGTCGTCCCACTCGAAGTCGCCGTCCGTCGCCGAGCTGGCGGCGTCGGTGGCCGCGGCCTGCACCATGGCGGCCGGCTCCTCGACCACCACGTCCTCGATCTCGGCGGCGAGCTCCTCGGGGTCGATCTCCTCGACATCGACATCGCCCAGCTCTTCAGGCTCGCCCGGCGTCGCCGCCTTGGTGGCCTTGGCCGGCGCCGCCTTCGAAGCGGCCTCGGCGGCCGCCTTCTTTGCGGGGGCGGCCTTCGCAGCGGACGCCTTGCGCGGTGTCGCCCTCTTCGCCGGCGCCTGCGCCGGCGCCGGAGCCTCGGCGGCCTCGACGTCGTCCGGCGTGCCGTCGTCGGTCGTCGCCCGCTTGGGCGCGGCGGTAGCCGCCGCCTTCTTCGCCGGCGCGGCGGTAGCGGCCGCCTTCTTCGCCGGCGCGGCTTTGGCCGTCGTGGCCTTGGAGGCCGGCGTGGCGGCGCGGGCCGCCGCGACCTTGCGCCGGTTCGGCGTCGAGCCGTCGACGACGACGGTGACGCCGGCGTCCACGAGCGCGCGCAGGATCTTCTTAGCCTGAGCCGGAGTCACCTCGGCGGACTCGACCGTCTGCACGACCTCAGCGGAGGTGATCTGCCCGCCCGCACCCTGAGCGTGGGCGATCAGGACCTCGGTGAGAGAGCGAACGTCGGCACCGGTGTGGTGGGCTTCTGTCACGAATGACCTTCCGCAGGCGATGAGGTTGAGCACGGCCATGTGCCCCACGCTTATGAATGCCCAGCGCAGCACGCGGCAACCGAGCTGGCCGGTGTGGTGTGGGAGCCCCCGGAACCCGGACTGAACCTCGGGCGGTTGTCCGTGAAGCGGCGACAGGGGTGAATTGTAGCGCCGTCGGGCGAGATCCTCCCCGCCGCCGCACGCCACCGGCACGGCATGGGGGTCGGCGGCCTCGTGCAGGGCGTCGCTGGCGAGAATGGTATCGGCGGAAAGGGCGGGAAAACATGGCTGAGGGACCCGAGACATCGACTCCCGGCGAGTTGCTCGCGTTCGCGGTGCGGATCTCCCGCGACGCGGCGGAGACGGCCCGGCGGATGCGCGCCGAAGCGATCACCGACGTGCAGACCAAGAGCACCGACACGGATGTGGTCACGGCCGCGGATAGGGCCGTGGAACGCCAGGTCGTCGAGGCGCTGCGCCGGGAGCGGCCGGCGGACGGTGTGCTGGGTGAGGAGTACGGCGATTCCGCCGCACCGGCGGCCGGGGCGGTGCGCTGGATCCTCGACCCGATCGACGGCACAGTCAACTATCTGTACGGCCTGCCGCAGTACGCCGTGTCGCTGGCGGCCGAGGTGGACGGCGTCGTCGTTGCGGGCGTGGTGTGCAACGCAGCCACCGGTGAGGAATGGACGGCGACGCTCGGTGGTGGGGCGTGGCGCGGCGACCGGCGGATGACCGGCTCGGTGCGGACCACGCTCGAGCAGACGCTGCTCGCCACCGGCTTCGGCTACGACCCGGCCCGGCGCGCACACCAAGGCGCGGTGCTCGCCGGTCTGATCACCCGGGTGCGTGACATCCGGCGCTTCGGGTCGGCGGCGCTGGACCTGTGCATGGCCGCGGAGGGTCTGGTCGACGCGTACTTCGAGAAGGGCCTGAATCCCTGGGACCACGCCGCCGGTGGCCTCGTCGCGACCGAGGCCGGCCTGCGGGTCTCCGGACTCGACGGCCACCCGGCGGGCAAGGAGATGCTTGTCGCCGCACCGCCGGCGGTGTTCGGCGCGCTGCACGACGTGCTGGTCGAGCTGGACGCCGCGGGTGGCCCGTAGTCCGGCGGCCTAATGCTTGGCGGCCTTCTTCGGCGGGGCCGCGCACGCACCCGGTGGCACGTCGGGTTCGCCGAGCTCGACGAGCGATTGGTTGACCTCGGTCGTGGTTGCCAGCTGCTGGAACTGACTGCCGATGACGACGTCGACGACCGCGCCCCTGCGCTTCGGGTCGTAATGCGGCTCGGCCTGGGCCAGGAAGTACGCCTTCAGCAGGTGGGCCGCGCCCACCGCCGCCGGGCCGTAGCGCAGCTGGGCGACGCCCTTGAACTTCTTCTTGTTCTCGGCCGGCTTCTGGGTTTTGAAGTTGCGGTTCGCGAAGTCGTAGGTGACGCTTTCGGCCAGCCCCGTGATGCTGGTGCCGTTGAACACCTTGACGGTGACCTCGTCCGGGTTGTCCGGCAAGGTCACATTGGCCATCACCGAGCCCGCCGGGCAGCCGCTGGCGACCGCGTCATGCTGGCTGTCGCGTACGAGCGCGACGATGACGAACACCACCGCGGCCACGGCGAGCACGCCGATCACGACGAGCGCTCGGACGCGCGCAAAGCTCATGGTGCTTGCTCCCGGTTCGGCTGATGTGCCCGGCCATCAGGGAGGTGAACGGGCATCAAGTGAGGTTAGCGTCTGTTCGCGAGGCCGTGGAAACGGGCGATCCGTCCGGCGCGCCGACGATGATCCACACGCCCCTACCCCTACTTTGATGTCGCCTCAGTCACATCGGGAACAATTGGCCGCCGCTTGGCGTACAAGCCTGCCACGGGGGCGGTAAGGTACCGCGCTCGCCAGGGCGGTTCGCGGGGGAATGGGGGCGCCTCGGCCGGGGCAACTCACAACTTTCGGATGAGAAAAATAAGTCCGCCGGAACCGGGAACCAGAACGTCGTCGCTGGTGTTACTAACGCCAAGTGACACATCGATACAGGAGAGTGAAAACCGATGGCCACCGACTACGACGCTCCGCGTCGCGATGAGGTCGACCTCGGCGAGGACAGCCTCGAGGAACTCAAGGCCCGCCGCGCCGACTCTCAGTCGGGCGCAGTGGACGTCGACGAGGTCGAGGTGGCGGAGAGCTTCGAGCTGCCCGGCGCCGACTTGGCCGACGAGGAACTCACCGTCAAGGTGCTGCCGATGCAGTCCGACGAGTTCCGCTGTGCCCGTTGTTTCCTCGTGCATCACCGCAGCCAGCTTGCGGTCGAGCGCAACGGGGAACTGATCTGCCGCGAGTGCGCCTGACGGCCACTCGCGCGCAGGCGCATCCGCCCGGCCGCCGCCGGCGGTCGGGTGCCGTGCCGACCGTACGGGTCGGGCGGCTTCGCCTCCACGTGCGGGCCGTGCGCCCGGCTGTTTGACTGGAGTTGAGCGGCCATCACGACGGGGAGGATGACAATGACAACACCGGAGACCGGCGCCGACCCGATGCCGCCGGCCCAGCCCGTGTCGGAGGCCGGCAGCGGCGAGGCGCCCGCGCCGGCGGGGGACGAGGCGGAGATCGCCCAGGCCGAGGACGCGGCGGAGATCGGCGCCACCGTCGCCGCGCTGACCGCCGACGACCTCGAGCCCGCGGGACGGCGCGAGTTGCTCGGCCGGCTCGTCGCCGATGTCCGCCGCCGCGGGGTGGCGCAGCTGTACCGGCCGGCGGCCGCGCTCCGCTGGATGACCGACGCGGTCAGTGACATCGCCCCGCACGTCCCGGTCCGCGACCTCGACACCTTGCACGAGCACTTCCCTGACCTGGACGGCGACGACCTCGCCGACCGCCTGATCCGCAACGCCTCCCGGGCCACCGCCGGGATCGGTGCGGTGGGCGGCGGCGTCGCCACCCTCGAATGGGTGGCCACGCCCACCCTCCTCTCCGTTCCCGTCCTGCTCGCCGCCGAGACGGTTGCGGTGGTCGCCGTCGAGCTCAAGCTGATCGGCGAGCTGCACGAGGTCTACGGGCAGCCCATCAAGGGCAACACCGGCGAGCGGGCGTCCGCGCTCCTCCATGCATGGTCCGGCCAGCGCGGCGTCAATCCGCTGCTGCCCGGAGTCGGCATCGCGTCCATCCTCGGCACGGCGTCCCGCCGGGAGCTGCAGAACACGCTGCTGCGCCGCTTCGGCCGCAACCTCACCGCGCTCGGTCCGTTTCTCACCGGCGCGGCCGTCGCGAGCTATCTCAACCGGCGCGCGACCCGGAACCTGGGCGAGAAGGTCCAGAAGGACCTCCGCAAGAAGCGCCCGGAGATCACCTCCGAACAGAGCGAGGACGAGTAGCTCAGCCGTCCGAGCGGAGCGAGGAATGGAAGCTCACCCGTCCGAGCGGAGCAAGGACCAGTAGCGCTCGGCGCCGCCGGTGAGGACCCGCACCAAGCGGAGGGAGCGAAGCGACTGAAGCGACTGCGGGTCCTCACCGGTTATCAGGCGCCGAGCCGTCCGAGCGGAGCGAGGACCGGAGGTTCAGCACCGTCGCCAGCTCGACCGGATGCCTCGTGCTGACCACCCAGAACGGGGTCGGGTCGGCCGGGTCGTCGAGCAGCACCTGAACCGCCCCACCGATCCACGGGCGCTGCACCACGAAGGCCAGCGGGTGCGCGCCCACGCCGAGCACCTCGCGTTTGCCGTCCGCGTCCAGCGCGATCACGTCCGCGATCACCGCGACCGGCAGCCGCGCGTCGTCCACGAGAAACTCGGTGCCGGTCACCGCGATCCGGATCCGTCCGAGCCACACCATCAGCGCCATGGTGAGCGGCAGCACGACGACGAACGGCACCCAGGCCCGCAGCCCGCCGCTGCCCATCCAGATCTCGGCCGCCAGCAGCCCGCCGAGCAGCAGCGCGGGCGGCCAGGACCACCACGGCACGCCCAGCCGCTCGGAGTACAACCGGGCAGCGGTCGTGGTGCGGCCGGAGGGCTCGGGTGTCACGCTGGAAGGGTACGGCGCGCCTCCGTCCGTAGGCACGGCAGGATGGGAGGGTGAGTGCCGCCCCGGATCCCGTTCGACCGAAGGAAGTCGCCGTGACCGACGCTCCCGACGTGCCGGTACGCCGGCTCGACCCGGACCTGCCGCTGCCGGCGTACGCCCATCCGGGCGACGCGGGCGCCGATCTGGTGTCCGCCGAGGACGTCGTGCTGGCCCCGGGCGAACGCAGGCTCGTGCACACCGGCGTCGCCGTGGCCCTACCGGAGGGCTTCGTCGGCCTGGTCCACCCGCGCTCCGGTCTGGCCGCACGCCTCGGTGTGACGATCCTCAACGCGCCCGGTACGGTCGACGCCGGCTACCGCGGCGAGATCCTCGTGAACCTGGTCAATCACGATCCGGCGCACACGGTGAAGATCTCGCGCGGCGACCGCATCGCCCAACTTCTCGTACAACGGGTGGAGCGGGTCGTGTTCCACGCCGTCGACGAACTGCCCGACTCCGCGCGCGGTGCGGGCGGCCACGGCTCGACCGGCGGGCACCACGGACTCGCGACCCCAGCGCAATCTTGACCGAAAGGTGGCAGTGATGTTCCGAAAGCGCGGGGGCCCGCGGCATGTGCGTTCGGGCGACGCCCCGCCGTCCGCGGCGCTTGCCCAGAGCATGGCCTCGGAAACCGAGCCGCCCGCGCCCGGCCGCGGCCCATACGACGTCAAGCAGGCGCCCGCGGGCGTGCCCCGCCTCGACTTCGGCAGCCTGCAGATCCCGGCAGTCGACGGCGTCGAGGTCCGGGTGCAGGCCAACCCCGACGGCGGCGTCGAGGTCATCGTCCTCGTGCACGGCGACAGCGCGCTGCAGCTCGGCGTGTTCGCCGCGCCGCGGACCGAGGGCATCTGGGACGAGGTGCGGGACGAGATCGCGGCCGCCATGGTCACCGACGGCGTCACGCCGCGCGAGCTCTACGGTCCTTATGGCATCGAGCTGACCGCCCGGGTCGCCACGCCCGAGGGGCCCGCGCACGTCCGGTTTGTCGGCGTCGATGGGCCGCGCTGGATGGTCCGCGCGCTCTACCAGGGCCCGGCCGCCGCCGACCCGGCGTACGCGGGCGTGCTGGCCGAGGCGCTGGAGGGCCTGGTCGTGGTTCGCGACGAAGAGGCCCGCCCGCCACGTGAGCCGCTGCCCCTGCGGTTGCCCAAGGAGATGGCCGAACAGGCGCAGCTGCAAGCGGAGGCGCAGGCCGCCGCCCAGCAGGAGCGGCAACGCCAGCACCAGGGGGCACCGCCGAACGGGCGCGGCCCGAGATCCTGATCTCCGCGCTGGTGACATGGGTCACCGTTGGCGATTCCGGCGTACCGTGAACGGAAGGCCTTTTCCTCCGAGGGTCGTCGAGGACGAGGGTCGTCGAGGAGAGGTGACATCAGGCCATGGCGACTGATGAACGCACCGGCCTGCGCCGGTTCTTCGAACGGCTGACCGCCTCGGAGCAGGAGCTCGAGGCCGAGGACTTACAACGCGACGTTGCCAAGAGCGGCGCGATGCCGGCGGGCAATTGCAGGCGCGGCCAGGTGGTCTCGGTGTCTGGACGGCTGCGTACCGTGGCGTACACTCCCCGCACCAACCTGCCGACGCTGGAGGCCGACCTCTACGACGGCAGTGACGTGGTCACGCTCGTCTTCCTGGGCCGGCGCTCGATCGCAGGCATCGAACCGGGGCGGCAGCTCACCGCGCGCGGCCGGATCGCGATCCGGGACGAACGTAAGGTCATCTACAACCCGTACTACGAGCTGGAGGCGCCCCGGTGACACCCGGCAGCGAGCCCCGTCATGTCGCACCGCCCGACGGGGTGGAGGACCGGATCGCCGAGGAGGTAGTCGAGGAACTCGATCTTCATCCCGTCCCGCAGGACGGCGAGGACGAGCCGTACCCGTCGATGAGCGAGCAGATCGCCGAGCAGCTGGGCGGCGTGCGCGGGCTGCTCGAGTCGAGCATTCCGGTGCTCGTGTTCGTGGTGCTCAACGTGCTGCTCGGGGGCACCTGGCTGGATCTCGACAAGCGGACCGCGCTCTACTGGGCGATCGGGGGCGCGGTCGGCACGGCGGTGCTCATCGGCGTCTTCCGGCTGATCCGCAAGCAGTCGATCCGGCATGCGGTCAACGGCATCGTCGGCATCGGCCTGGGTGCGATCCTGGCCTGGCGTACCGGCGACGCGAAGAACTTCTACCTGCCCGGCATCCTGATCACGCTGGCGCAGGTCGCGCTGTTCGTGCTGTCGGTGATGGTCCGGCGGCCGATCGTCGGGTACGTCTGGGGCGTTCTCGCCAACGGCGGCAAGCACGACTGGTACGGCAACTCGCGACTGTTCCGCACGTTCCAGTGGCTGACCCTGGTGTGGGCCGGCTCGCTGTTCGTCCGGGCGGGCGTGCAGGGCTGGCTCTGGCTGCAGGACGAGGCGACCGCCATCGGCATCGTCCGGATTCTGATCAGCTGGCCGATCTACGCCGCGACCCTCGCGTTCACCGTGTGGGCGGTGCGGCGGGTGACCCGTACGCAGGACAGAGAGCTGGCCGCGGACTAAGCGGGCTACGCCGAGACGTCGCCGACGCCGAGCACCACGGCGCGGACCGCGTCCTCGACCTCGGACGTGCAGACGAAGATCAGCTCGTCACCGGCCTCCAGCGGGTCGTCCGGCGTCGGCACCACCACCCGCTTGCCGCGCAGGATCGCCACCAGCGCGGAGTCGCGTGGCATCGGCACCGAGCGGATCGGCTGGCCCACGTACGGAGCGGTGGCCGGCAACGTGATCTCCACGAGGTTCGCCTCGCCCTGCCGGAACGTCATGAGCCGCACCAGGTCGCCGACCGTGACCGCCTCCTCGACCAGGGCGGCCATCAGCCGCGGCTTGCTGACCGCGACGTCGACCCCCCACTGCTCGGTGAAGAGCCACTCGTTCTCGGCACGGTTGACCCGGGCCACCACCCGCGGGACCGCGAACTCCGTCTTGGCCAGCAGCGACACCACCAGGTTGACCTTGTCGTCGCCGGTCGCGGCCACGACCACGTCGCAACCCGCCAGGTCGGCCTCCTCGAGGCTGCTGAGTTCGCAGGCGTCCGCGAGTACCCACTCGGCCTCCGGCACGCGTTCGGGGCGTAGCTGGCGTGGCTGGCGCTCGATCAGCATGACCTGGTGGCCGTTGCCGATCAGCTCCTGCGCGATCGACCGTCCCACGTTGCCGGCCCCGGCGATAGCGACCCGCATGGTCAGTGGCCTCCCTGAACGGCGCCCGCGGCGATCTCGAGTACGGGACCGACAGTGTCGTCGGTGACGAGCATGAACACCTGATCTCCGTCCTGCAGCATGGTGGACGGCGTGGCCAGCGTGCCGATCCCGAAGCGCATCAGGTACGCCACGCGCGCGCCGGTGGCGTCCTCCAACGCCCTGATCGTCCTCCCCACCCAGTCGCGGTTCAGCGGCGCCTCGACGATGGACACCGCGCTGGTCGGGTCGCGGAACACCTCGACGGTGCCCTCGGGTATCAGATGCCGCATCATCCGGTCGGCGGCCCAGCGGATCGTCGCCACGGTCGGGATGCCCAGGCGTTCGTAGACCAGCGCGCGGCGGGAGTCGTAGATGCGGGCGACCACCCGCGACACGCCGTACGTCTCGCGGGCCAGCCGGGCGGAGATGATGTTGGAGTTGTCCCCGCTGGACACCGCGGCGAACGCGTCCGCCCGCTCGATGCCGGCGGCGCGCAGCACATCGCGATCGAAGCCGATGCCGGTCACCGTGACTCCGCCGAACTCCGAATTGAGCCGGCGGAACGCGTCGGCATTCTGGTCGATCACGGCGACCGAATGCCCGCGCGCGTCGAGGTTGTGGGCGAGGGTCGAGCCGAGGCGCCCGCACCCCATGATCACCACGTGCAAGATTTCGTGCCTTCCTGCTGGAGACTGTCACACAGAGCGTGCCACGCGGCTGCGAGGAACGGCGGCCGGGGCGCCGGACGCCGCGACGGTTCCGGCCGTAGTGTTGGCGCTTGTGGCAAGTTCGACCTCTTTAGTCAAGCGGCTGCTGCTCGGCCGGCCGTTCCGCTCCGACCGGCTGCAGCACACGCTGCTGCCGAAGCGGATCGCGCTGCCCGTGTTCGCCTCGGACGCGCTGTCCAGCGTCGCGTACGCGCCGGACGAGATCCTGCTGACGCTGTCCATCGCCGGGGCCGCGGCGTTCGCCATCTCGCCCTGGGTCACGCTGGCCGTCGCGGTCGTCATGGTCACGGTCGTCGCCAGCTACCGGCAGAACGTGCACGCGTACCCGTCCGGGGGCGGCGACTACGAGGTGGCCACGGTCAACCTCGGTCCCCGGTTCGGCGTGGCGGTGGCGAGCGCGCTGCTCGTCGATTACATCCTCACGGTCGCGGTCTCGGTCGCGGCCGGAGTGAACAACCTGGGCTCGGTCGTGCCGTTCGTGGCCGAGAACAAGATCGGTATCGCGATTGGCGCGGTCCTCGTCCTCGCCGCGATGAACCTGCGCGGACTACGCGAATCGGGCACGGCGTTCGCGATACCGACGTACGCGTTCATCGTCGTCATCGTCGGCATGATCCTCACCGGCCTGGTCCGCGTCTTCATCCTCGGCCAGGACCTGCAAGCGCCCAGCGCCGGCCTGGTCATCTCAGCCGAGAAGAGCCACCTCACCAGCTTCGCCTTCGTCTTCCTGCTGTTGCGTACGTTCTCGTCCGGATGCGCGGCGCTGACCGGCGTGGAGGCCATCTCCAACGGCGTGCCCGCATTCAAGCCGCCGAAGAGCAAGAACGCGGCCACCACGCTGCTGCTGCTCGGCTCCATCGCGATCGTCATGCTGATCGGCATCGTCCTGCTGGCCCGGGTGACCCACCTGCAGTACGTCGAGGACGCCTCGCAGATCCTGTCCGGGCCGCCGGGCTACGTGCAGAAGACCGTCACCGCCCAGCTCGGCGAGACAGTGTTCGGCCAGGGCTCGATCCTGCTCTACGTGGTCGGGGCGGTGACCGCGCTGATCCTGTTCCTCGCGGCGAACACCGCCTTCAACGGCTTCCCGGTGCTCGGCTCGATCCTGGCCCAGGACCGCTACCTCCCGCGGCAGCTGCACACCCGCGGCGACCGGCTGGCGTTCTCCAACGGCATCATCTTCCTGTCGATCGCGGCCATGGTGCTGATCGTGGCGTTCCAGGCCGAGGTGACCCGGCTGATCCAGCTCTACATCGTGGGCGTGTTCGTGTCGTTCACGCTGTCCCAGGCGGGCATGCTGCGGCACTGGAACCGGCTGCTCAAGACGCAGCGCGACCCGAACGTGCGCAGGCGCATGTACCGCTCGCGGGCCATCAACGGCTTCGGCTGCGCGCTCACCGGCGCGGTCCTGATGGTCGTACTGGTCACCAAGTTCCTGCTCGGCGCGTGGATCGCCATCGCCGCGATGCTGGTGATCTACTCGCTCATGCTGGGCATCCGCAAGCACTACACGCGGGTGTCCCAGGAACTGGAGCCCACCGAGGAGCGGCCGGTGCTGCCGTCGCGCAACCACGCGGTGGTGCTGGTCAGCAAGGTGCACCTGCCGACGCTGCGGGCGCTCGCGTACGCCCAGGCGACCCGTCCGGACACGCTGACGGCCGTCACCGTCAACGTGGACGACAAGGACACCCGGACGATCCAGGACGAGTGGGAGCGCCGGCAGATCCCGGTGCCGCTGACCGTCGTCGACTCCCCGTACCGGGAGATCACCCGGCCGATCATCGACTTCGTGAAGAGCGTCCGGCGGGGCTCGCCGCGCGACGTGGTCACCGTGTTCGTGCCCGAGTACGTGGTCGGCCGCTGGTGGGAGAACCTGCTGCACAACCAGAGCGCGCTGCGGATCAAGGGCCGGCTGCTGTTCGAGCCCGGCGTCATGGTCACCAGCGTGCCGTGGCAGCTGCGCTCGAGTCAGGATCGGGACCTCGACCGCTTCGACCGGGGCCTGAGCCGGGCGCCGGCCCGCGGGCCGCGCACCTGCGGCAATGACCTGACCCAGCCACCCGCGCCGACCTCGCCGGCGCCGGCCGGGGACCGGACGAGCGTCCGTGAGTGACGTCGACGACGATCTCGTCGAGGGTGATCTCGTCGAGGTTACGGTCGGTGCGCCCGCGCACGGTGGGCACTGCGTGGCCCGCATCGGCGGTCCGCACGGCCGGGTCGTGTTCGTCCGGCACGCCCTGCCGGGGGAGCGCGTCACGGTCGAAGTCACCGAGGTGCACCGCGGATACCTTCGCGGCGACGCGGTCGAGATCCACGAGGCCTCCCCGGACCGGGTGACCCCGCCGTGCCCGTACGCGCGTCCGGGTGGTTGTGGGGGCTGCGACCTGCAGCACGTCGCGGACCGCGCGCAGCTCGATTGGAAGGCCGCCGTCGTGCGCGAGCAGCTTGCGCGCCCGGGCGGACTGAGCGCGGCCCAGATCGACGAGCTTTCGGTACGGGTACAGCCACTCCCCGGCGGCACGCTGGGCTGGCGGTCCCGGGTGCGCTACGCGGTCGACGCGGCGGGCCGGGCGGGCCTGCTGCAGCACCGTTCGCACCAGGTCGTGCCGATCGACCGTTGCCGCATCGCCCTACCCGTGGTGCAGCAGCTCGACGTGACGAGCCGGCGCTGGCCGTCCGAGGCGGCGATCGAGGTCGTCGCGTCCACCGGCGGCGACGTCAGCATCCTGGCCCACCCCGCCGGGAGCGGCGCGCCGGACGACGACCCGCGCGACATGTCGGATGCCCCGGACGGCCCGGTGCTGGACGGCCCCGCCGAGGCGCTGGAGCTGGCGGCAGGCCGGCGGTGGCTCGTACCCGTCGCGGGCTTCTGGCAGGTCCATCCGGCCGCCGCCGACACCCTGGTCACGGCGGTTCTCGACCTCCTGGAGCCGGTGGCGGGCGAGACGGCCTGGGATCTTTACGGCGGCGCGGGCCTGTTCGCGGCGGCGGTTGCCGAGCGGACCGGAGCGCGGGTGACCGTGGTGGAGTCCTCGCCGGTCGGGGTGGCCGCGGCCCGCGCCAACCTGGCCGACCTGGCCGGCGTGGAGGTCGTGTCCGCGAAGGTCGACACCGCGCTGGCCCGGCGCCGGATCACCGGGCCGGTCGACATCGTCGTCCTCGACCCGCCCCGCACCGGCGCCGGTGGGCGGGTCGTCCGGGGGATCGTCGCGGCCGATCCGCGGGCGGTCGCCTACGTGGCGTGCGACCCCGCCTCGCTGGGGCGCGACATCGCCACCTTCGCGGACGCCGGCTGGCGGCTGGCCGAGCTGCGCGCGTTCGACTGCTTCCCGATGACGCAGCACGTCGAATGCGTCGCCCTGCTGGTGCCCGGCGTGTGATCCAGGTCACGTCGATTGTGCAGGTTTCGTGCAGGCGGGCCGCCGCCGCCCTTCGCGCGGGGTGCGGGCATGCTCCGGATCGTTAGACTCGTCGGTCATGAGCGAATCCCTCCCCGCGCCCGCAGGCCTGCTCGGCACCATCGGCTCACCCGCCGATCTCAAGCGGTTGGACCCCGAGCAGCTGACGCTGCTGGCGGCGGAGATTCGCGACTTCCTGGTGGCCAAGGTGTCCCGTACCGGCGGTCACCTCGGGCCTAACCTCGGCGTGGTCGAGATGACGCTCGCGCTGCACCGGGTCTTCGAGTCGCCCCGCGACCGGCTGCTGTTCGACACAGGCCACCAGGCGTACGTGCACAAGATCGTCACCGGTCGGCAGGGCGGCTTCGACCTGCTGCGCCAGCGTGGCGGCCTCTCCGGCTACCCGAGCCGGGCCGAGAGCGAGCACGACCTGATCGAGAACTCGCACGCCTCTACCGCGCTGTCGTACGCCGACGGGCTGTCGAAGGCTTTCGCGTTGCGCGGCGAGGACCGGCATGTGGTCGCGGTGGTCGGCGACGGCGCGCTCACCGGCGGGATGTGCTGGGAGGCGCTCAACAACATCGCCGCCGCCAAGAACCGCCTGGTCATCGTAGTGAACGACAACGGCCGGTCGTACGCGCCCACGATCGGCGGCCTGGCCGACCACCTCTCCACGCTGAGGCTCAATCCCGGCTACGAAAAGGTCCTGGAGCTGGTCAAGGACGCCCTCGGTTCGACGCCGATGGTGGGCCGCCCGGTCTACGAGGTGCTCCACGCGGTCAAGCGCGGCATCAAGGACGCGGTCAGCCCGCAACCGATGTTCGAGGACCTCGGGCTCAAGTACGTCGGCCCGGTCGACGGCCACGACGTCCAGGCGATGGAGTCGGCGCTGCGCCGGGCCAAGGGGTTCAACGCACCCGTCATCGTGCACGCGGTCACCCGCAAGGGGTACGGCTACCGTCCCGCCGAGCAGGACGACGCGGACTGCCTGCACGGCCCGGGCGCGTTCGACCCGCAGACCGGAGCGCTGACCGCCAAGCCGTCGGTGAAGTGGACCAACGTGTTCGCCGACGAGCTGGTGGCCATCGCCGACGAGCGGCCGGATGTCGTCGGCATCACCGCCGCCATGGCCGAGCCCACCGGCATCGCGGCGCTGGCTCGCAAGCACCCCGAGCGGGTGTACGACGTCGGCATCGCCGAACAGCACGCCGCGACGTCCGCGGCCGGCCTGGCGATGGGCGGTCTGCACCCGGTCGTCGCCGTGTACTCGACCTTCCTCAGCCGGGCGTTCGACCAGGTGCTGCTGGACGTGGCGCTGCACCGGCTGCCGGTGACGTTCGTGCTGGACCGGGCCGGTATCACCGGGCCGGACGGCCCCAGCCACTACGGCATCTGGGACATGAGCGTCTTCGGGGTGGTGCCGGGCCTGCGGATCGCGGCGCCGCGCGACGCCGCCACGCTGCGGGAGGAGCTGCGCGAGGCGATCGCTGTCAACGACGGCCCGACGGTGGTGCGATTCCCGACCGGCTCGGTCGGCGCGGACGTACCCGCGGTGCGCCGGGTCGGTCCGATCGACGTGCTGCGCGACGACGCCGGCAAGGACGTCTTCCTGGTCGCGGTCGGTGCGTTCGGCAAGCTGGGCGTCGACGTCGCGGACCGCATCGCCGGGCAGGGGTACGGCGTCACGGTCGTCGACCCGCGCTGGATCCGGCCGGTCCCGGTCGAGCTGACCGACCTCGCCCGAGCACACCGGCTGGTGGTGACGCTGGAGGACGGGGTCCGGACCGGCGGTGTCGGGGACGCGGTTGCCAGCATGCTCCGCGACGCCGATGTCGAGGTGCCGCTGCGTGACTTCGGCGTGCCCAGGGCCTTCCACGCGCACGGCAGCCGCGCCGAGATCCTAGCCGGGCTCGGCTTGACCGCGCAGGACATCGCCCGCGAGGTCACCGAATGGCTGTCGCGACTGGACGCGCGCGCACCGGCGGAACATCAGCCCTTGGCCTAAGATCGACGAGCCCTTTCGTTACCATGCCGTTATCTTTGGGGCATGGCCACGGAGACCATGGGCGGCCCGGTGATCATCGACCTCGGCCTCGATCGCGGCGAGCCCGAGACCTACGCGTCCCCGACGCGGTCGACCGTCCCGAGCTGGTTCGGTCCCCTGATGGTCGCGCTCCTCGTGCTGATCTCGTCCGCGGCTTCCGCGGCACCCGCGCCCCCGCCGCTGTCCCAACTCATCAGCCTGCGTGTGAGCCCGGCCGACACGTACGCGGTCACCGACCATGGCCAGTTGGTGGCCCAGTCGCTGGGCACGCTGAGCTCCTATGACCTGGCGACCGGCGAGCTGCGCTGGCAGGCCGGGACCGTCACGCCCACGTACCGGCTGCGCACCAGCAGCGGCGTCGTGCTCCTCCGGCCGTGGGTCACCGTGTCCGAGCAGCCGAGCACTACGGCCATCTCGGAAAGCGACGGCGTCGCGCGGTGGCGGCGCACGGGCAGTGTCGTGACCATCACCGGCTCGCCGGCGCTGCTCGCGGTCGCCGGCGTGCGCAGCCTCTCCGGCACCGGCCGCCGCATCCAGGGACCGGTCGAGTCCGTCGATCCGTGGACCGGGGCGACCAAGTGGCGGGTCGAGGTGCCCTCGACCGCGGTGCTGATGGGCGTGCCCGGGCCGGCCGGGGAGCCGCCGCGGATGCTGCTCGTCCACGACAACCGCACGCTCGCGGTGCACGACCTCGCGACCGGGAAGCTCCTCGCCACTGCGCCGCTGCCGCCTGCCGACTACAGCCCGGGCAACCCCAATGTCTCGGGCGGCCTGATCGTGCTTCGTCACCCCGGCGAGTGGGGGCCGCAGGTCTCCGCGTTCGACCCGGTCACGCTGCGGCGCAGGTGGATACGGCCGGCCGGCGGTGCGTCCGAGGCGCAGCCCTGCGGGCGGCTCACCTGCCTCGCCGGCCTGAACGGCGTCCGCGCGGTCGACCCGGCCAACGGCGCGCAGCGCTGGTACCGCCCCGGCTGGCGCTACGTGGAGCAGCGGGGCAACCTGCTGCTGGCGTACGCGTCGCCGGCCGGAGTCAGCGACCCGATCGGGCTCGTCGACCCGGCGACCGGTCGCGTCCTGGTCAACCTGCGCGGCTGGCGCCCGCTGAACGGCCAAGGGGGCGGCGACCACGTTCTGGTGACCCGGGTCGTCGACGCGGGAGCACGTACCATGGTCGCCGTCGCCGAACCCGGCGATGCGCAACCTCGCCCGCTCGCCGACCTGCCGCCGGGCACCGGCGAATGCCAAGCGGTCCCCGATCGGCTGATCTGCCGAATCACGTCGGGCGAGTTGAAGGTGTGGGCGTACCGGCCGAGAGGGTGAGCGTGGCGCTGATCGAGCTCGATCTTGATGCGCCACCGCCGGCCGTCGCCGGCCGTCCGCCCGCCCGCTACTGCCGGTACGTCGGCCTCCTCAGCGCCGCGCTCCTTGTCCTCGCCGTGGGCGGAGCCGCGACCGACCAGTCCACGATCTGGCGGCGGGTCGGGGCGGTGGCGCTCACCGGGCCGGACACGTCCTACCGGATCCTGGACGGCCGGCTCTACACCATGGACACCGGCGGCGACGAGCGGGTGATCTCGGCCTGGGCGATGAGCCCGCTACGCCGGCTGTGGAGCGCCACCACCCCGCTCGAGCGCGATCCCAGCTCCGGCAGCGTCGTCCATGACGGCGGCGCGAGCCTCGTCGCGGCCGGCGCGTACGTGCTGCTGCACAGCGCGCTCGGCACGTCGGTGCTCGACGCGCGCTCCGGTGCGGTGCGCTGGTCCACGACCAGTCCGGTGCTGGCACACAGCAACGGGATCGGCATCGTGCAGGAGACGGTGTTCCGGCCCGGCACCGCGTACGACGAGTCGTCCGGCGACCCGGGCCCGCTCTACTGGTCGGCCACCGGAGTGCCGCACACCGAACCGCCGCAACGAACGATCCTGCGCGGCCTCGAGCTGGCCACCGGGTACCCGCGGTGGTCGGCGGAGGCGCGCGGCTCGGTGTACGTGGTGCCCGACGGCCGCGACGCGACGGGATTCGTGGTGATCGCCGCCGACCGGCTGACCTTGCGCGCCGCGGACACCGGCGCGGTGATCCGGCAACGCGCGCTGCCCCGCTCGCCGGGCGCCGACGTCTCGTTCCCCGAGATCGCCGGTGATCTGTTGCTGCTGCGGCACGACAATCCGGACGGCGGCGGCGTCGCGACCGCGTACGGGATGGACACTTTCGAGTCCCGCTGGCGGCTGGCCGAGCCCGCCGACGACGGTAACGCGGGCACCTGCAGTGGCCTGCCCTGCCGGCGGGAGCGCGGTGGAATGGTGGTGCTGGACGCCCACCGCGGCGTCGCGCTCTGGCACGCCGGCCGGTACGTCAACCTGGTCCAGCGTGGTCCGGACACGCTCGAGGTGCAGAGCGCCTCGAACCGTCCGCTGCGGCTGCGCGACCACACGACCGGCCGCGTCCTGGTCGATCTACGCGGCTGGGAGACCGTGGCCGACAGCGACGACCAGGCGCCGCTCGTGCTGTTCCGCGCCGTGCCGCCGGACGGTCATGCCGCGTTCGGTGTGCTGGCGCCCGGCAGCAGGGACATCCAGCCGCTCGGACTGGCCGGCGGCCGGGTCCGGGAGTGCGCGTCCGACGAGCGCTACGTCGCCTGCCGCGTCGCGGACGGGATCGAGGTGTGGTCCTACCGGACGTAAAGTAGGGCGTGGCGCTCATTGAGCTGGACCTCTACGCGCCGGCCGAGCCCACGCCCGGACGGGCACCACGAGGACGTCACCGGTACGGCGGCCTCGCTCTCGTCGTAGTCCTGCTCCTGGCGCTGGCCGGGTCCGCGCCGGCGAAGTCCGTGCTCTGGCGGCGTACCGGGCTGGCGCAGATCGGCGCGCCGAACGGGTCGTACCAGTTGGTCGGCGGCCGGCTCTACACATTCGACTCGGTTGGCACGCGGCTCGTCACGACGGCCTGGTCCATGGATCCGCTGCGCCGGCTCTGGAGCCGGACCACCAGGATCCCGGACGCTCAGTCGGACGGCGTGCTGCCCGGGTTCGGGTGGTTCGCCGCGCCGGCGGGCAGCGACCAGGTCCTGTTGCAGTCCCAGCTGAGCTCTACGGTCGTCGACGCGCGCACCGGCACGGTGCGCTGGACGTCGCCGGTTCCGGTGACGCCGGCGGCCGGCGGCCATGTGGGCCTTGTCTACGAGCAGCAATTCCGGCCGGGTACCGAGTACGACCAAGCGACCGGTGCCGCGGGGCCGCTGTACTTCGCGGACGACGGTGTCTTCCACACCGAACCGCCACTGCACACGACCCTGCACGCGCTGGACCTGCGGACCGGCCGCCAACTGTGGCAAACCGTCCGGGTGGGCCCGCTGGTCGCCGCGGACGTGCGCGGCGACGCGGACCAGATCGTCGTCGTCGCATCCGACTGGCTCGGAGTGCTCGCCGCCGGCACCGGCGCGGTGCTGCGCGAACGGCGGTTGCCGGCGCCGGCGGCCCGGGAGCTGTCCTCGGGCGACATCGTCGGCGATCTGGTGCTGCTGCGGCACGGCTCGCCCGGCGACGGCGGCACGGTGACCGCGTACTCGGTGTCCAGCCTCGCGCCGGTGTGGCAGCAGCAGGAGCCGGTCGACGGCAGCGCCGCCTTCTGCGCCGACATGCTCTGCGAGAGCGAGGATTTCGGCGTCGCGGTGCTCGACCCGGCGACCGGGAATCCGCGCTGGCGTACCGACCGTGGCGCCAGCCTGGTCGGGCGCGGCACGAGCGTGTTGGAGGTGGGCAACGGCGAGAACAGGCCGGTGCGGGTGCGCGACGCGGCCACCGGAGCCGTCCAGGTCGATCTCGCGGGCTGGAGCTGGTATGCGTCGAGCCCCGAAGAGGCGCCGCTCATGCTCGGACGGCTCGACCGGGACCGTACCGTCTTCGGCGTACTGGCGCCCGGCCGGCGGGCCGTCCAGCCACTCGGTTACTCGACGACACCGGTCACCAACTGCGCCTCCGACGAGCGCTTCGTCGGCTGCCGCGTTCTCGGTGGCGTCGAGGTTTGGGCGTACCAGTGGTGAGCAGCGGCGTGGGCGACGTCGTGATCGACTTGGGCGAGCTGCCGAGCGGCGGCCATCAGCCGGTCGGCGCGGTCGCCGGCGCCGCCCCGCCGCGGCCATACCGGACCGTACTGGCGGCGATCACGATCGTGCTGGGCGCGATGCTGGCCGGTGCGGCGCATGTCAACCCGCCCGCACCGCCGCTGATCATCCCGGCCCGCCTGGGCGACACCACATTCGTCGTCGGCGACCGGCTCTACCTCGTCAGCGCCGGACCCGCCCTGGCCGGCGCCGCTGTGCAAAACAAGATCATCAGCACGTACGCGCTGCCGGCCGGCACCCTGCTCTCGCTGACCACGGTGGCCGTGGCCGGCGCGATCTACGACGTCACGGCGGTCGGAGACACCGTACTGGTCTCGTACCAGGCCGATTCCTTCGGCGCGGTACGCACGGTCGCGCTCGCGGCCGGCACCGACCGTGCGATATGGCGCCGTCCTGCCCGGCTGCTCGGCATCTCGCCATCCGACGGGCTGGTGCTGCTTCGCGAGAAACTCCCCCAGTTCGGCCCGCTGCACTGGTACGGGATCGACCTCGCGTCGGGCGAAATCCGCTGGGCGTTGGAGCAGCCGGTCGACGGCTACGTCACGGAGACCGGCTACGTCGACGGCTTCCCGCGCTGGCTCGTCACCGTCAACCTGGGCGGCCGGCTCGAGGTGCGCGACACCACCACGGGCATGGTCACCGCCGCAAGGACGATCGCCGTGCCGGCGGACTGGGCGACGCACGGCATCGCGTTCTGGCCCGACGGCGACCTCGTGCTGGCCGGCGACCACGCCGGAGCCACCGCCTACTCACTGCCCGATCTCACCGAACGCTGGCACGCGGCGGTGGATCTGTACCTGTCGTACACCGGACCCGGCTGCGGCGACGCCGTGTGCCTGTTCAGCCCGCGCGGGACCGGCGTCCGCGTCCTCGACCGGGCGACCGGCCGCGAGCGTTGGGCAAGCGACCGCTGGGCGTACGGCGACCGGCTCGGGCCGTACCTGATCGTGGGCGGCGGTGACGGCACCCAGCAAAGCCCGACGCTCAGCGTCGTCGACATCTTGACCGGCCGGGTTCGCGGCGACTTCGGGCGCTGGGAAGGCGTCGGCCCGGCCGCGCCGGGCGGCTTCATCGGCATGCGCGAGCAGCCCGCTGACAACCTGGTCTGGTACGCGCGGCTGGACCCGGCCACGCTGCGCGCGCGGGTGCTCGGCGCGGCCAACCACGTCTCGGGCCAATGCCAGACGGCCACCGATGTGCTGATCTGCCGCCGGCTGGACGCCACGGTCGGGATCTGGCGCCTGTCCGGGCAGTAGCCTTTTCTCACGGCCTCTTTACAACGCGGCAGGAAGGCTGTGTAGGCCGGACAGAAATGCGGAGGCCGCGGTGCGCGTGCTGGTAGTGGAAGACGAGCGGAACCTCGCCGACGCGATCGCGCGGGGACTGCGCCGCAAGGGCATGGCGGTCGACGTCGCCTACGACGGGACGAGCGGGCACGAAATGGCGTACGTGACCCGCTACGACGTGGTGGTTCTGGACCGGGACCTACCCGGCATGCACGGCGACGAGATCTGCGCGGCGCTGGTGGCATCCGGCATGCTGACCCGGGTACTGATGCTGACCGCGAGCGGCACGGTCGCCGACAAGGTCGAGGGCCTGCAGCTCGGCGCCGACGACTACCTGCCGAAGCCCTTCGCGTTCGACGAGCTGGTGGCCCGGGTCCAGGCGCTCGGCCGGCGCGCGACCCCGGCCGCCCCGCCGGTGCTCGTGGTCGGCAACCTGGTGCTCGACCAGACCCGGCGGGTGGTCACCCGCGGCGGCGCGCCGATCGACCTGACCAACAAGGAGTTCGGCGTCCTCGAGGCGCTGCTCAAGGCACGCGGGGGCGTGGTGTCCAGCGAGGAGCTGCTGGAACGCGTCTGGGACGCCAACACCGATCCGTTCACCACGACCGTACGGGTGACCGTGATGACGCTGCGCAAGAAGGTCGGCGACCCGCCGCTTATCGAGACAGTGGTCGGCGCCGGCTACCGGGTGCCCGAGCCGGTCGTGGTGACCCCCGCGGGTGGTACGCCATGACCGTCTACCTCGGCCGCAGCCGCGACCGGGTGCGCCTCCGACCGACGCTGCGGCTACGGCTCACGCTGCTGAACGGCATCCTGCTGGTCGGCGCCGGCGCGATCCTGGTACTGCTCGCCTGGCTGCTCGTCGGTGACGCGCTGCACCCGGCGGACGAGCTGCGCGCCGGCACCCAGGTGGTGCTGGCCAACGGCAGTGTGGTAGACGCGGCCGCGTGGCAGACCGCGCTGGTCCACCGTGCGTCGCAGGAGTTGCTGGTCAAGGGCCTGATCGCGCTCGTCGCCATCGGCGTGATCGGCATCGCGGGCGCGTACGCCGTGGCCGGCCGCGCGCTGCGGCCGCTGCATAACGTCACCGCCACCGCCCAGCGCCTCGGCGAGGAAACGCTCGACCAGCGCATCCGTTACTCCGGGGCGGACGACGAGGTGGCCGAGCTGGCTCGGACGTTCGACGCGATGCTGGACCGGCTGGCGGGCGCGTTCGAGGCGCAGAAACGCTTCGTTGCCAATGCCTCGCACGAGCTGCGCACCCCGCTCGCCGTCATGCGCACCGAGATCGACGTGACCCTCAGTGACGACGAGGCGGACGTCGCCGAGTTCCGCCGCATGGCTCGGGTCGTACGCAATGCCTCCGAACGCGCCAACGGACTGGTCGACGCGCTGCTCGTGCTCGCCCGCAGTGAGGCGCAATCCGGCCGGCGTCTGGTCCGCAAGGTCCCCGCCGACCTCGCCACCAGCGTCTACAACGCACTGTCGGCGGTGAAGGCCGAGGCCGAACGGCTCAAGCTCGACGTCGACACCGACCTGCGGCCGGCCCCGGTGGTGGGCGACCCGAGCCTGCTCGACCGCCTCGCCGGCAACCTCATCGAGAACGCGATCCGCTACAACCACCTGCTCGGCAAGCTCTGGCTCCGAACCGACACCGTCGACGGCCAGGCGCGGCTGGTGGTCGGCAACACCGGCTACGAGGTGGAACCGGCCGACGTCCCCGGACTGTTCGAACCGTTCCGCCGGGGCGGCTGGGAGCGTACCGGCTCGCGCGGCTCCGGGCTGGGCCTGTCCATCGTGCGCGCGGTATGCGACGCCCACGGCGGCACGGTGTCCGCCGTCGCCCAGGAGGGCGGCGGCCTCGAGGTCACCGTGTCGTTGCCGGGCGCCGACACCACCCCCGTAGTCGCGGCCTCCGCAACGGTTCCACGCCCAAGCGGCCTCGGCATCGTTTCGTCTTGAGCCGGCAGCTTGTGAGCTGTGGTTTCCGCGATCTTGGGCCGTTTCCCGGAAAACGGGGTCAGGAGCACAAGTTTCGGTACGGTGCTGGGCTTCGGAGCAAGGACGGTGATTCCTCCGGATGCCCAGAGCAGGCGGCGACCCCCGTGGCCGCGTCGACTGCCGTTACGCGGCGAGGCGGAGGTCGTCGGACTGGGCGGCCTCGCGGCGTACCGTGCGCCAGCGCGACGCGCTGATCCCCAGCGCCGCGGCCAGCTCGGTGTCGGTGACGTCTGGGCGTTCGGCCTTGATCCGGGCCGCGAGCGCCACCGTCTCGGCCGGCGTCCGCCGGGCCTTCGGTGCGGAGCCCTTTTTGTTCGCGCCGGCCGCGGCACTCTTGGTGCTGTTGCCGGAGGGACCCTCGCTCGACCGGCCGCCGCCGGACGCCGGCGCGGTGCGGGGTTGGCGGGTCACCGTCGGCTTGAACGACGGCAGCTCCGCGCCTTCGCCCGCGCCCGCCTTGGGCAGCGCCGCCGCCACTTCTGCCAGCGCAGCGGCCGTAAGCCGACGGGCAGGCTGGGCGGCCTGGTTGGCCTGGGCCGGCGGCAGGATTGGCGCGGATGTCGAGGCGCTTGCAGGAACCGGGATCAGGCCGGGAATCGCGGCACCCTTTTCGGCCGGCGTGCCTACGGTGTCGGGAGAGGCGTAGGCGGGGACTGGGAACGCCTCGGCTTGGGCAGCCACCGTGGCCGGGGACGCCCCGGTCCGGGCGGCGACCGGGGGCGCCGCCGTGCGCGCGGCCACCGTCGCGGCGGATGCTGCGGCCTCGCGGGCAGTGGCGGTTGCCGCGGCCTCGAGTGCTGCGATCCGGCCGCCCAGCTCCACCAGGCAGATGCTGGCCACCACGATCAGCCCGTCGACCGACAGTGGCAGCAGGTACGGCGACGCGCCGGTCTCGCCGTACCGGGCCGCGACACCGGCCATGTGCCAGTAGGACACCCACGCCGCGATGCCCGCGATCGTCGCGGTCGCCAGCAGGCGGGCAAACGCGAGCGAACGGCGGTGCACCGGAACCCGCGAGATCAGCTCGACCGTGAGCAGCAGCGCAAGCGGCGGCCATGCCGCGATGGCCTGGCTGATCGGGTTGTCGAGGGCGTGCAGGATGTTCGCGACCACGGACGCCGCGACGCCCAGGACCAGGGTCGCTCGCACGGCCCACCGGACACGGCGAAGTTGCGGGAGTACCACCGGACGCTCCTTGCCAGTCGAGTCTGAAGTCGGGACGATCGGGGCCGGGCGCGGTCCGGCCAGCGACCATCCTGACGGCTCGATGTTTCGCGTGTCCACGCGGCCCCGAACCGCGACCGGTTCGTGCCGAGAGCGATACGACGACGTGACCGCGCCCCGCGGTGTGTCAGCTTGACTTCTTCTCGATCTGGCCACGCAACTTGGGGAACTCGGTCTTCGCCGAGTTGACGCTCTTGAAGAAAGACATGATCCATCCCACGCTGCCGTCGTCGGCCCAGCTGCACATGGCCAGGTCGATGCCGCCCGCGTCGGCCTTCCCGCATTTCGCCACGCCGCCCAGTGGGCCGGCGTTGATCGTCTTGATGCCGGTGACCTTCAGGCCGCCGATGCCGGCGCCGAGGAACGTGCTGTCCAGTTCGCGCTTCGGGTTGGCGATGGGCGCCGCGGCGCTGGCGATGATGACGATGTCCTGCTTGGCCGGGGTGCCGTAGAGCGCGCCGACCGTGGCGGTCGCGTTCGGTACGCTGGCCAGCCCTTTCTGCAGTTCGTCGGCCAGGGTCGAGAACTGCGCGTCGGTCAACTTCGGCCGGCCGCCCAGCGTCTTCGGCTCGGTGACGGTGATCTTCGACTGGGGCTTCTGAGGCTGTTTGCCCGTGGGCGTTCCCGCCGGCGATGGTGGGCTGTTGGCGGCATCCTTGGCGGTGTCGACGATTTCCTTGGCCTTGTTGCGGCCCGCCATGAAGATCGCCGTGCCGCCGCCGACACAGAGCACCAGGAGAACGGCGAGCGACACCAGCACGATCGGAACCGCCTTGGACTTCTTCGGCGGCTGCGGCGGCGGAAAGCCGGGCTGCTCCCCGTAGGCGGTGGGCTGGCCGTAGGCGGTGGGCTGGCCGTAGGCGGTGGGCTCCCCATAGGCGGTGGGCTGGCCGAAAACGGTGGGCTGGTCGCCGTAGGAAGGCTGCCCGTAAGGCGGCGCCTGACCGTACGACGGCTGCTGGCCGTAGCCGGGCGGCGGGAATCCCGGCTGCGGAGGCACGGACGATGGCGTGTCCGGGTTCGGCTGCCCGGACCACGGCGAAACGGGATCGGGCTGGCCATAAGAGGCCTGGCCGAACGAGGACTGGCCGAAGGCGGGCTGGCCAGACGAGGGCTGGCCAGACGAGGGCTGGCCAGACGAGGGCTGGCCAGACGAGGGCTGGCCGGGATACGGCTGGCTCGAGTAGGACTGGCCGTAGTACGGCTCGCCCTGATTGGGCTGTTCCGGGTGCGGTTGGCCGGGATAGGGCGGCTGCGACATCGGGGCTCCATCGGTCGGGCGGTCAGGCGGGGAGCCTAGCCGCCGCGGGCATGCGGCGTCGTCCCCTTTGCGAGCCGCGTCACGCCGATCAGGCCGAGCGCGGACGCGGGACGATCGACGACCGCCCCGCGCCCTCGAGACGTCAGGCCTTCTGTTCGATCTGACCGCGCATCGCGACGAACTCCTTCTTGAGATCCGTCGCCTTCTTGAACAGCATCGCGATCATGCCGATGCTGCCGTTGTCGGACCACACGCAGACCGCCATCGGTACGCCGGCGGCCTTGCCGTCGCCGCACTTGGCGATGCCGCCGAGCGGACCCGGGTCGGTGTCCTTGAGGCCGCTGACGTCGAATCCGCTCGAGCCCATGCCGGAGGTGAAGTCGTCGTACTTGCTCTGCGCCGAGCCGGTGATCGAGGAGGCCGCGGCGACCATGACCAGATCCTGCTTCGCCGGGTCGCCATAGAGCGCACCGACCGAGCCGGTGGCGCCCGGCACCTTGCCCAACTCACTGTTCAGCGCGCTGACGCTGCCGGCCATGGCGGGATCGGTGACCTTGGACCGGCCGCCGAGCGTCTCGGGCTCCACGACGGTGATCTTCGCGGCGTCGACCACCTCCGACACCTTGTCCTTGGCCACGAAGAACGTGGCGGCGACGCCGCCGATGCACAGCACCGCGATCACCGCGACCACGATCAGTACGATCTTCAGCGCCCCGGACTTCTTCTTCGGAGTCGGCGGCGCGCCGTACTGCGGCCCGAAGCCATCGCCGCCCGGCGGCGGGAAGCTGGACTGTTGCGGCGGCGGGAAACCGGACTGCGGCGGCGGGAAGCGGTCCGGGGGTGGCGGTGCCGGCGATCCGGGCTGCTGTCCATAGACCGGCGCCGACGGCGGCGGGTATTCGCGGCCGTAGGACGGTTCTTGCGGGTACGGCTGGTACGGCGGTTGTGACATGTGTCTGCTCCAGTGAGGTTCTCGCTCGGCCGCCGGAGCCTACCGGCTGGACGCAAGCTGTGAGACCCCTGAGCGGGCGCGAAGACGCCCCCGCGCCCTAAAAGGCGCGGGGGCGTCGGATATCCGTCTCAACGAGACGTCACGCCGGCAAGTCAGCGACACCCCGCGGGAGGAATCGCCGGCCGGTCACACGTTCGGACGTCCCGCTCCGGTCCAGATACGGTGTCACGCCACCCAGATGGAACGGCCAGCCCGCACCCAGAATCATGCACAGGTCGATGTCCTGGGCCTCCGCGACCACACCGTCGTCCAGCATGAGCCGGATCTCCTGCGCGAGGGCGTCCAGCGCCTGCCGTCGTACCTCATCGGCGGTCAACGGCGCCGAGCCGGTCTCGAGAAGCTTGGCCACCTCGGGGTTGATCTCATCGTCGACCATGAGTGGCAGCCCGGCCTCGGCGATCTTCGTCAGGTTCGGCGAGACCGCGAAACGGTCCGGGAACGCCGCGTGCAGCGTCCCGCTCACGTGGTGGGTGACCGCAGGGCCGACGAGCTGCAGCAGCGCGATGGGTCGCATCGGCAGGCCCAGCGGGTCGAGCGCCGCGTCCACGACGTCCAGCGGGGTGCCGGCGTCGATCGCGGCGAAGACCGCACTGGTGAGACGGGTCAGCAAGCGGTTCACCACGAATGCCGGCGCGTCCTTGACGAGCACGCAGGACTTCTTCAGCTCCTTGCCGACCGCGAACGCCGTGGCCAGCGTCGCGTCGTCGGTACGCTCGCCCTTGATGATCTCCACGAGAGGGAGGACGGCGACGGGGTTGAAGAAGTGGAAGCCGACCACCCGCTCCGGGTGCTCGAGGTCGGCGGCCATCGCGGTCACCGACAGCGAACTGGTGTTGGTGGCGAGCACGGTCTCCGGTGTGACGATCTTCTCCAGTTCCGCCCAGACCTGTTTCTTGACGTCCAGCTCCTCGAAGACCGCCTCGATCACGAAGTCGGCATCGGCGAAGACGGAGGTGTCGACCGAGCCGGTGACCAGGCCGCGCAGTTTGGCGGCCGTCCCCTCGTCCATCCGGCCCCGGCCGACCATCTTGTCGATCTGGCCCCGGACGTAGTCCACTCCCTTGTCCACCCGGCTCTGGTCCAGGTCGGTCATCACCACCGGCACCTGCAAGCGGCGCGCGAAGAGCAGCGCGAGCTGGGAGGCCATGAGACCCGCGCCGACGATGCCGACCTTGGTGACCTTCCGGGCCAGATCCTTGTCCGGTACGCCCACCGGGCGCTTCGCGCGTCGCTGCACGAGGTCGAACGCGTACAGGCTGGCGCGGGACTCGTCACCCATGAGGAGGTCAGCGAGCGCCTGCGTCTCGGCCGCGGTGCCCTCCTCGAACGGCGCGTCCTTGGCGAGGGCCAGCAGCTCGAGCGCCTTGTTGGCGGACGGGACAGCGCCGTGCAGCCGCTCGTCGAGCTGCTGCTTGGCGAAGAACAGCACCCCGTCCCACATGTCCTTGTCGACCTGGGGACGCTCGACCGTGACCTCGCCGCGCACCACGCCGGCCGCCCACTCCAGCGAGCGTTCGAGGAAGTCGGCGGGCTCGAGCAGCACGTCGGCCACGCCCATCTCGGCGGCCTGCTTTGGCCGGAGGACCTTCTGGGTCAGCGGGTTCTGCAGGATGACCTGAGCAGCGCCCGGGACCCCGATGAGATTCGGCAGCAGCTGGCTGCCGCCCCAGCCGGGGACCAGGCCGATCGCGACCTCGGGCAGGCCGAGCGCGGTCGCGCCGCCGGATACGGTCCGGTAGTGGCAGTGCAGGGCGACCTCGAGGCCGCCGCCGAGTGCGGCGCCGTTGATGAACGCGAAGGTCGGGATCGCACCAGCGCGAAGCCGCGCGAAGACCGCGTGTCCGAGCTCGCCGAGCGCCACCGCCTGCTCCCGCGACGTGATCAGCGGCATGCCGGTGATGTCGGCGCCGACGCAGAAGATGTACGGCTTGCCGGTGATCGCGATGAACGCGGGATCCGCCTCGGTCGCGCGGGTGATCGCCTCGTCGAGCGAGCGCAGGCCGGCCGGGCCGAAGCTGTTCGGCTTCTTGTAGTCCAGGCCGTTGTCCAGGGTGATCAATGCGGCCGGCTTGTCCAGCCCGGGAACCCGGACGATGCGCAGCAGGGACTTGGTGACTACCTCGTTCGGGTACTCCATGGTCACTTGTCGCCCTCCCAGTGCGGGTTTTCCCAGATCACGGTGCCGCCCATGCCGATGCCGATGCACATGGCGGTGAGGCCGTAACGGACCTCCGGGTGTTCCTCGAAGTGCCGGGCCAGCTGGGTCATGAGCCGGACGCCGGAGGAGGCCAGCGGATGTCCGATGGCGATCGCGCCGCCCCACGGGTTGACCCGGGGATCGTCGTCGGCGATGCAGAAGTGGTCGAGGAACGCCAGCACCTGCACGGCGAATGCCTCGTTCAGCTCGAACAGGCCGATGTCGTCGATGGTCAGGCCGGCCAGCCGCAGCGCCTTCTCGGTCGACGGGATCGGGCCGAAGCCCATCACCTCGGGTTCGACGCCGACGAAGCCGTACGACACCAACCGCATCGCGATCGGCAGGCCCATCTCGCGGGCGGCGTCCTCGCTGGCCAGCAGCGCCGCGGTCGCACCGTCGTTGAGGCCGGCCGCGTTGCCCGCGGTGACCTTGCCGTGCGGGCGGAACGGCGTCTTCAGCGTCGCCAGCTTCTCCATCGAGGTGTCCCGCGGCGCCTCATCGACGGTGGCCAGGCCCCAGCCCTGCTCCGCGTCGCGGATCGCCACCGGTACGAGATCCGGCTGCAGCTTGCCGTTCGCGTACGCCTTAGCGGTCTTCTGCTGCGACGTCAGACCGAACGCGTCCGCCCGCTCCTTGGTGATGTTCGGGAGCCGGTCGTGCAGGTTCTCCGCGGTCGCACCCATCACCAGCGCGGACGGATCAACCAGCTTCTCGGCCAGGATCCGTGGGTTCGGGTCGACGCCCTCGCCCATCGGGTGCCGCCCCATGTGCTCGACGCCGCCGGCGATCGCGACGTCGTACGCGCCGATGGCGATCCCGCCGGCGACATTGGTCACCGCGGTCATCGCGCCCGCGCACATGCGGTCGATCGCGTAGCCGGGCACGGTCTTGGGCAGGCCGGCCAGCAGCGCGGCGGTCCGGCCGATAGTCAGGCCCTGGTCGCCGATCTGGGTGGTGGCCGCGATCGCGACCTCGTCCACCCGCTCGGGCGGCAGCTGCGGGTTCCGGCGCAGCAACTCTCGGATGCAGCGGATCACCAGGTCGTCGGCGCGGGTCTCGGCATACATGCCGCCCGCCTTCCCGAACGGGGTGCGGACGCCGTCGACGAAGACGACCTCGCGGACTTCACGGGGCACAGCGAGCCTCCTTGCGGGGGATGAACCCTTTTGTGACGCCCATGCTACTCACCAGTAACCCCGCCGTCCCACCCTCCCGTGCACTCCGTCACGTTGATCATGAGGTTATTGCCGCCCGGAACCGATTCCGGGCCGCGATAACCTCATGATCAACCCTGCGAGGGCGGGGTGGGCGGGTCGGGGAGGGCCGCCGCCAAACCGTCCGCTAGGAGGGCCACCTGCCAGTTGCGGGCGCCGAAGCCGCGCAGCGTGTCGCCCACGGTCTGGGGCGTGATCTCGTCCGGCGGCGCCCAGGCCAGCCGGCGGATGAAGTCGGGGCTGATCAAATTCTCGGGGGGCAGCGTGTGCGCGTCGGACGTACCGATGACGACCTGGCGGCAGCGGGCCAACCGGGCCGCGGCGACCGGGTCGCGCTCGGCCCAGCGGTGCGGCGGGGGAGGGCCGTCGACCGGTTGGATCACGGGCAGCTGGTCGTCGGCGAGTGCGCGGGCCTCGTCCAGCGCGTCCAGCCAGACCCGAGCCAGCCGGCGTACCGAGCGCCCGCCGAAGCCAGGCAGGCCGAGCAGCGTCCGCTCGTCCTTGGGATCGACCTCGGCCGCCGCCACGATCGCCGCGTCGGGCAGCACGCGGCCCGGCGCCGAGTCCCGGCGGGCGGCCACGCCGTCCCGGGCGTACCAGAGGGCCCGGACGCGCGACTGGGCGCGCGCGCCGCGCACCCGGTGGATGCCCGAGGTGCGCCGCCAGGGGTCCGGCCGTACCCGAGGCGGCCGGTCGGCGCCGGCCACCAGCGCCGCGAACTCCTCGGCGGCCCACGCCGTCTTGCCCTGCCGTTCCAGCTCGGCGGCGAGGTGGTCGCGCAGGTCGCTGAGCAGCTCGACGTCCAGCGCCGCGTACGTCAGCCAGGACTCGGGCAGCGGCCGGGTGGACCAGTCGGCGGCCGAGTGGTGCTTCTCCAGGGTGTAGCCGAGCAGCTGCTCGGTCAGCGCGGCGAGGCCCACCCGCTCGAAGCCGGCCAGCCGTGCGGCCAGCTCGGTGTCGAACAGCCGCCGCGGTAGCATTCCCAGCTCCGCCAGGCAGGCCAGGTCCTGGTTGGCGGCGTGCAGCACCCATTCGCTGTCGGCCAGCGCCGCGTCCAGCGTGCTCAGGTCGTCCAGCGGCAGGGGGTCGATGAGCACGGTGCCGGCCCCGGCGCGGCGCAGCTGCACCAGGTAGGCGCGCTGCGTGTAGCGGTAGCCGGAGGCGCGCTCGGCGTCCACGGCCACCGGACCGGAGCCGGCGGCCATCCGGGCCACGACATCGGCGAGCTCGGCGGGGGCCTCCACCGGCCTCGGGGTGCCCTCGCGGGGCGCCGTCAATGGGACGGGGCCGCCAGACTGTGTCGGGTCGGGCGGCACGTCGTGCGGTCCGTCCCCTGCCTGGTCCGGCGCGTCCCGACGGCGCAGGGGTGCTTCGTCGGTCACTCCGTAACCGTACGGGGGTACCGCGCGCGGGGTGCGCAGCCGGGTCCCGGCGCGTCGGCGCTCGATCCACGTGGGGGCTCGAATATGTCGCAGCCCGGCCCGTCCGCGGACGTGCTTCGGCACGTACTACCCGCGGGAGCGTCGACATCCGGGAGGCCGCGCCGCATGACAACCGCCTACGACCCGTACGGTGCGCCGGGCCAGCGGCGCGAGCCGTTGGACCCGCTGTTGAGCCTGCCCGACCACCCCTCGGGCGAGTGGGCCACCTCCAGGCGGCATACGCCCCGCGTCGGCCATCCCCGGCCCGCCCGCGCCGCCGACCCCTACCTGGTGTCGCCGGCGTCGTCGACCGCCTACCCGCTCGTGGCCGAGCCGGCGACCGAACCGGCCGTCCTGAACGGCCGTGGCCGGACCCGGCTGGTCACGCTCGCCATCGTGGTGGTCCTGGTGCTCGTGTCCGGCTGGCAGGCGTACCGGCTGGAACGGGTGGGCCGGAACAACGACGAGCTCGGCGCCGTGCTGTCCGCCGAACGGGACAAGTCGTCGCAGCTCACCGACCGCACCACCCGCCTGGAGAAGCAGCTGGCCGGGGTCTTCGATCCGGAAGCCATCTCGTCGGCGGTGCTGCCGAGCGTCTTCCGGGTACGGGCCGGCCAGTTCACCGGAACGGCGTTCTCGATCGGCGGCAAGGCTCCGAGCGGCGAAGCCAATCTGCTGACCAACTTCCACGTCGTCGAGTCGGTCTGGAACGCGGGCAACCGGAGGGTCTACCTGGAGCGCGGCAAGGACGAGCTGTCCGCGAGCATCGTCAAGGTCAGCAGGGACAAGGACCTGGCATTGCTGCGGGCGACCAAGAAGATCACCGGGCTCGCCGCGGCTCCCACCACCGTGAAGCCGGGCCAGCAGATCGTGGTGGTGGGCGCGCCGCTCGGCCTCGAGGACTCGGTCACGACCGGGGTGGTCAGCGCGTACCGGCAGGAGGACAACGGCCCGACGATCCAGTTCGACGCGCCGATCAACCCGGGCAATTCCGGTGGCCCGGTGGTGAACTCCGCCGACGAAGTGGTGGGGCTGGCGACGGCGAAGGCCCGCGACGCCGAGGGCATCGGTCTGGCCATCCCGATCAAGACGGCCTGCGACGCCTTCGGGGTCTGTTGAGTACGGTCAACCCGCGCTTGCCCGGTGGCGGTGTGACAGGGCCGTGACGCCGGGCGGCGGCAGGCCGGCCGTCGAGGCGAGCATGGCGCACCAGCCGTACAGGTGCGCGCCCAGGTCGGCGGACGTCGGCGTCCAGGACGCGCGGATCTCCAGGTCGGCGGTGGGCGCGGGGCCGGCCAGCTCGCCGAACCGCGTCGACGTGTTCTGGGTGATCGTGCCGCCGATCGCGGTGTAGGTCGCGGCGTGCTGGTCGAGACCGTCGGTGAGCCACGTCCAGGCCACCGCGGGTAGCAGCGGATCGCCGGCCATGTCCGGCTCCAGCTCCACGGTGACCAGCGTGACCAGGCGCAGGTTGCCGCGCCACGCGTCGTGTCCGGCCGGGTCGTGCAGCAGGATCAGCCGCCCGCTGGCCACCTCGTCGGCGCCGCGCAGCACGGTCGCGCTCAGCGCGAAGCTGTACGGCGCCAGCCGCTTCGGCGCATCGATCTCCTCGAGGAGGATCTCCTCGCGCGGCGCAGCCACCCGCAACCCCGCGACGGCGCGGATGAACGCGTCGGGGACAGCGGATGGGCTCGCCATGGGGCAAAGCCTATGCCGATCACCGGTGTCCGTCGTCGATCGCCGCGCCGCGCTCCGCGGCCCGGAGTCGCGCGTGGCACCATGGCGCGGGTGACCACCACCCCCCGTAGCCCGGCCGACTCCGCGTTCGTGCGGGCGTGCCGCGGACTTCCGGTTCCGCACACGCCCGTCTGGTTCATGCGGCAGGCGGGCAGGTCGCTACCGGAGTACCGCAAGATCCGCGAAGGCATCGGCATGCTCGATTCCTGCCGCCGACCGGATCTGGTCACCGAGATCACGCTGCAGCCGGTCCGCCGCCACGGCGTCGACGCCGCGATCCTGTTCAGCGACATCGTGGTCCCGCTCGCCGCGGCCGGGGTGGATCTCGACATCGTGGCCGGCACCGGCCCGGTGGTGGCCGACCCGGTCCGTACGCCGGCCGGCGTGGACCGCCTGCGCCCGATCACGGCGGCCGACGTCGACTACGTCGCCGAGGCCGTCCGCCTGCTCGTCGCGGAGCTCGGCCCGACGCCGCTGATCGGCTTCGCCGGGGCCCCCTTCACCCTGGCCAGCTATTTGATCGAGGGCGGTCCGTCCAGGACCTACATCAAGACCAAAGCCATGATGTACGGCGAACCGCAGCTCTGGCACGATCTGATGTCCCGCCTCGCCGAGATCACCCTCGCCTTCCTCCGTACTCAGGTCGACGCGGGCGTCAGCGCCGTCCAGCTCTTCGATTCCTGGGCGGGCGCCCTCTCGGAGGCCGACTACCGCCGCCACGTCCTCCCGCACTCGGCGACCGTGCTGATGGGCCTGACCGGCGCCGGCGTGCCCCGTATCCACTTCGGAGTGGGCACCGCCGTCCTGCTCAACGCGATGGGCGAGGCTGGCGCCGACGTGGTCGGCGTCGACTGGCGCACTCCGCTGGACCAGGCCACCTCATCGATCGGGCCGGACAAATCGGTCCAGGGAAACCTCGACCCGGCCGTCCTGTTCGCCCCCCGGCAGGTCGTCGAGACCGAGGCCCGCCGCGTGCTCGATCAGGGCCGCGCCGCCCCCGGCCACGTCTTCAACCTCGGCCACGGCGTGCTGCCGGAAACCGACCCCGACGTGCTCAGCCGCCTGGTCGACTTCGTCCACCGCACGTCCGCCCGCTGACGCCGCCCGGTCACCCGGACGACCGTCCGGCGCCGGCCGCGCCCGCCGCTTTGCGCTGGCGATAGAACCGGCGGCCAAGCTCGGCACGGTTGATCATGAGGTTATTGCGCCCCGGAACCGGTTTCGGGGCGCAATAACCTCATGATCACGGGCCGGCGAGCGGGGCGCGGAGCGGCTGACGAGCGGGTCGCGGACGCCGGGGCGCGCACTGTGGTGACCCGGGTGGTCGGGGGCTGGCCGGACCTGACACTGTAGATGCGTGCGGAAGCGGGTTGCGGTTGTCGGCGGCGGGATCGCCGGGCTGGCCGCGGCCGTCCGGCTGCGGGATCGGGCGCCGTCCGACACCGAGATCA
>DASYTU010000038.1:0-20319 GCA_036001925.1 Actinoplanes sp.
GGTTGGTCATGCTGGGCTGGTCGGGCATGCCCTCCTGGCCCTCGCTGCGCTCGGTGCAGTCGGTCATGCCAGCCCGTAGGGGATGATCACCTCGGCGGCGCGGTGCACCGAGCGGTCGAAGTGCAGCGCCCGCCATGGCCGTGGATACCAGACCGGCGCGCCCGGTCCCGGGAAATACGGAGCCAGCTCGCTGCCGTGCACGTCGAGGGCGACCCACGCGCCGATCGGGTCCGTCCGCGACGCCTGGCCGCCGAGCGTCTCGCGCAGCATCGCGGCGCCGCGCCACCAACCGAGCACGTGGATGCGCCGCTCGGGGCCCTGTCGCAGGATCCGGCGCAGCAACTCGCCGTCGCCGGGAGCGGCGTCTACCGCGTAGAGGAACAGGAAGTGCGGGCGGTCGGCCACGGTGTCGGCCGAAGCGGCGGCGGCGTCCTCGAGGAGCCATTCCACGTTGCTCGCGTCGTACCAGCCCGTCTCGGGCGGCAGGTCGGCCTTCAGCGCCTCGACGGCCGCGCTTGCGTCGGCGTCGAGGCAGGCCACCGAGAACCGGGCCGCGCCCGGCGCGAACTGGGCGGCCAGCGAGCGGGCGGCGGTGCCGAGCACCGCGCACGCCTCGTCGACGCGGGTACCCAGCACGGCCAGGTTGCGGCCGGGCGCGCGCCGCAGCACGGTACGGGCCGAGCGGGCGGCCACGTCGATCGTCTCGCCCAGTAGCGCCACCGGCGCGGCCACCGACTCGGCCTGGGCGAGGCGGCGGAAGTCTCGGCTGTCGCTCAACCGCGGCACCACGTCGCCGTCGAAGAGCCGCGGCGCGGGCAGGTCCTGCGGCCGGCGCCGCCACAGCCGGTGCTGCAGCGCGCTCCAACTCTCCCGGTTGCCGGCCGCCGGCACCCGGACGGTCCGGTTCGCCGAGGTCGCCCCCGAGTCGGCGTTGACCACGGCGTGGTAGCGCGGCAGCGACTCGGCCGCCGTGTTGTTCTCGGCCAGCACCCGGCGGGCACGCGGCAGCGCGATCCGCAACGAGAACTGGGCGACCATGGCCGGCCGGCCCCACAGCGCCTCGATGCCGGACACGTCCTGACTGGCCAGGATCAGGTGGATGCCCTGCGAGCGGCCCCGCCGCGCCAGGTCCTCGAGCAGGTCCACCGCCTCGGCAGCGACCGCGTCCCGGCCGGCGAGCAACACCTGGAACTCGTCGACGACCGCGACGATCCGCGGCCAGGCACCGTCCGGGTCTTCGCCGCGCAGCTCGGCCAGGTTGGTGACCTCGTGCTGCTTCGCCGCGTCGGCCCGGCGTCGCAGCTCGGCGCCGAGGAAGCGCAGCAGCGCGAGCCCGAACTCGCGGTCGGTGTTGACGTTCACGCCGACCAGGCGCACGTGCGGCAGCCAGCTCGGGTCGCGCCGGCCCGGCGCAAACCGGGCGAAGGACACCCCTTCCTTGAAGTCGAGCAGGTAGAACGCGAGCTCGGCAGGGGAGTAGCGGGCCGCGAGTGCGCCCATCCAGGCGTAGATCAGGTTGGTCTTCCCGGTGCCGGACGGCCCGGCGATGAGAGCGTGCGGCGGGTAGTCGCTGAGCGTCACCGTCACCTCGGTGCCCTGCGGGCTCTCGCCCAGCGGCGCTGTCAGCCCCGCCGCCGAGGTCTCCCCCCACTCGTCGGCCGTAAGCAGGCTCTCCAGCGCGACCGGGGCAGGCCCCGCCGCCACCTCGTCCGCGATGGCCCGGCAGGTCGCGGTCGCCACCGCCGCGGGCGGTCCCGGGTCGAGCGCTACCGGCAGGTCACCCGCGCCGCTGAGCCGGACCCGGTCGCCGGCCGCCGCCTCGATCACCTCGACGCCCGGCGCCGCGGGGACCGGAAGACCACGCACCACGAGGTGGACGCCGCAGGCCGCGCCGGTACGCAGCAGCCGGTCCAGCTGGCCGCGCTCCGACCGGGACAGCTCGTCGGGGCGCCCACCGCCGAGCAGGACGGCCACCCGCCACGGTTCGGGCCGCCGTCCCGTCGCGGCGGCGAGCTCACGCAGCGACGCGTACTCGCCGGCCAGCACCGTCTCGTTGATCCGCCGGACGTGGTCGACCAGCTCGTCGAGCAGCGCGCCCAGGCCGCCGGGTCCGACGAACGTCAGTACGCCGGCCGGGGCCAGCGGAGCGAACCCTGCCAGCCCGCCACCCAGGTTCTCCGGGTCGTACCCGGTGATCCGGACGGTGCCGGGCCTGGTCGTGCCGAGCGCGCGCAGCAGCAGGGCGGCCACCGCCTCGTCGCCCAGGCGGTCGTCGCCGCGTACCACCACATGGCCGCGGTCGAGCAGGGGCACCAGCGCCGGGACCTCCCCGTCGTACGGCAGCAGCAGCCGGCCCACGCGCAGCTCCGGGGCGGGGTCGCCGGGTCCGCCGGGCGTCGGTCCCCAACCGTCCCACGGCGCTCCGGCGGCGCCGGGCGCGCTCCGGCGGCCCGCGTCGGCGGCCGCGCCGGCCAGCGTGGCGAGGTTGTCCCGGTACTGGTGTGCGATCTCCCGCAGCCGCCGGTCGCGTTCGGCCGCCAGCTTCACTTTCTGCTGCCGGGCGGCCGCCACGACCCGGTCCCGGCGCTCCACGGTCGCGAGATGCCGGCGCTGGGCGGCCTCCAGCGCGGCGTCCGCGGCGCCGAGCGCCTGCGCCAGCGTCGCGCGGACCTCGAGCACCTGCTGGGCGGTGGAGTCAGGCATCGGCGTCACGGCGCCGCAGCGGCTCCGGCGCGGCGGGGTCGAGCGTGGCCGGGTCGCGGCCGAGGCGGGCCAGCAGTACGCCGGTCAGCACGCTGGCGGTGACCGCGTTGTCGGCCGGGTGCGCGGGCCGGTCGGCCGGCGCGGGCGCTCGGCAGATCCGCGCCAACAGCGCGTCCAGGATGCCGGGCGACGTGCCCGGCAACAGCGATCGCACCCGGCCCGACACCGCGGTACGCAGCCGCGGGAGGTCCTCCGCGCGAGGTTCGTGGCCGAGCAGGTCACCGGCCAGGCGGTGCATGACGGGCGGCGTGACGGCGGACAGCCGGAGGCCGGTGGCGGCGTCGACGTTCTGCAGGTCACGTCCGAGCCGGGCGCGGTCGCCGGACCGCACGTCGCCGGCGACCCGGCGCAGCAGTTCGGAGGTGGACGGATGCTGGGCCGCGACGTCCTCCGGCTTGGCCGGCGGCTCGCCGGTCAGCTCGGAGACGCGCTGCTGCCACCACGGGCCCAGCTTCTCCGGCGGTGGTCGGTGTCCGTCCGGCGGACCCGGTGGTGCACCGGATCCGCGCGGCCGGCCGCCGGGCCGGGGCGTGGCCCCGTCGGCCAAGCCGGTTCGCCAGTCGCCGTCCGGCGGTCGGTCCGCGTCGGCGGCGAGCCCGAGCACACCCAGGTACGCGGCGATCGCGTCCTGGGCGACCCGGAGCGCCGCGGCGGCATGTTCGGCGTGCTCGGTCGCGTTGCCCAGCAGCGGTACGCCGATTGGATCGACGGATGCCTCCCGCACCCACGTGAGCAGCTCGGTCGCGCTGCGCAGCCGTTCCATCGCGACCGTGACGAGACCGGTGGGCAGTTCGTCCGAGGTCGCCCGGATCTGCGCGCCCAGTTCCTGGAGCAGGGACATCGTCGTTACAGCGTCGCCGTGTAGGTCTGGGCCTGCTCGACCGCGAGCAGGGTGGCGCCGAGGCACTCCTCGAGCTGCTGGTCGGCCTGGGACAGCGACGCGTGGGCGGCGCCGACCGCCTCGTTGGCGCTGCCGTCCAGCGCGGCCGCGAGGCTCTTCTGGGCCTCGCTGAGCTTTTCCCGTGCCGCCTGGATCGCCGCCTGCCCTTCGGTGACCTGTTGGAGCGCGGCATCCACGGCCGCTCTGACCTCGGCGACGCTGGCCACTCGTGCAGCCTCCTGCAGTGCTGGGGGGTGTCTCTCAAGGACGACAATAGCCGTCGGTGATGGGGGTAGTCGTGACTGCCCGCCCCATTTGCCGCAGGGCTCAGCGCGGGAGGCTGCCGGGTCCCCGGACCTCGGCGCCGAGCGCGGTGACCCGGTCGCGGAGCCCGCGGTCGGCGGTCACGACGACGACGCGCTGGCCCTGGGGAGCGGACGCGACGACGTCCACGATCGCGTCGTCGCCTGACCCGGCGGCGCGCTCCACCCGTACCTCCGCGATCTCCAGAATGTCGCGGGCCTTGCCCTCCACGACCAGAACGACCTCGACGGGCCCGGGAAGATCCGCCAACCCCGCGGACGTTATGGGGACGAGCCGGTCGCGCAGGCGCACCGCCGCACCGGCACGGTCACGCCACCAGCCGTCCGGCACCGATCCGACGACGTTCGCGCCGTCGACGACGAGCAGTGGTTCGGACATGAGAGCAGCGTCTCACAACGGGAATCAAACGATCCTTCAAGGCGCTGTACCCCACTGTGTGTCGCGGGTTTCGGACTTTCCGCGGTGCGCTCGGAACATATGGGAGAGAAGACGACATGAGTATCGGACCCTTGGGGTCGGGGGGACCCGGCGACTGGGACGACCTGTTCGCGCGCTTCTTCGGAGCGGCCGAGCCGCGCCGTGCGCAGCGGATCGATATCACCAAGTACATGAGCAACGAGGGCCGCGAGGTCCTGTCGGACGCCGCGCGGCGGGCCGCCGAGCTGGCCGACGAGGGCAAGGCGATCGCCGACCTCGACACCGACCACCTGCTCTGGGCCGCGTTGCAGCAGGAGCCGCTGAAGGCCAGCGTGCGCCGGGCCGGCGCGGACCCCGAGGCGCTGATCGCGGCGCTCGGACGGCCGTCGCGGCTGCCCGGTGACGCGCTGCCGGAACAGGTCGCGCTGACCCCGGCCGCCAAGCGGGCGCTGCTGGACAGCCTGCAGGTGTCGCGCGCACTGGGCTCGTCCTATGTGGGCCCCGAGCACATCCTGATGGCGCTGGGCCTGAACCCGGACTCCGCGGCCGGCCGGCTGATGGCCGGCAAGCTCGACCCGCAGTCGCTGCAGGCCGCGGCGGCCAACGGCGGCGGCGGTGCCGGCGGCGGCAACGGCAACAGCAGCACCCCGACCCTCGAGCAGTACGGCCTGGATCTGACTGACCTGGCCCGGCGCGGCGAGATCGACCCGGTGATCGGCCGGGCCGACGAGATCGAGCAGGCCGTCGAGGTGCTGTCGCGGCGTACCAAGAACAACCCCGTGCTGATCGGCGAGGCGGGCGTCGGCAAGACCGCGATCGTCGAGGGCCTGGCCCAGCGGATCGTGGACAACGACGTGCCGCTGACCCTGGAGGGCAAGCGGGTCATCCAGCTCGACCTGGCCGGCCTGGTCGCGGGCACCCGCTACCGGGGCGACTTCGAGGAGCGCCTGCGCAAGGTCATCGACGAGATCCAGAACTCCGGCGACGGCCTGATCGTGTTCCTGGACGAGATCCACACGCTCGTCGGGGCCGGTGGTGGCGGCGACGGCGGCGCGATGGACGCGAGCAACATGCTCAAGCCCGCCCTGGCCCGCGGCCAGCTGCGGGTGGTCGGCGCGACCACGCTGGACGAGTACCGCAAGAACATCGAGAAGGACGCGGCCCTGGCCCGGCGTTTCCAGCCGATCATGGTCGGCGAGCCGAGCGTCGAGGACACCGTGGCGATCCTGCGCGGCCTGCGGGACAACTACGAGGCGCACCACCAGGTGCGGATCACCGACGAGGCGCTGGACGCCGCGGCGGAGCTGTCCGACCGCTACATCACCGACCGGTTCCTGCCGGACAAGGCGATCGACCTGATCGACCAGGGCGGCGCGCGGGTCCGGCTGCGGGTCAAGACCCCGTCGGCCGACACGCGCGAGCTGGAGCGCCAGCTCGAGCAGTTCACCCGCGATCGCGACCAGGCGGTGGCGGCGGAGAACTACGAGCGGGCGTCCGAGCTTCGGGACAAGATCAATTCGGTACGCGAGCAGATCGACAACGGCACCGTGACCGGCGACGGCGTGCCGCAGGTGACCGAGGCGGACATCGCGGACGTGGTGTCGCGGGCCACCGGCATCCCGGTCTCCCAGCTCACCGAGGAGGAGCGCGATCGGCTGCTGCGCCTGGAGGGGCACCTGCACGACCACGTGGTCGGGCAGGACGACGCGGTCGCCGCGGTCTCCGAGGCGGTCCGGCGCTCGCGCGCGGGGCTCGGCGACCCGGACCGGCCCGTCGGCAGCTTCCTGTTCCTGGGCCCGACCGGCGTCGGCAAGACCGAGCTGGCTCGGTCCCTGGCCGAGGCGCTGTTCGGTGACGCCGACCGGATGGTCCGGCTGGACATGAGCGAGTACCAGGAGCGGCACACCGTGTCGCGGCTGGTCGGCGCGCCGCCCGGATACGTCGGCTACGACGAGGCCGGGCAGCTGACCGAGGCGGTACGGCGGCGGCCGTACTCCGTGGTGCTGCTGGACGAGATCGAGAAGGCCCACCCGGACGTGTTCAACATCCTGCTGCAGGTACTGGACGACGGGCGGCTGACCGACAGCCAGGGCCGTACGGTGAGCTTCAAGAACACCGTACTGATCATGACCAGCAACCTCGGCTCGGACATCATCAACGGCACCAGGCGCAGCGTGGGCTTCGCCACCGGCGACGCCGGCTGGGACCCCGACCGCGACCTGCGCGACAAGCTGGACCGGCGGCTGCGTGAGCAGCTGCGCCCCGAGTTCATCAACCGGATCGATGAGATCATCATCTTCCGGCAGCTCGAGACGGACCAGCTGCGCCGGATCACCGAGATGATGCTCGAGGAGACCCGCGGCCGACTGCGCGCGCAGGACGTGACGATCGAGATCACGACCGCGGCGGTGGACTGGCTCGCGGACAAGGGCTTCCAGCCCGAGTTCGGTGCCCGGCCGCTGCGCCGGACCATCCAGCGCGAGCTGGACAACCGGCTTTCGAGGCTGCTGCTCGGCGCGGACCTGGCGCCGGGTCGGCACGTCACGGTCGACGTCGCGGACGGCGCGCTGAGCTTCGCGGTGTCCAGCCCGGAGCCTGCGGTGGCCTAGCCGCAGCCAATACCGAGAACGGCCCGGTCTCCCGCTGGGGAGGCCGGGCCGTTTCGCATCGCTCAGGCAACCGCCATCTGGCTCACTCCCAGCTGGGGGTAGCCGTCCAGCCATTCGACGTACGTGGGGTTGCGCGCGACCGCTTCCTGGTACGACTCCAGAGCCATGCCCAGCAGCCTGGGCGCGATCTGCGCGGCCGGGCTGTCCGGGTGCCAGCCCAGCACCTGCCGCCACCGCAGCGGCGCGCCCGCGAGCGGCCGGTGAGTCAGCCCCGACGGCGGCCGGAACGTCGGCTGGCAGATGCCGATCGCCAGACCGGACTCCACCATGTCCACCACCCCGCGGACATCGGTCTCCAGGACCCGCCGCGGCGTGAAGCCGGCCCGCGCACACACCGCGGCGAAGCACTCCGCGAGGCAGCCGTCGCCGGTACCGGCGGCCCACTGCTCGTCGGCCAGCTCGGCCAGGTCGATGTCGACGCCCTTGGCCTGCGGATGGTCGTCGGGCATCAGCACGCACACCGCGTCCACCGCGATGGTCCGCCAGACGAGGCCGTAGTCGGCCGACGGGATGGCGTCCCCGCACACCCCGACCTGCGCGTAATCCAGCTTGCCGGCGATCACCATGTGGGCCAGCTCGTCCACATAGTACGACGCGTGTGTGGAGATCTGCGCGTCCGGCTGGGCCTGCGAGAGGCGGTGCACGAGGCCGCCGATGACCGGGCCACCGATCGTGCCGATCCGGTACCGGCTCATGGCTTCGTCCGAACCGGACCCGGCGAGCCGGGCGGCCTCGTCCTGCAGCCCCTTCATCGCCGGCAGCAGCACCCGGGCACGGGAGAGCACCAGCTCACCCAGCGCGGTCGGGCGCGCGCCGCGCCGGTCGCGTTCGAACAGGGGGCCGCCCAGGGTTCGCTCGATGCGTTGCAGTTGCGCGGTCAGCGCCGGCTGGGCGAGCCCGAGCATCGACGCCGCCTTGGTCACGCTGCCCGTCTCCGCGATGGCGCAGACCACCTTGAGATGCCGCAGCTCCAGGTTCATAGCGTGACGGTAGGACGTTCGAGGGATCCCGGCTAGACCTTCGGCCAGCCAAAGATAGTCCACTTGTGACAAATCGGTTAACCAAAGCGACAGAACCCGCTAAGAAGTACGCTTGATCCACTACGGCTCGCAGCCTGGCGGTCACCAATGGTGCTGTCCGCTGTCTACTTTGTACCGTCTTCATAGGTCCCCGGGGTACGTCGTCCGGCCGGTCGCCACGTCGCGCACCTTGTCGGCGACGGCCACCACCGGATCGATGATCTTGTTCCATGGCGGTGTCGATGGCGTACCCGGATGCGGACGGGTGGGCGCGGCCTCGGCGGCCGTCTCGAGCCGGTTGCCGACGCGGATCAGAGCCTCGACCGTGGCCATCCGGGGTCAGCAGCGGCAACAACTCGGCGGCGTCCGCGTCGACATGCCGGCGGACGGCGGCCGCGACGCCGCCGGCCAGCCGCTCGAACTCCGGGTCGCCGGCCCTGGTCGCCGCCAGCCGCTTCAGGATGACCAGCAGCTCGTGATCCTCGGCCAGCTCGCGGTCGGCGAGCAGGTCGCCGTCCGGGACGGCCAGGCGCACTGCCGGGTAGAGGTACTGTTCTTCGCCGGACAGGTGCCGGGACAGCGTGGCGATCACGACCTGGGCGACCCGGTGCCGGTTCCCGTCGCCGGTGGTGAGCCGGCTACACACGTCGAGCAGCTCGCGGTGCTGTTCCTCGATCACGTCGACGACGCTGCGGCCGGTGGTCTCGCCGCCGAGCGGGGGCAGTGGGGGAAGCTTCAAAGACACCCGGCCGGCGTACCCGGGTGGATCTTCCGCCAAACACCGGACCGGTGGGGCCTGGTAAGAAGGGCGGATGAACGACATCGCCGCCGACGAGGTCACCGGAATCTGCCGGGACCTGCTCCGGATCGACACCACCAACACCGGGGACCCGCGGACCACGGTCGGCGAACGCGTCGCCGCCGAGTACGTCGCCGAGAAGCTGGCCGAGGTCGGCATCGAGTCGACGATGTACGAATCGGCGCCGCGGCGGGCCAGCCTCGTCGCCCGCATCCCCGGCGCCGACCCGTCACGCGGCGCGCTGCTGGTGCACGGGCACCTCGATGTGGTGCCGGCCGACCCCAGCGAGTGGTCGGTGCCGCCGTTCGCGGCGGAGGAGAAGGACGGCTACCTCTGGGGCCGCGGCGCGATCGACATGAAGGACTTCGACGCGATGGTCCTCGCGGTCGTCCGGCAGTGGCGCCGGACCGGCGTCACCCCGCCCCGCGACATCGTGCTGTGCTTCCTGGCCGACGAGGAGGCGGGCATGGAGCACGGCTCGCAGTTCCTCGCCCGCGTGCATCCCGACCTCTTCGAGGGGTGCACCGAGGCGATCGGCGAGGTCGGCGGCTTCTCCTACACCGTGAACGACGACCAGCGGCTCTACCTCATCGAGACGGCCGAGAAGGGCATCGACTGGCTGCGGCTGCACGCCCGCGGCCGGCCCGGTCACGGCTCGTTCGTGCACGACGACAACGCGGTCACGGCGCTGGCCGAGGCCGTCGCGCGCGTCGGGCGCCATCGTTTCCCGATGGTCATCAACCCGACCGTACGGGTGCTGCTGGAGCAGGTGTCGGACGCGCTCGGCATCGAGCTCGACCCGGACGACCCGGAACTGGCGATCGCGAAGCTCGGCCCGATCGCGAGCCTGATCGGCGCGACCGTGCGGAACACCGCCAACCCGACCCGGCTCGAGGCCGGCTACAAGGACAACGTCATCCCGGGCAAGGCGTCCGCGACGATCGACTGCCGTACGCTGCCCGGCCAGGCGGAGATCTTCCTCGACCAGCTGCGCGAGGTGATCGGCCCGGACATCGAGATCGAGCATCTGCAGCGGCAGCCGGCGGTGGAGACGGGCTTCGACGGCCCGCTGGTCGACGCGATGGCGGCCGCGTTGCGCGCCGAGGACCCGGGCGCCCGAGCCGTGCCGTACATGCTGTCCGGCGGCACCGACGCGAAGGCGTTCAGCAAGCTCGGTATCCGCTGCTTCGGGTTCACGCCGCTGCGGTTGCCCGCGGACCTGAACTTCTCCGCACTGTTCCACGGCATCGACGAGCGCGTCCCGGTGGAAGGACTAAGGTTCGGCGTGCGCGTGCTCGACAGGTTTTTGCAAGCCAGTTGATCTCCCCGAAGGGACTCGAGACACCATGTCCGACCAGTACGCGGAGCTGGACGCGGCCCTCGACCGGGTCGTCGAAGCCGCCCGCGGGCACCTGGCGGCGGTCAAAGCCGCCCAGGGCCGCATCGACGACGACGACGTCTGGCAGGCGTACGTCAACCTGAACAACGCCTCGTTCGCGTACGACGAGCAGCTGCTCGACACGTTCGGCGAGGTCACGCCGTGGGACGTCGAGTCGATCGACCCGGACGAGGCCGACCAGCGCTTCGGTCTGGGCATCGGCGGGATCGACGGCCCGGAGGCGGACGACCCGTACCCGCAGGTGCTCTCGGTGCGGCAGCGCCGCGACTACCGGGTGCCCAGCGTGACCGCGCTACTGCGGGTTGCCGAGGCGGCCCGGCGCGGCTCCGTGCCGGCCGACGAGGACCCCGAACCGGTCGAGTCGGTCGGCGAGGCCGTGCTCGAACTCCTGCAGGCCGGCGACGGCTCGCTGTCCTCGCTGGACGTGCCGGAACTGGAACCGCTGGACGGCCTGCTCACGGTCAGCGAGGTCCAGGTGGCGCTCGACCTCGAGGCGTACGAGGAGGAGGACGGCACCGGCCCGTTCACGCCCGCCCCGGACGACGTGCTGGTCGGGCGCCTCGACGAGCACCCGTTCCTGCCCGAGGACGAGGACGAGGACTCAGACGAGCCCGCGAACCATAGCTGAGCCGGCCGGTCGCCGGCGCCCGTCAATAACTGAGACCCGGCTGGGGGGTGCTCTGGACTTTGCGCCTGAGCATCACCTGCCGGGTCCCGTCCCGGAAGAGCTTGACCTTCGCCAGCTCCCATCCGGAGAACTCTGCCTGTATGGCGAGCTGCGCCGCAGCGGTCAACTTGTCGACATTCGATGGCAACCGCAGCGGCGCGTATTCGTAGTCCATGCGACCTAATATGCCCCGGGACTCCGGGCCGGCACCAGTCCCCGCGCCGGGCCGCTACGGGCGCAGTCCGCGCAGGTCGAGCGCCGCCGGGTGACAAGCGGCGGTCAGTCCTCCCGCTCGGGATAGCCGACGTCGATCGCGGACACGTCGTCCAGCGCCCGGGCGATCTCCACCGGCAGCGTGAGTGCCTCGCTCTGCAGCGCGCCCTGCAGCTGCCCGGCGGTACGCGCGCCGAGGATCGGCGCGGCCACCCCGGACCGGTCCCGGATCCAGGCCAGGGCGACCTCCAGCGGCGAGACGCCGAGCCCGGCCGCGGCCGTGACCACCGCCTCGACGATGCTCGAGCTGCGCGGCTCCAGGTAGACCTGCACGAACGGCGCGAAATGCTCGGACGCGGCCCGCGAGTCCAGCGGGCGGCCGTTGCGGTACTTGCCGGTCAGTACGCCCCGGCCCAGCGGCGACCACGGCAGCACGCCGATGCCCATGGCCGCCGCCGCGGGCATCAGCTCGCGCTCGATGCCGCGCTCGAGCAGCGAATACTCCATCTGAGCGGCCACGATGGGCGCCCGTCCCGGATACGCGGACTGCCAGGCGGCCGCCCGCGCGGTCTGCCAGCCGGCGAAGTTGGACACGCCCACATACCGGACCCGGCCGCTCGCCACGGCGTGGTCCAGCGCCGCGAGGGTCTCCTCCAGCGGTGTCTGCGGGTCGTACCCGTGCACCTGCCACAGGTCGACGTAGTCGGTGCCGAGCCGGCGCAGCGACGCATCGAGTGAGCGCAGCAGGTTGCCGCGGGAGCCGTCCCGGCGGCGGAACGCGTTCGGGGTCAGCCCGGCCTTCGTGGCGATCAGCACCTCGTCGCGGGGGACCAGGTGGTCGAGCAGGGAACCGATCACGGACTCGGCGTCGCCGTCGCCGTACACGTCCGCGGTGTCCAGCAGCGTGCCGCCGGCCTCCAGGTAGAACTTGAGTTGCGCGGCCGCGTCGTCGGGGTCGGTGTCCCGGCCCCACGTCATGGTGCCGAGCGCGAGCCGCGAGACCGCCAGCCCGCTTCGGCCGAGCGGTCGCTGTTGCATGGGTGAACCCTATTCAGGCGCGCCCGAACGCGAAATCCCGAACGCCAGCTCAACCCCGTCGGTTACCGGACCGAAATCACTCTGCGTGTGTGCGTACGCTTCGAAACCGGGATCTTCCGCGACCACGGACTTCGGGAGGACATGTGCGGCTCGGACTCAGCCTGGGTTACCAGGCCGCGTGGACCACGCCCGCCGATCACCTCGCCATGGCTCAGGAGGCCGACCGCCTCGGCTACTCGGTGGTGTGGGCGGCCGAGGCGTACGGCTCGGATTCGCCCAGCATGCTCGCCTGGATCGCCGGCCAGACGCAGCGCATCGACCTGGGGGCCGCGGTCATGCAGATCCCGGCCCGCAGCCCGGCGGCGACCGCGATGACCGCCGCGACCATCGACGCGCTCTCCGGCGGCCGGTTCCGGCTCGGCCTGGGCGTCTCCGGCCCGCAGGTGTCCGAGGGCTGGCACGGCGTCCGGTTCGGCAAGCCGCTCGGCCGCACCCGCGAGTACGTGGACATCGTCCGGATGGCCATCGCCCGCAAGCCGGTCGCGTACGACGGCGAGCACTACACGCTGCCGCTGCCGGACGGACCCGGCAAGGCGCTGCGACTCGGCTTCCACCCGCCGCGCGAATCGATCCCGATCTACCTGGCCGCAGTGGGCCCGAAGAACCTGGAACTGGCCGGCGAGATCGCGGACGGCTGGCTGGCGATCTTCTTCGCCCCGGACGCGGCCGGCGAGTATCTCCAGCACGTGGAGCGCGGCCGGGCCAAGTCCGGCTCCGGGTTGACGGGCTTCGACGTCGCGCCCAGCGTCCCCGTCGTGCTCGGCGACGACCTCGCCGCCTGCGCCGATGTGATCCGCCCGTACGCGGCGCTCTACGTGGGTGGCATGGGCAGCCGCGAGCAGAACTTCTACAACCAGCTCGCGGTGCGGATGGGCTACGCCGATGCGGCCGCCGAGGTGCAGAACCTCTACCTGGACAAGAAGCTGCGCGACGCCGCGGCCGCGGTTCCGCAGGAATTCATCGAGCGGACCTCCATCATCGGCAACCGGATCCAGATCACCGAGCGGATCAGGCAGTACGCCGCGGCCGGCGTGGGGACGCTGTCGGTGAGCCCGTACGTCGGCGACCTGGACAGCGGCATCGCCACGTTGCGGCAGATCGCCGACGCGTACGAGGCCTCCGGCGTGGCCGAGTAACCGTGGCGACCGTCCTGCTCCTGCGTCATGGCCGCACGAGCGCGAACGCCAACGGCGGTCTCGCCGGCCGGCAGCCCGTGGAGCTCGACGACGCCGGTCGCGCCCAGGCCGCCAAGGTCGGCGAGCGGCTGCGCCCGCTGCCGCTGTCCGCCGTGGTGACCAGCCCGCTGATCCGCTGCCGGCAGACGCTCGAGCTGGCGCTACCCGACGCCGCGCCGATCGTCGACGAGGGCCTGACCGAGTGCGGGTACGGCGACTGGGAGGGCCAGTCGCTCAAGAAGCTGGCCAAGGAACCGCTGTGGCGTGTGGTGCAGCAGCACCCGAGCGCCGCGGTCTTCCCGAACGGGGAGGCCATGGCCGCCATGTCGGCCCGCGCGGTGGCCGCGATCCGGCACTGGGACGCGACGGTGACCGCCGAGCACGGTCCGGATGCGATCTGGCTGGCGTGCAGCCACGGCGACGTGATCAAGGCCATCGTGGCGGACGCCATGGGCGTGCATCTGGACGAGTTCCAGCGCATCGTGGCCGATCCGGGCTCGGTCAGCGTGATCCGCTACACCCCGACCCGCCCGTTCCTGCTACGTCTCAACGACACCGCCGACCTCACCGCGCTCGTGCCCGCGAAGCGCGGCAAGGGGCGCACGACGCGCCTGGCGCCGGCGGAGTCCGAGGCGGTCGTCGGAGGCGGCGCCGGCTAATCACCTCTGGTAGTCGCGCGATCACCGCAGCGTGCGCAAACGTTGCGCCCTCGGCGAATCGCGTCGGTGCGCTACGCGCGGGCGCGCGCCGCCGGATAGGGTCGATGCATGACCGAGTGCACCCAGCGCAGCGCGGGCATGCCGAGGGGACGGTCGGTATGACCCATCAGGTGCATGCCTTCGAGCCGCCGGAGCGGTTCGTCGCCGGTACGATCGGCGAGCCGGGGGACCGCACATTCTTCCTGCAGGCCCGCGGCGGCGGGCGGGTGGTCAGCGTGGCACTGGAGAAGGTCCAGGTCTCGCTGCTCGCGGAGAAACTCGAGGAGTTGCTCACCGAGGCGGCCCGGCGGTTCGGTGTCGACCTGCCCGACGCGCCGGTGCTCGGCGTGCACGACAACGAGCCGCTGGACACGCCGGTCGACGAGGAGTTCCGGGTCGGCACGCTCGGGCTGGCCTTCGACGTCGACACCACCACGGTGGTGATCGAGGCGATCGAGGCCGGCGAGGCCGATGCCGAGGTCGGGCTGGGCGCGGAAGACGACGAGGACGACATCCCGGTCGTCGACGACGATGACGAGCCGGACGACGACCTGGACCGGCTGCGCGTACGGCTGACGCCCGAGGCGACCCGCGCGTTCATCGACCGGGCCCGGCGCGTCGTGGCGGCCGGCCGCCCGCCGTGCCCGCTCTGCGGTCAGCCGCTGGACCCGGCCGGCCATCTCTGCCCGCGCCACAACGGTTATCACCGGTGACCGCGGAACCCGCATCGGTGCTGGCGGAGGACGACGCCCTCGAACTGCTCACACGCGGCACGATGGAGCTCGAGGGACGGCTCGTCGACGCCTCGAACACCACGCTGCGGGCCGAGATCGCGCTGGACGGGCTGACCCGCCGCTGCGTCTACAAGCCGGTCCGCGGGGAGCGCCCGCTGTGGGACTTTCCGGACGGCACGCTGGCCGGGCGGGAGGTATCGGCGTACCTGGTGTCGCACGCTACCGGTTGGGACCTGGTGCCGCCGACGATCCTGCGCGACGGGCCGCTCGGGCTGGGCGCCGTCCAGCTGTGGATCGACGAACCCGAGGACGCCGAGGCGCTGATCGGGTTCGTGCCCGCGTACGACGTGCCGGCAGGCTGGCTCGCGGTGGCGTCGGCGCGGGACTACGACGGGGACGCGTACGCGCTCGCGCACGCCGACGACCCGCGGCTGTCCCGAATGGCCGTACTCGACGCGGTGCTCAACAACGCCGACCGTAAGGGCGGCCACGTCCTCTACGCGCCCGGCGGGCACATCTACGGCGTCGACCACGGGGTGTGCTTCCACGTCGACAACAAGCTGCGCACGGTGCTCTGGGGCTGGACCGGCAAGCCCATCCCACCGGCGTCCCTCCAGACGCTGATCGAGCTGGGCGCCCAACTCGACGGGCCGCTCGGCGAGACGCTCGAGCAACACCTGACGATCTCCGAGGTGCAGCACGTCCGGCTGCGCGTACGACGTCTGGTCCGCGCCGGCCGCTTTCCCAAGCCGCCGCAGGACTGGCCCGCCATGCCCTGGCCGCCGATCTAGAGGTGTAGCTCACGCCGGGCCGAACTTGCCGGTGATCCTGGATAGGCTCCAGACCATGGACGCTTGGACCGGGCACGACGTGCCGACGCTGCCGGGATCTGCCACGCCGCTGCGGCTCTACGACTCGGCCCGGCAGTCCGTACAGCCGACCACGCCCGGGCCGGCCGCCACGATGTACGTCTGCGGCATCACGCCCTACGACGCCACCCACCTCGGCCACGCCGCCACCATGATCACGTTCGACCTCGTGCAGCGGGCTTGGCGCGACGCCGGCATCGACGTGCGCTATGTCCAGAACGTGACCGACATCGACGACCCGCTCCTCGAGCGCGCCACCCGCGACGGCGAGGACTGGGTCGTGCTCGCCATGCGCGAGACCGCGCTGTTCCGGGAGGATATGGAGGCGCTGCGGATCATCCCGCCGCAGCACTACATCGGCGCGGTCGAGTCGATCCCGGCCATCGCCGATCACGTCCGCACGCTGGTGGAGACCGGCGCGGCCTACCGCCTGGACGACGGCAGCGGCGACCTCTACTTCCCGATCTCCGCGGCGCCCGCGTTCGGCTACGAGTCGCACCTGTCCCGCGAGGAGATGCTGGTGCTCTCCGCCGAGCGCGGCGGCGACCCCGATCGCGCGGGCAAACGCGATCCGCTCGACCCGCTGTTGTGGCGCGGCGCCCGCGACGGCGAGCCGGCCTGGGACGGCGCTGACCTCGGCCCGGGCCGCCCCGGCTGGCACATCGAGTGCGCCACCATCGCGCTCGGCCTGCTCGGCGAGACCATCGACGTGCAGGGCGGCGGGAACGACCTGATCTACCCGCACCACGAGTGCTCTGCCGCGCATGCGGAGCGGCTCACCGGCGCGGCCCCGTTCGCGAGCCACTACGTGCATGCCGGCATGATCGGCCTGGACGGCGAGAAGATGTCGAAGTCCAAGGGCAACCTCGTCTTCGTCTCCCGGCTGCGCGCGGACGGCGTCGATCTCATGGCCGTGCGCCTGGGTCTGCTGTCCGGCCACTACCGCGAGGACCGGGAGTGGACCGACGACGTGCTCAAGGCCGGCGAGCTGCGCCTGGCCCGTTGGCGTGAGGCAGCGTCGGCGACCGCCGGGCCGTCCGGCGAGGGCCTTCTCGCAGCGGTACGGGAGACGATCGCCGACGACCTCAACACTCCCGCGACCCTGGCCGTGGTGGACGCGTGGGCCGACGCCGCGCTGGCCGGTGCCGGTGACGACCCGGCCGCGCCGGCGCTGATGGCGAAGACGGTCGACGCCCTGCTGGGCGTACGTCTCTAGACGGCTAGGTGCTGGCGAAGTCCGTCACGGCCCGACCGGCCTCGTGACCTCAATGCTCGCGAGGCCCGTCACGCCGGGACAGCGCGACGGGCCGAAACGCCTACTCCGCGACGGCGACCGCGGCGTCCGCCGCCTCGACGTCCTTACGGAACCTGCTGTGGACCCAGGCCTTCTCGTCGCCGCCGACGTCGATCCGGCTCCAGATGCCCTTTGTCGGGCCGAGCCGGGTCGACCTCGGGAGCCGACGGAGAATCTCCTTCGGGTTGGTCCCGTTGAAGCCGGCGGCGAGCACCACCACGCCTTGGTCGGTGACGGCGATGATGCGACGCTTCACCATGGACTGGCCCAGCAGGCCGAAGGAGTTGCCGATCCACGGCGACACCCCGGCCTGTGCCAGGAAAACCTGTTGAATCTGCTCGCCGGGCAGCATCGGCTGCACGCGTTCGATCAGTTTGTCCCGCAACCCCATGTGGTACTACCTCTCTGGCAATGATCAAATGGCGTCGCAGTCTAGAGCGGACTGGGCGATCCGCGCACTCCCGCCGGGCCCAGGCCGGGTCTCGGGGTCGCGGGCGTGCGATGTCGTTTCGCGGTGCCCGGTGAAGACCGCTCTGGGTCGCCGGCGCCCTATGTCGTCCGCGCGGACCGTTCAGGCCAGCGCGAAGCCCGGGGTCCAGGTCGCGGGCGTCCTACGCAGTCCGCTCTGCCGGTGTCAGGCCAGGGCGAAGCCCGGGTCCGGGTCGGGGTCCGGAGTGGGCGCGGGGATGCGGTACTCCTCGGTGAGCGTCGTCATCGGGCCCGGCCACGTCGCCTGGGCTACCTCGATCGGCTTCCGGGTCTCGTCGAACGCCACGTGCAGCAGGTGCAGCACCGGCGTGTCCGGCCGGATCTGCAGGATCTCCGCCTCCTCGCGGCTCGGCTGCCGCGCGCTGATCGTGTCGGTGGCCGAGGCGTACCGCTTGCCGAGCGCTTCCTCCGCCTCCTGGTACAGCGGCCGCCCGAACGCCTCGAGGCGCTCCAGCGACGTGCCGGTGGCCTCGGTCACCCGGAACCATGAGGCGCCCACCTCGACGGTGGCGTCGTCGGTGCGCACGACATGCCGCCGTACCAGCATCTCGGTGCCGTCGCGGACGCCGAACGCGTCGGCCACCTCCGGCGGCGCGGGCTCGCGCCGGACGCCGGTGAGCTGCTGCCGGTAACGGGCGGCGAGGTCGGCGTGGTAGCCGCGGTGGGCGCCGTACCGGCCGCGGGAGAGCCGGTTGAGGCGGCGGCGGGTGCCGCGGACGTACGTACCGGAACCGGGCTTGGTGATCAGGATGCCCTCGACGCGGAGCTGATCGACGGTGCGCTGGACGGTCTGCTTGGCGACGCCGAACATCTCCGCCATCGCCGGGATCGAGGGCAGCCGCTCGCCGGGCTGCCATTCCCCGCGGCGGATGCGTTCGCGCAGCTGGGCGGCGATCTGCCGATGCGGAAACTCCGCGGTGCCGGGGTTGATCGTCATGCTGCCTCCGGGGCTGCCTCCAGGACGACGACGCTAGGTTCCTAGGATGCCTCACCCGGGGTGCGCGCCCGCGGAGCGACACGCGGCAAATCGGTTGCCGCGGGCACCGGTCGCCAGCACGCTCGTAACATGCTGAGCCCGGAGATCCTCGAGTATTACGAGCAGGGCCGCGAGGACGACCGCCTCGCCGCCGGCCCCGGCCGGCTGGAGTTCCTGCGTACGTGGGATGTGCTCACCCGCGTCCTGCCGCCGGCACCGGCCCGGGTCATCGACGTGGGCGGGGCCACCGGCGGGTACGCGCGGCCGCTCGCGTCGGCCGGCTACGAGGTGCGCGTGGTCGATCCGGTGCCGTCCCATGTGGCTGCGTCCGCGACCTTGCCCGGCGTCACCGCGGTCCTGGGTGACGCACGCGAGCTGCCCGAGCCGGACGCGAGCGCCGGCGCCGTGCTGTTGCTCGGGCCCCTCTACCACCTGCCGGTACCCGCGGACCGGCTCACGGCCTGGCGCGAAGCGACCCGCGTGGTCCGGCCCGGCGGCGTGGTCGTGGGCGCGGTGATCAGCCGGTTCGCGTCGTTCTTGGACGGCTTCGCGAGGGGCTACTACGCCGATCCCGGCTTCGTGTCGATCGTGGAGCGAGACCTGGCCGACGGCGTGCACCGCAACCACGCCGGGGATCCGCGCTACTTCACCAGCGCGTACTTCCACCGTCCCGACGAGCCCGGCGAGGAGGCGGAGGCCGCTGGCCTGGTCGACGTGCGTACGGTCGCGGTCGAAGGTCCGGTGTGGATCACCGGGCACAAGGTGGCGGAGTTCCTCGCCGACCCGCACCTGACCGAGATCATGCTCGACATGTTGCGGCGGATCGAGCAGGAGGCGAGCCTGCTCGGGGCGAGCAGCCACCTGCTCACCATCGGACGCCGTACGTGACTGCGTGAATGAATGCTGCTATCAGCTACACCGCACTTAGAGGTATGGCGATCACGTCCGGTTACTACCCATACTGATGTGGAGCGGGGGCGGGGACCTCGCACTGAAGAGGGCATCATCGCGGCAACGAGATGCCCTCAGCCGAAATGAGGACGTCGCCGCGGCAACGGCGACGTCCTCGAACTGTCGTGCACCCACCGTTTCAGGAGCACGTCAGGGCGTGTTTGAGGTCTTCGGCTGGGGTGCTACGTTCCCGATAGCGACATAGCCAACGCTGCGGACGGGGTCGCATGGCCGCGAGGCAGGAAGAGTTCCCCGCTGTCGCGAGGCAGCGAGTGAGGCGTGCGCTCCGTAGAGCCCGTCAGGCCACGCCGATGAGCCAAGGCGCGGTCGCCAGCCGGCTTGGTTGGTCGTTGTCCAAGATGCAGCGGATCGAGGGCGGCGAGGTCGGCGTCTCGGTGACGGACCTGCGGGCTCTGTTGGACGTGTACGGCGTCGTCGAACCCGAGAGAATCGAGCGGCTCGCCGAGGACGCCCGCATTTCCCGCAGGCAGCGATGGGTGACGGCGCCCGAATATCGGGAGCATCTCACGCCAGGTCTGCGAGATCTCATGCAGTTCGAGACTGAGGCAGTCGCCATCCGCGCCTATCAACCCGTCTTCTATCCCGGCGTCCTGCAGACCTCGGCGGTTGCCGAATCCATTCTGGCGTGGTGGAACAAGAGCTTGTCGGACGAGGACCGCCGCGTTCGATATGAGGTCCGGATGATGCGGAGCCAACAGATCGTCGAACGCGACGACGGCCCCGACTACCTGCTGATCCTCGACGAGTCAGTCATCAAGCGGCGCATCGGCGGTGCCAAGACAACCGCCGAACAGTTGGAGATCATCGCGGACGTTGCCCGTCGGCCGAATGTGCACATTCGTGTCGTGCCGTTCGCCAAGGGAG
>DASYTU010000039.1:0-4418 GCA_036001925.1 Actinoplanes sp.
CGATCCCGTTCGCGCTGATCTCGTCGCAGACATTCAAGACCGGTGTGCTGAATCTCGTCTACGCCCCGGCCGGGTCGGCCGGCAACGCCACGTATGAGGACGCCAAGGTCCACCTGCCCCAGAACGCCTAAACCCAGAACGCCTAGACCCAGCGCCGCTGTATTGCCCGACGTCGCTCCGGTAGTGCGGCAACGGTGGCACAGGTGCAGTCTCCAATGCCGCCGAGGCTTGTAAACACGCTCAACACCCATTGCTCCGCCGCCGGTCGCCCCCGGCGGTGACGGCGGGTCACATTCGCGCATGTGCCCACGCCGTCGAGCGCGGGCACACGCGTTGTGCGTGCTCCTGCCGCCCCTATGGGGGGCGATTGGAGCACACAGAACCGACGCGACTCCTCCGAGTGCTCAACCCACCTGATCATCGACGCGCCCTGGCACCTGGCATGGTGGACCGCCGGCCCGGGCGCCCGGGTCGAGCCGCTGCGGGTCGGCGAGTAGCCGTCACATAGGGGGCACGGGCGCCGGCGCGGACATCGGGCCGGGCACCGGCGCGGCCGTCTCCGACGGCATGAGGATCCACAGGATCGGGTAGATCAGGATCTGGCTGCCGGGAATCACCAGCAGGACCGCCAGGAACAGCAGACGTGCCGGCCAAGGGTCGATGCCGAAGCGCCGCCCCAGGCCCGCGACCACTCCACCGAACACCCGCCCCTGCAACGGTCGCACCAGTCCATGCTGGCGCATCGTCCCGTACACCCTGTCCATCGTTTCTCCTTCCGCACTGGCGTTTCCCTCGCCAGCGCTTCGCTTTTGGTCCTCCCAGCGTGGCCGACGGACCGGTGGCGCCACATCAGGGACCGACCCCGGTTGGCCCCGTACCCGCGCGGAACGGCACACCTACGGGTCAACCACGATCAGCCCTTTCGTCCGCCCGTCGGGGCGGCTCCGGCGTGGTGTGTCAGGCGCATGATCGGCGTGGCACGATCTTGCGCCGACAACCGGCCGAAGGGTGATGAACATGACGTCTTGGGGCGCGGCGCGTCGGCCGCTCGTCCTGCTGCTCACCGCCGGGTTGATCGCCGCGACCGCGGCGGCCTGCCGGGACTCCGATGATCAAGCACCGGCGAGCGGCGCCGGGCCCGCCGCTGCCACAGACGCCGCACAGGCGCCGGCGACCGCGGCGGCCCAGAGCAAGCCCGCGATCGACCCGTGCACGCTGGTGACGGCCGCCGAGGTGAAGGCCGCTCTCGGTTCCGGGTACGGAAAGGGCACGTCGACGGCCGGCGACCTGGTGTCGATGTGCCGGTTTACGGCCGGGAACAACATCCTCCTCGTCGAGCACTACCCATCGGGCGCGGACACCGTGTACCAGCGGGCGATCGATGGCGCCGCATCCGTCTCCAGTGGCCAGGTGGTCAAGGTCAGCGGTGTCGGCGACCAGGCCGGTTACGTCGCCCGCGCCCAGACGCTGTGCGTACATCAGGGCACGAACAACCTCTGCCTGGTCGGCGGGAGTGAACCGGCCCTGACCGCCCTGGCCCGCAAGGCGTTGGCTCGCATGTGACGCTCGAAGCGGTACCCATCGTGGCACGGCCGCCGGGCGGACCACGGGTGCGGTGTGCCAGCATGGCGTCATGACGGGCAGGTCGGCCACCGTCGACGTGCTGCTGGCTGCCGCGGGGGACCCCGAGCAGCTGTTGCCAGCTCGCGAGCAGATGGCGTTCACGCTGGGCTTTCATATCATCCTGGTGCCGTTCGGGGTGGCCTTCACCTTCCTGATGCTGGTGGCCAACTACCGGGGCATCCGCCGCGGCGACGCCAACGCGCTGCTGCTCGCCCAGCGTTGGTCGAAGGTGTCGGCGGTGCTGTTCGCGGTCGGTGCGGTGTCGGGAACCGTGCTGAGCTTCGAGCTGGGCCTGCTGTGGCCCGGTCTCATGGGTCGTTACGGCGGCGCGTACGGGCTGCCGTTCGGCGTGGAGGGCATCTTCTTCTTTCTCGAAGCGATCTTCGTCGCGATCTATATCTACGGCTGGACGCGTCTGCGGCCATGGCCGCATTTCTGGTCCGGGGTGCCGGTCACCCTGGCCGGGCTCGGCGGCACCGCGTCGGTCGTAGCCGCGAACGGCTGGATGAACCGGCCGGGGGGTATCGTGATCCGCGACGGACAGGTCGTGCACGTCAACCCGTGGCGGGTGTTCTTCAACGGCGCGTTCTGGTACGAGACGCTGCACATGTTCCTCGCCGCGTACGTCGTCGCCGGGTTCGTGGTCGCCGGGGTCTACGCGGCCGCGATGCTCAAGGGCCGTCGCGACGCGTACCACCGGCTCGGGTTCCTGATCGCGTTCACGACGGCCGCGGTGGTCATCCCGGTGCAGATCTACGTCGGCGACGTCGCGGCCCGTGAGGTGTTCGCGCACGAACCGGCGAAGTTCGCCGCGATCGAGGCCCTGCCCAGCACGTCCACGCACGTACCCGAAGTCGTCGGCGGCGTCCTGGTCGACGGCCAGGTGAAGTACGGCCTGCCGATCCCGGACGGAGCATCGTTGCTTGCCGGCTTCCGACCCGACACCCGGATCAGCGGCCTCGATGCGATCCCGGCCGGCGTACGGCCCCCGGACCACCTCGTCAGCATCGTCCACCTCGCGTTCGACGTCATGGTCGGCACCGGCTTCGCACTGCTCGCCTTGGCCGTCTGGTTCGCGATCGTCTGGTGGCGGCGCCGGACGCTGCCGCGCAGCCCGTGGTTCCTGCGCGCTGCCGCGATGGCCGGTGTCCTGTCCCTTGTCGCGCTGGAATCCGGATGGGTCGTCACGGAGGTCGGCCGCCAGCCCTGGACCGTCGTCGGACTGCTGCTGACCCGTGACGCGGTGACCACCTCCGGCAACGTGTGGGCGTTCTTCACCGGCGCGGTGCTCATCTATGTCGCGGTCGGCGCCGGCGCGGTCGTGGCGCTGCGTTCGATGCGGCGACGCTGGGCGGCCCAGATTGAGCCGGTCGACGTGCCGTACGGCCCCGAACCGTCGGACGAGGTTCCCGCGCGCGGGAGTGCGTCGTGAGCACCGTGGTCGCGGGTGGTCTGCTACTCGGCGTGGTCGCCTACGCGGTATTCGGCGGTGCGGACTTCGGCGCCGGGTTCTGGGACCTCACGGCCGGGGGCGCCGCCAGCGGCGGGCCGGTGCGGGCGCTGATCGACCGCTCCGTGGGCCCGGTGTGGGAGGCCAACCACACCTGGCTCATCTACTGCCTGGTTGTCTTCTGGACCGCGTTCCCGACCGCGTTCGCCGCGGTGATGACCACCCTGTACCTGCCGCTCGGGCTGGCCGCGCTGGGTATCGTGCTGCGCGGTAGCGGCTTCGCGTTCCGCAAGGTCCTGGTGCATACCCGGGAGCAGCGTGTCACCGGCGCGGCGTTCGCCCTCTCTTCCGTGGTGACCCCGTTCTTCTTCGGCACGGTCATCGGCGGCATCGCATCCGGCCGGGTGCCCCCGCACGGTAACGGCGACGCCGTACGAAGCTGGGTGAACCCCACGTCGCTGCTGGCCGGCGCCCTGGCCGTCGCGGTCTGCGCCTACCTCGCGGCGGTGTTCTTGACCGCGGACGCCCGTAACGCCGGCGACGGGCGGCTGGAGGTCTGGTTCGGACGGCGCGCGTGGGCGGCCGCCTGGCTCGCGGGAGCGATCAGCATCATCGGGCTCGCCGTCGCGCACGCCGACGCCCACCGGTTGTTCACTCGCCTGCTCGGACCGGGGTTACCCGCGGTCATCATCTCCGTCCTGGCCGGGGCGGCCGCGCTGGCAATGTTGCGCCGGGGCGCACCGCGCGTGGTACGCGTCCTCGCCGCGGTCGCCGTTGCCGCCCTGGTCGTCGGCTGGGGCGTCGCGCAATACCCGTACGTGCTCGGTACCCATTCCAGCATCGCCTCGGTCGCGGCGCCGCACGCCACCCTGGTCGCCCTGGCCGTCATCTTCGGCTTGGCGATCCTGTTCGTGGTGCCGTCGTTCCTGCTGCTCTACATCCTGCAGCAGCGAGCCAGGCTGTCCGAAGAATGATCGCGGGCCCGCCGACACCCGGATCCGGCGGATCGCGCTCGGACATGCCCTGCTGTCGTACGCCTTCGGCACGGACATCCTCGCGGCCGCCGTCAACGTCGTCACCAACCTGGGTCAGTCCTGAGCGTTACCCCACGCCCCGGCGCCAGGTCGTGGCGGCGATCTGGACGGCGTCCCAGGGGCTGCCGAGCGGAGGAGTGTAGGACAGGTCCAGGTCGGCGACGTCGTCGACGGTGGCGCCATAGCTGATGGCGGTGGCGTAGATGTCGATGCGTTTGGCGACTTCGGCGCCGCGGTGGCCCAGTAGTTGCCCGCCGAGCAGGCGTCCGGTGGCGCGGTCGCCGGTGACCCGGATCTGGATGGGCGTCGCG
>DASYTU010000040.1:0-14448 GCA_036001925.1 Actinoplanes sp.
GAGGGGAACCTCATCGTCGACGCCGAACTCTGGCTCGACCCTTCGGCGTGGAACGAGTTCAAGGAACGGGTCGGCCAGGCGGCCCGCGAGCTACATGACGCCGCGCAGCCACCGCGCACCCCCGGAACCGTCCGGACCAGCCCGTCGATCGCGATGTTCCGGACGGCGGACGAAGGGTGAACACCCACGTTCCGGCTGCTGCTGATCGGCCGGACGGTGAACGTGCTCGGCAACACATTCGCGCCGATCGCGCTCGCGTTCGCTGTCGGGGGTCAACGGCCTGGTCGGGGCGTTGGCGATGCCGGCGTCGTCGGCGATCCTGCCGCAGACCGTTCCCGTCGACGAGCGGCAGCAGGCCAACGCGCTGAACCGGCTCTTCTTCAACGCGGCTGCGGTCATCGGCGCGCCGGCCGCCGGCATCGTCGTGGCGACGGTCGGCCCGGGCTGGGGGATCATGGTCGACGCGGCAGCGTTCGTACTGGCCGGGATCTGCTTCGCATTCCTCCGGGTGCCCCAGCAGATTGTCGAGGAACGGCGCAGAATCCTCGCCGACCTGTTCACCGGCTGGAGCGAGTTCCGATCGCGCACATGGCTGTGGGTGGTGGTCGCCGGCGCCTGCATCCTCAACGCGAGCTGGAGCGGCGGGTTCAACGTCCTCGGCCCGACCGTCGCCGACGCCACGATCGGCCGCCGGGCCTGGGGTTTCGTGCTGGCCGCGCAGACCATCGGCATGATCCTGGGTGCGTTGGTGGCGATGCGGATCCGGCTCCACCGGATGCTGTTCTTCGGTACCGCCTGTCTCACGCTGTTGGCCCTGCCGATGGTGGCGCTCGGCGTCGCGCCCCAGGTCGGTGTGCTGTTGGTCGCGGTGTTCGCCGCCGGGCTCGGGTTGGAGCAGTTCGGCGTCGCCTGGGAGACGACCATGCAGGAGCAGATCCCGCCGGAGAAGCTCGCGCGAGTGTATTCGTACGACATGGTGGGTTCGTTCATCGCCATCCCGGTCGGGCAGATCGTCGCCGGTCCGGTCGCCGATGCCGCCGGCGTCGAGCTGGCCCTGATCGGTGCGGCGGCCCTGATGGCGCTGGCCGTACTCGCCATGCTGAGCAGTCGGGACGTCCGTCACCTGCGGCATCGGCTCCCGGATCGGGACGGGAGGCTCATGGAACAATTGCCGGCGTGACCGTCCCGAACGTCCTCGCCACCCGCTACGCATCCGCGGACCTCGTCGCCCTCTGGTCACCCCAGGAGAAGATCCGGATGGAGCGCCGGCTCTGGATCGCGGTCCTGCGCGCGCAGCGCGACCTCGGCGTCGCGGTGCCGGACGGCGCGGTCGAGGCGTACGAGGCGGTCGTCGACGACGTCGACCTGGACCGCATCGCGGCGCGCGAGCGGGTCACCCGGCACGACGTGAAGGCACGGATCGAGGAGTTCAGCGCGCTCGCCGGCCACGAGCAGATCCACAAGGGGATGACCTCGCGCGACCTCACCGAGAACGTCGAGCAGTTGCAGATCCGAGCGTCGCTGTCGCTCGTCCGCGATCGCGTGGTCACCACCCTGGCGCGGCTCACCGAACGGGCGCTCGAGTATTCCGACCTGGTCATCACGGGACGGTCGCACAACGTGGCGGCGCAGGCGACCACGCTGGGCAAGCGGTTCGCGTCGGCGGCCGAGGAGCTGCTCATCGCGTACGAGAGGTTGGACGACCTGATCGCGCGGTATCCGCTCCGGGGCATCAAAGGCCCGGTGGGCACGGCCGCCGACCAGCTTGATCTTCTCGACGGCGACGCGACCAGGCTGGCCGAACTGGAGCGAAGGATCGCCGTTCATCTGGGGTTCACCCGGGTGCTGACCAGCGTCGGCCAGGTCTATCCGCGGTCGCTCGACTTCGACGTGGTGTCCGCGCTGGCGCAGGTCGTGGCGGGGCCGTCGTCGCTGGCCACCACGATCCGGCTGATGGTGGGGCAGGAGTTGGTCACCGAGGGATTCCGCCCCGGCCAGGTGGGCTCGTCGGCGATGCCGCACAAGATGAACACCCGCTCATCCGAGCGGGTCAACGGCCTGGCGGTCATAGTCCGCGGCTACCTGTCGATGGTCGGCGAGCTGGCCGGGGACCAGTGGAATGAGGGCGACGTCTCCTGCTCGGTGGTGCGCCGGGTGGCGCTGCCGGACGCGTTCTTCGCCACCGACGGCCTGTTCCAGACGTTCTTGACCGTGCTCGACGAGTTCGGCGCCTACCCGGCCGTGATCGCCCGCGAACTCGACCGCTTCCTGCCGTTCCTCGCGACCACGAAGATCCTGATGGCCGCGGTCCGCAAGGGCGTCGGCCGGGAGACGGCCCACGAGGTCATCAGGGAACACGCGGTGGCGGTCGCGCTCGCGATGCGCGAGAAGGGCGCCCCGGAGAATGACCTCTTCGACCGCCTGGCGGCGGATGGCCGCCTCGGCCTGTCCCGCGCCGAGATCGACGCCCTGGTGGCGGACCGCACCGCCTTCGTCGGCGCCGCCCCGGCCCAGGTCCAGGCGGTCGCCGAGCGGGTTGCCGCGATCGTCGCGGCCCACCCGCAGGCGGCCAAGTACGTCCCCGCCCCGATCCTGTGACGCTCGGTCAGACGCCCGCCACCGACGTGATCCAGCTGCGGTTGTAGGCCACACTGGCGTAGTACTGGCGGCTCTGGCCGTCCGCCGTCGACGCGACATCGGTGCGCCGCCAAGACCGATAGCTCTCCCGCCCTGCGTTGGTTGAAGGCTTGACCGAGTGCTGGGACGGGAGCGCCGCCTAGACTGCCTGCTCAGGCGCGTTTGCGTCGGCCTGCCGACACCAGCCGATGGGCCGATTGGGGGATCCACAAGGTAGGCTTTGGCCGCTCGCCCCTTATAGGGGCACCCAACTGCGCACCTACAGTCAGGAGTGCCCGTGTCTCGCGTCGTCGTCGACGTCATGCTCAAGCCCGAGATCCTCGATCCGCAGGGCCAGGCGGTCGCGAACGCGTTGCCGAGGCTCGGCGTCACCGACGTCTCCTCCGTTCGCATCGGGCGCCGCATCGAGATCGAGTTCGCCGGTGAGCCGGACCTCGACACGGCCCGGGAGATCGCCGACAAGCTGCTGGCCAACCCGGTGATCGAAGACTTCTCGATCAGGCTGGACGACGCCGTCTCCGAGGACGCGTGACCATGCGGATCGGTGTGGTCACCTTCCCCGGCTCGCTCGACGACGGCGACGCGGCGCGGGCGGCCCGGATCGCGGGCGCCGAGCCTGTCCGCCTGTGGCACGACGACCCGGATCTGCACGGGGTCGAAGCCGTGATCCTTCCGGGCGGCTTCTCCTACGGCGACGCGCTGCGCTGCGGCGCCATTGCCCGTTTCGCCCCGGTGATGGAGACCGTCGCCGACGCGGTCCAGGGTGGTCTGCCCGTCCTGGGCATCTGCAACGGCTTCCAGATCCTCTGCGAAGCGCATCTGCTGCCGGGAGCGCTCACCCGCAACCAGCACCTGCATTTCCGCAACCGCGACCAGTTCCTGCGCATCGGATCGACGTCGACCGTGTGGACGAATCAGTTCACCGAGGGCCAGGAGATCCTGATCCCCGTGAAGAACGGCGAGGGCTGCTTCGTCGCCGACGAGTACACGCTCGACCAGCTCGAGGCGGAGGGCCGCGTCGTCGCCCGGTACACCCGCGGCAACCCGAACGGCTCCCAGCGGGACATCGCCGCGATCACCAACGAGGCCGGCAATGTGGTCGGCATCATGCCGCATCCGGAGCACGCGGTGGAGGCGCTGACCGGCCCGTCCCTGGACGGCCTCGGCTTCTTCACCTCGGTCCTGCGGGCCCTGGCCGGGTCGTCCGCAGGTGGCCAGCTTGCAGGGGGAAACCACCGATGACCACGCAGCCCGACACCGCCACCAGTGGCGCGGCGGCGCCGCGGAGCGTGCCCAACCAGCCGCCCGCGGCGGCGCTGCCGCCGCCCGGCAAGACCGCCGGATACGCCGCCACCGACGTCCTGGTCAGCGAGTTCGACGGCGGCCCGGACACCGTTCAGCGCGCCCTGAACACACCCGAGGAACTGCAGCCGCACACCGAGCTCGGCCTCAAGGACGATGAGTACGACCGGATCCGCCAGATTCTTGGCCGCCGCCCGACCGCGTCCGAGCTGGCGATGTACTCGATCATGTGGAGCGAGCACTGCTCGTACAAGTCGAGCAAGGTGCACCTGCGCCAGTTCGGCGAGAAGGCACCGCAGAACAGCCGCATGCTGGCCGGCATCGGCGAAAACGCGGGCGTCGTGCAGATCTCCGAGGACCTCGCGGTCACGTTCAAGGTCGCGTCGCACAACCACCCGAGCTTCGTGGAGCCGTACCAAGGCGCGGCCACCGGCGTCGGCGGCATCGTCCGCGACATCCTCGCCATGGGCGCCCGCCCAGTCGCGGTGATGGACCCGCTGCGCTTCGGCGCGGCGGAGCACCCCGACACCGCGCGCGTCCTGCCCGGCGTGGTCGCCGGCATCGGCGGGTACGGCAACTGCCTGGGCTTGCCCAACATCGGCGGCGAGATCGTCTTCGATCCCTGCTATCAGGGCAACCCGCTGATCAACGCGCTGAGCATCGGCGTGCTGCCGGTCGCGCGGTTGCAGAACAAGGCGGCGGCGGGCGTCGGCAACATCGTCGTGCTGCTGGGCGCCCGGACCGGCCGGGACGGCATCGGCGGCGTATCCGTGCTGGCCTCGGCCACCTTCGACGAGGGCGCCGAGCAGCGCCGCCCGTCGGTGCAGGTCGGCGACCCGTTCATGGAGAAGCTGCTCATCGAGAGCTGCCTCGAGCTGTACGACGCCGGCCTGGTCGTCGGCATCCAGGACCTCGGCGGCGCGGGCCTGACCTGCGCGCTCACCGAGACCGCGGCGGCGGCCGGCACCGGCATGCGGGTCTGGCTGGAGCGGGTGCCGCTGCGCGAGCCGTCCATGTCGCCGACCGAGATCCTGGCCAGCGAGTCGCAGGAGCGGATGCTGCTGATCGTCGCGCCGGAGAAGCTCGAACAGGTGCTGCAGGTGGCCGCGAAGTGGGGGGTCTGGGCCACCGCGATCGGCGAGGTCACCCCCAGCGAGACCCCGGGCCTACCCGGTCGCGTCGTGATCAGCTGGAACGACCACGTGGTCGTCGATGTCCCGCCTGGTTCGCTGGCCGACGACGGTCCGGTCTACGCGCGCCCGATCCGGGAGCCCGCCGACCTGATCCTGCTGCAGGCGGACCGCGCCGAGACGCTGCCGCGACCGACCACGCCGGACGAGCTGCGGGCCACCGTGCTGCGGATGGTCGCGTCGCCCAACCTCTGCGACAAGAGCTGGGTCACCGAGCAGTACGACCGGTACGTGCTCGGCAACACGGTGCTGGCCCAGCCCGAGGACGCCGGGGTGCTGCGGATCGACGAAGGGACGGGGCTCGGCGTGGCGCTCTCCGTCGACGGCAACGGCCGGTTCGCCCGGCTCGACCCGTACGAGGGCGCGAGGCTGGCGCTCGCCGAGGCGTACCGGAACGTCGCCGTCACCGGCGCCGAGCCGGTCGCGGTAACCGACTGTCTCAACTTCGGGTCGCCCGAGGATCCGACCGTGATGTGGCAGTTCGCCGAGGCCGTCCGGGGTCTCGCGGACGGCTGCCAGGAGCTCGGCATTCCGGTCACCGGGGGCAACGTCAGTTTCTACAACCAGACCGGAGCGGCCGCGATCCACCCCACCCCGGTGGTCGGCGTGCTCGGCATCCTCGACGACGTGGCGCGCCGCGTTCCGATGGGCTTCCCGCCGCCGCCGACTGCCGAAGGCGATCTGCTCTTCCTGCTCGGCGAAACGCGGTGCGAGCTGTCCGGCTCAGAATGGGCCTGGGTCACCCACGGCCACCTCGGTGGGCGCCCCCCGAAGGTCGACCTCGCCAATGAACGGACTCTCGGCGCGTTGCTGTCCGCCGGCTCGCAGCGCGGACACATCAGCGCCGCCCATGACCTATCCGACGGCGGTCTGGCCCAGGTCCTGGTCGAGAGCTGCCTGCGTCGCAACATCGGCGCCCGCGTCGCGCTGCCCGCGCACGAGCAGCAGAACACGCCGTTCGTGTACCTGTTCAGCGAGTCGGCGGGCCGAGCGCTGGTCGCGGTCCCGCGCGGACACGACAAGGCGTTCGTCGCGCTCGCGGCCGAGTACAACGTCCCGTGCACGCCGATCGGCATCACCACGGAGGAGCCGGTCCTCCAGGTCCACGGCCAGTTCGAGATCCCGCTGGACGAGCTGCGGGCCGCGCACACGGCGACGATGCGTGAGCTGTTCGGCGGCCCGGCCGAACTCGCGAAGCGGCACGGGGATCCGGAGCACGCGTCTCGACCGGACGAGCCGGTGAACCTGCTGGCGCCGGCCACAGCGCCCGTCAGCGTTGAGGATGAGGCGGTGGCGCCCGCCGGCGTTGAGGGTGGTGCGGTGGCGCCCGCCGGCGTTGAGGGTGGCGCGGTGGCGCCCGCCGGCGTTGAGGGTGGCGCGGTGGAGCCCGCTGGCGCCGAGGCCGCGCCGGCCGTGAGTCGGCCGTCCGATGCCGAGGCCGCGCCGAATCCGGCCTATGCCGTCGATTCCAGAGAGGCCGCTCCCGAGGCTGCCGCGCCGGCCTCCTCACCGGACGTCCCGCGCTCCGAGACCGTAGGGCCCAAAGCTGGGCTCGCCGCGGACGAGCCAGCCGTGGCTGGCTCGGTCGAGCAGACCAAGTCGGTGCCGAAGCCGTCTCCGTCACCCGCCGAGCCAGACTCGCCGGCCGAGCCCGACCTCTCCGGCGCGGAACCACCAGCCCAGGCGGCCGGCGGCGACTCCGTGTCCGAGGCCGAGGCGGCCAGCTTCCCGGCGTCCGGAGTTGACGAGGTCGTGCCGGGAGCAGGCGTCCCGGCGTCGGGGGTCGGGGAGGCCGGCCTCCCGGCGTCCGGAGCTGACGCGGTCGCGCCGGGGGCAGGCGTCCCGGCGTCCGAGGCCGAGGACGTCACGGCTGCCCCGGCACCGCCCGCCGAGTCGGCCGACTCCGACGTCGAGCGGCACGCGAAGGGCCGACGCGTCGAGAAGGACCGACGCTCAAGCGCCGGGGGCTCGGCAAAGGGCCCGCGCACCAACGCAGAAGGACCCGTGCAGGACTGACGCCTGGCGGCAGGAAGCCGCGCCCAGCCAGTGGGAGTCCAACGCCAAGACACTGCCGAGGCGGACAGCAAAAACAAGATCAAGCAGAAAGGCCGGCCCCGAACCAGCGGGGCCGGCCTTCGACAGAATTTCCGGGTGTCAGTCGTCCAGCCAGTCCAGCGGGCGCCGCTGGCCTGGCTGCGTCGACTCCTGCGGCTGGCGAGACTGCCCGCCGTGGCGTCCGCCGCCCTGCTCGCCGCCGTAGTACCCGCCGCCGCCCTGCCCCTGGCCGCCGCCGTATCCGCCCTGGTCACCGTATCCGCCTTGGTCACCATAACTGCTCGGCTCGCGGTAGCCGCCTTGACCGCGGTCGTACGACTCGGGCCGACCGTACGTCGCTCGCGGGTCGTAACCGTTCGGGGCGTCGTAGCCGCCGTAGGACGAGCCGCCGCCCGCCGGAGCGCCGTAGGAGCCGGAACCGCCGTACGAGCCGTTCGAGCCGTAATCGCCGCGCCCCGCCGCGGGCGGCCCGTAACCGTTGCCGCCGTCGACACCGCCGGCCGGGGCGCCCCATGGCTGCTCCTGGCCGTAGCCGCCACCGGAGTAGCCGCCGCCTTGATACCCGCCCGCCGACTCTCCGCGGCCCCGGGCCGGGTACTCCGGTTCCCGGCCGTAGCCGTCCTCGCTCGACGGGCCGAACGAGCCGGCGCCCGCTCCGGGCTCCTGCCCTCCGCGGTAACCGCCGCCATGGCCGTAATCCTGGTCCCGGCCGTATCCGCCGGCTCCGCCGGATTCCGGCCGGTACATGCCGGTCGGCTCGTCGTAGCGCTGCTGGTCGCCGCCGTAACCGCCGGCACCCTGGGGCGCGCCGAACGCGGCGTACGGGTCGTCGTCCGGGCCCGGCGGCCGGCCATACTCCGTCGCGGGACCCGCGTCGTAGGCCCCGGGCTGCACGGGTACCGCAGCCCCGCCGTACGCCGTACCGCCGTACTGCGCCGGGGCGCCGGCGTAGCCCGCCTGGGAAACCGGCACGCCGTACGGATCCGGGAACTCGTCCTCGACCGGCACGGCCTGCTGCATCATCGTCGGCGCCTCCGAGATCGACGGACCCGAGCGGGCCGCGACCATCGTGGCATCGTTGCGGCCGCCGACAGGGGCGACCCGGGTCGGATCGCCGTAGCGGCCCTGGCTCGGCACGGCGCCGTCCGGGTCGTCCGGGTCGTCAGAGTTCTTCCGGCGCATCAGCACCAGCACGATCGCGCCGACGCCGGCCGCGACGAGGAGCCCGCCCAGGATGATGAAGAGCAGCGAGCCGGAGCCGCTGGAGTTGTTCGCGGCCTTGTCGGTGGCACCCCCGGTGGCCGGATCGGTCGCCGGATCGGTCGCGGGATCGGTCGCCTCGTCGATCGCCGGAGCGCTGACGGTTGCGGAGGCCGACGGCGGAGCGGAAGTGGTCGTTTCCCCGCCCCGCAGCGTCAACGGCACGTTGAGGACCTTGCCGGCGCCGCCTTGCACCGACACGGTGACCGGCTCGAATCCCTGCTTGACGGTGCCGACCGAGAGCGTGCACGCCAGGATCGGCGTCTGGTCGGTCGAGGTGAACCGGAACCGTCCGTCGTCGTTGGTCGTGGTGGTGTAGCTGTGGCCCTGGCAGTCCCGGACGCCGACACTGGCACCGGGCACGGGCTTGCCGTCCTGGTCCTTCACCCGGCCGGTCACCTGACTGACCGTCTGCGGCTTGTCGGGTCCGCGCACCGTGATCTGCTGGGTGGCCTGGCCGGTGTCGTTGTTGACGGTGGCCTTGACCACGACGGGGATGGTCTTGGTCTGGCCCGCGGCGACCTCCCCCGCCGCTAGTGTCACGGTGAACTGCTTGGTCTCGCCGGACCCGATCTGCGTGGCGCGGCTGCAGTCGCCGGAGCAGCTCAGGCCGTTGCCCGTAACCGACAAGCTGAACTGAGTCTGCTGTGGGGACCCGCCAAGGTTCGTGTTGGTGACGGTGTAGCTCAGCGTGGTGCGGCCACCGGACGGCAGATCGGTCGACGAGACGTCGGTGATCTGAACGGTCGGCTGGACCGCCATCGCAGGTGAGGACGCGACGGCCACCATGCCGCCTACCAGGGCCAGTAACGCACCGGCCTGGAGCGCCCTGGCTCGTAGGTGCGTTGTCACGTCCACCGCCTTTCGGTCGCGCGGTCCCCGGCCGCCTGAGTTACCCGGTAGATCCACCGAGGCATACACCGTCGGCCACTATGCCTTGTCATACGTCTCTCGCGCGACCCAGGGGCGCTGGGTAATCTCGCCCGGGCGGGTCGTATCGTCCCGACGTGTCCCCTGCGCACAATAAATCCGAGTCCGTGGACGAGGCGTTGGACACGCTGGACCGCGGGGCCGAACCGGACCGTGCCCTGCTCCGCGACGCTGTCCGGGTGCTGCTCGCCGAGCTGGCGCAGCGCGCGCCTGGCCGTTCGGTGGAGGTCCGAATTCCACCTTTCGGCGCTATCCAGTGTGTCGCCGGTCCCAGGCACACCCGCGGCACACCGCCCAATGTGGTCGAGACAGATCCGATGACCTGGCTGCTGGTCGCCACGGGCCGCCTCGGATGGGCTGACGCCGTGGCGTCCGGAAGGATAAGCGCCAGCGGCATGCGCACCGACCTTTCGGAGTACATGCCACTGCACTGAGATCGAGCCGCACGCGGGTGACCTCGCGTACACTAGGCGGTCGAGTTGTCCGAGCTAGTCCGAGCAGCAGCAGGGAGCGACCAGGTGCCCCGAGGCGACGGCCGGTTGACCGACGATCTCGACCCCCAGGAGCGCGGCCCCCAGGATGCCTGCGGCGTCTTCGGCGTCTGGGCACCCGAGGAAGAGGTCGCGAAACTCACCTACTTCGGGCTCTTCGCGCTGCAGCATCGCGGTCAGGAGGCGGCGGGCATCGCGGTCAGCGACGGCTCGGGCGTGGTGGTCTACAAGGATCTCGGCCTGGTGTCGCAGGTCTTCGACGAGCCGACGCTCGCCAGCCTTCGCGGTCATCTCGCCATCGGCCACACCCGTTACTCCACCACCGGCGGCTCCAGCTGGGAGAACGCCCAGCCGACCATCCGCGCGACCACGGCCGGCACGACGATCGCTCTGGCCCACAACGGCAACTTGGTCAACACCGCCGAGCTGGCCCGCGAGATCGCCGAGCGCGGCCTCGAGGCCGACATGGGCACCTCCGACACGGCCGTGGTCACCACGTTGCTGGCCAGCCGCCCCGACCTGTCGGTCGAGGCCGCGGCGCTGGAGGTGCTCCCGCGCCTGCGGGGCGCGTTCAGCTTCGTCTTCATGGACGAGAGCACGCTGTACGCCGCCCGCGACGCCCAGGGAGTCCGCCCGCTGGTCCTTGGCCGGATGGAACGCGGCTGGGTGGTCGCCAGCGAGACCGCGGCGCTGGACATCGTCGGTGCCAGCTTCGTTCGCGAGGTCGAGCCGGGCGAGATGCTCGCCGTCGATGAGCACGGGCTGCGCTCGTCGCGCTTCGCGGTGCCGGAACCCAAGGGCTGCCTCTTCGAGTACGTGTACCTGGCCCGGCCCGACACCACGATCGCCGGCCGCAACGTGTACTCGGCGCGCGTGGAAATCGGCCGGCGGCTCGCCAAGGAGCACCCGGTCGAGGCGGATCTGGTGATCCCGGTGCCCGAGTCGGGCACACCGGCCGCGATCGGCTACGCGGAGGCGTCCGGGATCCCGTACAGCGCCGGGCTGACCAAGAACGCGTACGTCGGACGTACCTTCATCCAGCCCTCGCAGACGATCCGCCAGCTTGGCATCCGGCTCAAGCTCAACCCGCTGCGCGAGGTCGTACGCGGCAAGCGGCTCGTGGTGGTCGACGACTCGATCGTGCGCGGAAACACCCAGCGGGCGCTGGTCCGGATGCTGCGCGAGGCCGGAGCGGTCGAGGTGCACGTCCGCATCTCCTCGCCGCCGGTGCAGTGGCCGTGCTTCTACGGCATCGACTTCGCGACCCGGGCCGAGCTCATCGCCAACGGCCTGGAGATCGACGGCATCCGCCGGTCTATCGGGGCGGACACGCTGGGCTATGTTTCTTTGGATGGCCTCGTGTCGGCGACCGAGCAGCCGAGGACGCGGCTGTGCATGGCCTGTTTCGACGGGCATTACCCGATCGAGCTTCCGGCCGGCCATCTGATCGGCAAGCACCTGCTCGAGGGTGTCGGCCGGCGCGCGTCGATGCCCTCCGCCACGTCCGCGGCGGCCACCGCGGCGGTGGCTGAACTTGAACACGAGTACGAGGCCAACGAATACTCAGAGCAGGACGTCGCCAAGCCGCTGGTCGGCAGCCCTGGCGGCGCGGATGCACTGCACCGCCCCTAACGCACCAGGACCGCCACCAAATGCAGGACTAAGGGGAGAACCGTGACGCACGTGTCCGAGCGCAGCAGTGCCGGATCCAACGGTGCCGAGGGTGCTGACCGCCAGCCGTGGACCGCGGGAGTCGGCCGGACCGGACGCAAGCGCACGGTCACGTACGCCGAGGCCGGCGTCTCGATCCACGCCGGCGAGCGCGCGGTCGAGCTGCTGAAGTCGAAGGTCAAGAAGACCAGCCGGCCCGAGGTGATCGGCGATCTCGGCGGCTTCGCCGGCCTGTTCCGGCTGAACGCGGCGAAGTACAAGTCCCCGATCCTCGCCTCCTCCACCGACGGCGTCGGCACCAAGCTGGTCATCGCCCAGCAACTCGACATCCACGACACGATCGGCATCGACCTGGTCGCCATGGTCGTCGACGACCTTGTCGCCTGCGGCGCCGAGCCGCTGTTCCTGCTGGATTACATCGCCTGCGGCGAGGTCGTGCCGGACAAGGTGGCGGAGATCGGCGCCGGCATCGCGGACGGCTGCCGGTACGCCGGCTGCGCGCTGCTCGGCGGCGAGACGGCCGAGCACCCGGGCGTCTTGCGCCCCGACGAGTACGACGTGTCGGCCACCGGCGTCGGCGTGGTCGAGGAGAGTGAGATCCTGGGACGCGAACGGGTCGAGCTCGGCGATGCGGTGATCGCGATGCGCTCGTCCGGCCTGCACTCGAACGGCTACTCGCTGGTTCGGCACGTGCTGCTGGGCGCGGGCCGGATGCGGCTGGACACGGTGGTCGAGGACTTCGGCGGGCAGCGCACGCTGGGTGAGGAGCTGCTCACGCCGACCAAGATCTACGCCAAGGACTGCCTGGGCCTGATCGAGGAGACCGACGTACGCGCGTTCTCGCACGTCACCGGCGGCGGCATCCCGGGCAATCTGGTCCGCATCCTGCCGGACCATGTCGACGCGGTGGTGGACCGCTCGACCTGGCGCCCACAGTCGATCTTCGACCTGATCCAGGCCAAGGGCCGCATCGATGGCGTCGAGATGGAGGCCACGTTCAACATGGGCGTGGGCATGTTCGCCATCGTGTCCGCCGACGATGCCGACCGCGCCATGGCGTACCTGACCGGCCGGGGTGTCGAGGCGTGGCAGGTTGGCGAGGTCATCGACGGCACCGGCCAGGTGCAGATGGTCGGCCAGCACACGCGCGGCTGAGGCGGGCACGCCGACCGCGGATTCCAGGACGCCGGCGATACGGCGTCCCATTGACTGCGGATTTCTCGCGCTTCGTGTGAAATGATCCGCCTGTGTCGATGTGTCGGCGCGCGCGCGGATCAATTGCCTGCGTGAAGTGGAGGGGTGAAAGGACTGGCTTGGACGGCGCCCCTTAGCCTGGCCTGAGTCGACACGTTGGCGGACGGAGGTGGACCGGTGGCCGAACGGCGGCCGAAGTACGGGGGCGCGGACGCCTGGAGCGGGATGCGCGGCATCGCCACGGTTCCCACCTACGTGGTCATGCAACCCACGACGCTCTGCAACCTCGACTGCTCCTACTGCTACCTGCCGTTCCGGCGCGACGACCGCCGGATGCCGGTGTCGGTGGCCAGCGCCGTCGCTGCGTCTGTTAACGCCTGGGCGCGTACCGGAAGATTTTCGGTCGTGTGGCACGGCGGCGAGCCGCTCGCCGCGGGCCGCGACCACTTCGCCGCGTTGTTGGAACCTTTCGACGCGAGCGTGGAGCATCACGTCCAGACCAACGCCACGTTGATCGATGACGCGTGGTGCGAGTTCTTCGCCGAGCACGAGATCCGGGTCAGCGTGAGCGTCGACGGCCCGGAGCCGCGCAACAACGAACGGACCAACCTGGGCAAGAAACCCGCCTATGGCCGGATCATGCGCGGGATCGAGGCGCTGCGCCGGCACCACATCCCGTTCTCCGCGCTCTGCGTGGTCGGCCGGCCGGAGGCGGGCCTGGCCACCGAGCTGTACGACTACTTCCTCGATCTGGGCTGCGACGTCCTCGGCATCAACGTCGAGGAGTTGGAGGGCGTCAACACGCGTCCCAACCGGCATCCCGCCGAGGCGGTGACCGCGTTCTGGGCCGAACTGGTGACGGCGTGGCGCCGGGACCCGCGGATTCACCTCCGCGAGATCGAGTGGTCGTTGCGGTACGTGGGCGCCGTGCTCGACGGTACGGCCGACGACGTGCTGCCGCGTCGACTCGACCCGATCCCGACCGTGGCCCACGACGGTTCCGTGGTGCTGCTCTCGCCCGAGCTGGCCGGCTTCGCCGACCCGCGCTACGGGGACTTCACCAGCGGTAACGTGCTATCGACGCCGCTCGGCGACATCCTGGCCGCGGCGACGGAGACGCCGTGGATCCGCGAGTTCCTGACCGGGGTCGAGGCGTGCCGGACGACGTGCCCCTATTTCGGGTTCTGCGGCGGCGCACACGCGGCGAACCGGTACTTCGAGCTTGGCCGGTTCGACGGCACGGTGACGGATCACTGCCGCAACAGCAAGATGCGGCTACTGGAGGGAGTGCTGGACCATGCCCGAGATCACGAACCCACGGCTGCGTGACCGCGTGAAAACGGATCCCGTGACGGCACGGGTGCGCGACACCCGGGCCGGCCTGGCCGCGTTGCTCCAGGAGGCCGAGGCGGCCCGGCAGAAACGCGCGGAAAGCACCTCGAAGGACTCGGCGGTGTGCGCCTGGAACCACTTCGAGAACATCCCGACGTTCTACAACTGGAACAACCGCCCGCGCTGAGCCTTTCGCGGCAGCCGGCGAGGCCCACGCGGAAAGCCCGCGTGGGCTTCAGTCGGTCAGCTCGACCACGACACACGGAAGCACGCGGTCAGCCCGCGTGCTCTGTGCAATACGGGTCAGCGCCTTGTCGGCGACCAGGAGTCCTGATCGTCGTCCGCGTCGTCCTCATCGTCGTCGACGAACTCATCGTTGTCGTCGT
>DASYTU010000041.1:0-2672 GCA_036001925.1 Actinoplanes sp.
TGCCGAGCCGCGAAGCGGGCGAGGCCGGAGCCGGCGAGGCAGGAACCGGCAACGTCGGAGCCGGCGAGGCCGGAACCGGCAACGGCGAGGCAGGAACCGGCAAGGCTGGAAGCGCTGAGTTCGGAGCCGGCGGGGCCGGAAACGGTGAGGCCGGAGCCGGCGAACCTCGTGCCCGCGGGACCGGGGCGGGCGGATGAGCCGGATCCTCATCGTCGACGACGACGACCAGCTGCGGCGGGCGCTGCGGATCAACCTGGCCGCCCGGCAGTACGAGGTGCTCACGGCCGCCGACGCCACCACGGCCCTCGCCGTCGCCGGCCACGCGCCGCCCGACCTCGCCATCGTCGACCTCGGGTTGCCGGACCTCGACGGGGTCGAGGTGGTCCGTGGCCTGCGCGGCTGGAGCCAGATCCCGATCATCGTGCTGTCCGCGCGCGACGCGCAGGTCGTCAAGGTGGCGGCGCTCGACGCCGGCGCCGACGACTACGTGACCAAGCCGTTCGGCATGGACGAGCTGCTCGCCCGTATCCGGGCCGCGCTGCGCCGGGCCGCGCCCGAGCCGGGGGCCGCCACCATCAGGACCGCCGACTTCACGATCGACCTCGCCGCCAAGCGCCTCACCACCGCGGCCGGCGACGTGCGGCTGACTCCGACCGAGTGGCACATGCTGGAGGTCCTCGCCCGGCATCCGGACAAGCTGGTCGCCCAGAAACAGTTGCTGCGCGAGGTGTGGGGCCCGGCGTACGAGAACGAGACAAACTACCTGCGCGTCCACCTGGCGAACCTGCGCCGCAAGCTGGAACCGGACCCGGCCCGTCCCCGCTATCTGATCACCGAGCCGGGCATCGGCTACCGCTTCGTCCCTTAGCCTCGGTCCGGCGGCCCGCCGCACAACCCGTAGCGCATCCTAGGACGCTAGGCTGAGGTCGTGTCGGCAGGCGCCGGGACCGCGGCCGGGCCCGGCGCCGGGCCCGGGGCCGCGGCCGGGCCGATCCTGGGCGGGCGGTTCTCGTATGGCGTGGACAGCACGACCGTCGTGCGGGTGGTGACGTTCGCGGCCGTACGGATGTCCTGCAGCAGCCGTTCCAGGTCGGCCGGGCTGGCCACCCGTACCAGAAGCAGGTAGAAGTCCTCCCCCGCCACCGAGTAGCAGGAGTCGATCTCGGCCAGGTGCGCGAGCCGTTCCGGGGCGTCGTCGGGCTGCGACGGGTCGAACGGCCGGATCGCCACGAACGCGGTGAGCGGCAGCTCGAGCGCCTCGTACGACACCCGGGCCGTGTAGCCGTCGATCACCCCGCGCTGCTCGAGGCGGCGCACCCGCTGGTGGACGGCCGACACGCTCAAGCCGACCCGCTCGGCCAGGTCGGTGTAGGACAGCCGCCCGTCCGCGGTGAGGGCGGCCACGATCGCCCGGTCGATCTCTTCCACGGCGCCACGATACTGGGCGAACGAGGTCGTAACGACAACGTTTCAGCCGCGCGCGAGCGACCGCCCGATCACCAGGCGCTGGATCTGGTTGGTGCCCTCGACGATCTGTAGCACCTTGGCCTCCCGGAACCACCGCTCGACCGGGTGATCGCTCACGAAGCCGTACCCGCCGAGGACCTGGATGGCGTCGGTCGTGACCCGCATCGCGACATCCGTCGCGAAAAGCTTCGCCTTCGCGGCCTCGACGGAGAACGGCCGCCCGGCGTCCTTGAGCCGTGCCGCCGCGAGCGTCAGCGCGCGGGCGGCCGAGACCTGCGTCGCCATGTCGGCCAGCATGAAGCTCACGCCCTGGAAGTCCGCGATCGGCCTGCCGAACTGTTCGCGCTCGCGCGCGTAACCGGCCGCGTAGTCGACCGCCGCCTGGGCGAGCCCGACTGCGCAGGCGGCGATGCCGAGCCGGCCGGCGTCGAGCGCCTGCATCGCGATGCGGAAGCCCACACCTTCGCCGCCGATCAGCCGGTCGGCGGCCACGCGCGCGCCGTCGAACACGATCTGCACGGGGGCGGAGGAGCGCAAGCCCATGGTCCGCTCCGGCTTCTGGGCCAGCAGGCCGGGCGTGTCGGCGTCGGCGAGCAGGCAGGAGATCCCGGACGCGCCGGGACCGCCGGTCCGGCAGAAGACGTTGTAGAAGTCGGCGTGGCCGCCGTGCGTGATCCAGGCTTTCGTGCCGGTGACGATATAGTGGTCGCCGTCGCGCACCGCGCGGGTGGCGAGGTTCGCCGCGTCCGAGCCACCCTGCGGCTCCGACAGGCAGTAGGCGCCGAGCAGGTCGCCGCCGAGCAGGTCGGGCAGCAACTTGCGCTGCCGCTCGCTGCCGTAGGCCGACACCGGGAAACACGCGAGCGTGTGCACGCTCATGGCTTCCGCGATGGCCAGCCACGACCCCGCCACGGTCTCCAGGACCTGCAGATAGACCTCGTACGGCTGGCCGGCGCCCCCGTCGCTCTCGGCGTACGGGAGCCCGAGCAGGCCGGCACGCCCGATCGTCCGGATCACGTCCCGGGGGAACTCGCCGCGGGCCTCGTAACCGGCAGCCTTGGGCGCCAGCTCGCGCTCCGCGATCTCCCGGGTGAGATCCAGTAGCTCGTACGCATCGTCGCTGGGCAGAATCCGATCGACCGTCACCTGCCCAGCTTAACGTTCGTTCGGGTCGTGCGGTGGCCTCAGCGTCCCAGGTTGTGCCG
>DASYTU010000042.1:0-16693 GCA_036001925.1 Actinoplanes sp.
GCCCATCCGCCGGAACCGGTTCGGCGCGGGCGGCCGGTCGTCCGCGTCCACCCAGGACACCCCGGGCACCGCCATGATGACGGCCACCAGGTCGCTGAGGAACACCGGCTGGCCGAACGTGAAGTTGTCCGGGTGGAAGAATCCGCGGCGCCCGTCGGGCAGCACCCGGGCCCCGAGCAGGTCGCGTAGCTGGCCTGCCGCGCCGGAGCGCAGGTAGCCCGGCCGCAGGCAGGCGGTCAGCACGATGTCCAGCGGTACGTACACCGGGCCGGCCAGCTCGACGTCGACGCCGGCCATGCGCCGGGTCTCCAGCGTGGCGGTCAGCTCGACGCGCAGCGCCGGGTCGGTGGCGCGCGCGGCCAGCGGGTCAACCGTGACCTCCTGCGCGTACCACGAGCCGGTCCACCGCCGCCGGCCCACGGCGCGTTGCACCGCGGCGTTCCGCATCGCCTCGGCCGCGTAGTCGGCCGATGTGACCGCGCGTAGCTGGGTACGGAACGCGTGCGGGACGAGCTGCCGCACCTCGGCGAGGGGCTGCGGCACGACGCCACCGGCCGCCGGGGTCGGGTTGGTCACCCGAACTTCGTCGAGCACCCGGCCGTCGGGCAGCCGCAGCAGGACGGCCAGCGCACCGGCGCCGACGTTGCCGTCCACCCCGCCGGTCACCCGGTACCAGGCTCGCACGGACGTGCCGGCAGTCGGCCGCCGGCCCAGGATCCCGTCGCCGAAGCGCAGCCGGGCCTCGCCGCCGTCGGTCTCCACCACCACGTGGGCATCGAGGCGGCCGCTGGCGATCAGGTCCGGGCGTGGCTCCCACGTGCGCAGCCCGTCGTGCAGCAGCAGCTGCGCGGCGGCGGCCCGCGGGTCGGGCCGCAGCGACTCGGTCGCGCCCAGACCGTTCGCCGGGGTATACGGCTCGGCGAACGCGAGCCCGACCCGGCGTAGCCGTGGACGGTAGTCCCCGTCCATCGGCACCTGCGGCGGGCTCAACTGCTCGTCGGAGATGGACCCACCGTGGTCCGCGAGTACGACGTTGGCCAGGGCCACCGCGGTAACCCGCGGCTGGGCACCCTCGCCTCGTCGAGCCACCCGCAGCGGGGTGGGCAACGCGTCCGCCGCGTGCCAGTGCAGCTCGAGAACCCGGACGCCGGCGATCGGGTCGTCGTGCGAGGCGGGCGGCCGGTCCAGCCGCACGGGAAAGCGGCGGGCCGGGTCGCCGGTCTCCGGCGTGCCGTCGGCGCCCAGCTCGGCGAGGACCAGCACGTCGCCGGCCGCGAGGCCCGGCGCGGCACCCGCCGGCAGGGCCACGTACGCCGACGTGGCTCCGGCCGGCAGGCAGTGGTCCGGGTCGCCCCACGAGTGCAGGTCCAGCCTGTTGCGGTCCGGCCGCAGCCGGGCCGGGACGCGGGTCTCGAACACGACCGCGCCCGCCTCGAGCGCGTCCACCGTGGTGGCACCCGGCGGGCCGAAGTCGGCCACGGGTGTGCCGACCGGCAGCTCGACGACGGCGCGGGTGGTGAACGATAGCCAGGCGCGGGCCGAGCAGCCCTCGTGCACCCGGTAGTCCAGCAGCCGGGCGTGCCGCCGCAGCGACGTGCGGCGCCGGGACGTGCCCAGGTACGCCTCGGCGGCCACCGCGTCCTGCCAGTAGGCGAGCCGGTCACCGAGGTAGGCGAACAGCTCGACGAGCGTCACCCCGACGTCCGCCGGGTTGTCGTCCATCCACTGTGGAAGCGATGTGGCCACCCGGTCAAGGAGTCGGCTGCGCAGGCCGGCATAGTCACGGGCGAGGTAGTCGGTCACCGGCGACGGACCGACGACCGGCGCGGGCGGCACGCCGGCACGACAGTCCAGATCGGACGGGCAGTCCACGATGAACGCGAACGGGAACTCGGCCAGCGGCTCGTCGAACCCGTCCGGCGCGGTCCGGCCGTCGGCGCCGAGCAGGCGCAGCACGTACGTGGACCAGTCGCCGCTGGACGAGGTGCGCACGACCAGCACGCGGCTGCGGTCGGCGGCCGGCACGGCGGCCCGCACCAGGCGGCGGTCGGCCTCGGTCACCAGGGGCAGCGGGTCGCCGGCCGCGATCGCCGCGGCCGGCCACGCCCACAGGGCCCGTACCGGGTTCAGCCGGGGATCCGGGCGGACCCCGCCGATGACTCGTACCCGGGTGGCGTCCAAGCCTGCGGGCACCGGGCCGTGCAGCAGGTGCACCAGCAACGTGCGCTGCGCCGGAACCCCGCGCACCACGCCCGGCGTGCCCGGACGGTTGGCGACCACCTCGACGAAGTCGATGCCGTCCAGCGTCGGGTCGGCCGTGCCGCGGACCAGCGACAGCCGGGCGTCACGGTCGATGCCGGCCAGCGGCTCGTCCACAGGCCCGGCGAACCCGACCAACCCGGCCGGGGCGGTCACGGCGCACCGCCGGCCACGCGGACCACCCGGCGCTCGTCGGGTCCGGCGGCGGGCGTGGCCGGCCGGTACACGACAGTGACCCGCAGCGTGGCCTCGTCCGCCTCGGCGGTCACTTCCTCGACCCGTATCAGGTCGCCCAGAAACTGCTGCAGCGCACCGTGCACGAGGGCCTGCACGCCGCGGGCCAGTTCGTCGCCGGCGGGCGCGAACACCAGCGTGTTGACGCCGCTGCCGAAGTCGGGCCGGTTGACCCGCTCCCCCAGCCGGGTGAAGAGCACCTGCTCCACGAGACCGCGCAGGTAGTCCTCGTCGGTGGCGAGCGCGGTGCGACCCCGGCTGTCCAGGCGCAACGGGAACGACAGGTGCATCACGACACCGTCACCCGGGACTGGACCGTGCTGATCGACAGCGGGACGCCGGTCGGCGCGCAGGTGGCCTGGCCGCCCTGCACGACGAGCGGCTGGTTCATCGACGTCACGCGTTGCGAGCCGGTCGTCCACGACGCCGTCGCGCACGGGCCGCCCGCGTTGGGCGGCAACGAGCAACCGCTGATCGTGTACGGGGTGGGCAGCAGCACGACGGCCTTGCCACCCACCGTGACCCGCTGGTGAGTGGTGCCGGGCTTGGCCTGACCCTGGTGCGCGCAAGTGACCGTGGTGCCGTCCGGGGCGACGCTCGCGGCCATCACTTCACCTCCAGGCCGTCGTTGTTGATCTTGACGGAGGACTTGCCGACCACCACCGTCTGAGACGTGCCGTTGGACAGCGTGATGCCGTCCTTGTTCAGCGCCAGGGTGAGCGTCCCGTCCACGGTGGGCGAGCCGACCTCGATGGTCAGCCCGCCGCCGCTGGACGCGTTGTTCAGCGTGATGGTGATGCCGCCCGCCTTCCACACCTGGATGTCCGGCTTCCCGGGCCCCGGCGACTGCCCGTTGAGCCAGTAACAGCCGGCGAGCACCGGCTCGTCCGGATTGCCCTCGGCGAACTCCACCCAGACCTTGGCCTTCTCGGGCGGGACGGCGAAGAAGCCGACACCGTCCCCCGCGTACGGCACGCAGGGCTCGGCCCAGACCAGCTTGCCTGCGCCGAACACCTTGGGCACGCTGACCTGCACCCGGCCGCGGCCCGAGAGGTCGACGTTCTTCTCCACCGTGCCGCGGTACTTGCCGTAGAACCGCTTCATGTGAGCACCGCCGGAACCGTCGCGCCGTAGCCCTCGCGGGCGAGCGTGAAGAACTGCCGGTACGAGCCCGGCGCCAGCTCGTGCTCCACCCGGCGCACGTACCACAGGCCGTCGTGGGACCAACCGGCGCCGCGCACGCCGACCAGGCCGCGGGGGCGCAGCACGTCGCCGTAGCGGGCGCCGTCCAGCTCGCCGTCCGCGATGACCGCGTCGCTGGCGGCGTCGACCTGGGCCTGGGCCTGTGCGAGCGAGCGCACCGTGCTGGTGCTGCTGTCCCGGAACCGGCGGCGGCGCACGTTCTGGCCCTGCACCGCCCACAGCGGGAGCGCCGCCAACGGCGGGCGGAGGCTGGCCGTCGCCCGTACCTGCATCGGCTCGCCGGTCTTCGGGTCCTGGACCTCGCCCTCCACGAACACCGGCCCGAGCGCGTCCTGGCGAAACCCGATCCGGGTCACGTTGGACTCGGGGCCCAGGTCGATCGAGAGCGCGCGTTGCGGCACGCCGACCCGCACCGGCGGTCCCCAGTAGACAGTGCTGACACCCGGGACCGGCCCGGGGTCGGCGTAGCAGACGTAGCCGTGCCGCTCCGCGAGGGTCATCAGGTGCCCGAGGTCGGTGTCGTTCTGGGTGGGGATCCGGTCGGTGGGCAGCGGAGGGTCGGCCGTCGGCGGCGGCACCGCCTTGGGCACGATGCCCTTCGTCGCGTACTTGGCCAGGATCGTGTACACCTGCGGCAGGTCGTCCATCGCCGGGTGCTCGGCGTCGACCTCCTCCCGGTCCAGCAGGTAGGTGACGTCCTCGCCGGTCGCAACGAACGTCGCCGCGCCCGGCTCGTCGCCCGGCCGCACGTCGACCTGCGTCACGATGCCGTCCATCAGCACCCGGGGCAGCAGGCCGAACGTCACCACGACGCAAACCCGCGAGAACGCGGCGATCGGCGACGAGAACATCGGGCTGTCCAACGCCGCCGTGGGCCCGGACCGGCCGGCGTCGAAGGTCAGGGCGAACGCGGACCGCTCGTCGTCGCTCTCGGACACGGTGACCGAGCGCAGCCGCGCCGCGAACGTGCCGGGCAGCGGCACCGGTACGGTCGCGCCCGCCAGAACGGTGAGCCGCAGCCCGGGCGCCGGCATCGCTCACACCCCCGGGACCGGAACGACGAGCAGCCGGCCCTCGGCCTCCGGCGCGACCAGTTCGTCCGGATCGAGGGCGTCGTTGGCGTCGCCGATCCGCCAGAACGCCGTGGGGTCGCCGAGGTAGCGGGCGGCGATCACGTCAAGGCGGTCATCGGCGCCGACCCGATGGGTGGCCAGTATGGCCGGCGGCACGGCCGGCGGATCGAGCAGGCGCCGGCGCAGGTAGCGAACCTCTCGGGTACGGCCGGCCCCGTCGGGCTCGACCGCGGTGGCGATCTCCGCGGTGGCGTACCGGCTCGTCGCGGGCAGCATGTCACGCCCCGGCCAGCTCGGTCGCGGTGGAGATCGCGCCAGACACGGCGGCAATGGTGGCGAGCGCCTCCTTCGCCACCTGGTGTACGAGGAACAGCGCGTATCCGGGGTCGCTGATGGGCAGGTCGTTGTAGCTGAGCACGGTGGCGGACAGTTGCACCTGGGCGCGGATCGGGTTGAGCGCGGTGTCGAACGCCTGCTCGGTGATGGACAGGCTGTCCAGCCGGATCGGCACCACCCGCGCCGGCCCCCACACCAGGACCGTCAGCGGTCCCTCGGGCGGCAGGATCTCGATGGTGCCGGCGGCCAGCAGCACCGTGTTGGCGATGACCGTGCGGCTGCTGGGATAGAGCAGCATCTCCAGCACCGCGAGCTGGCCCGCGATGCCGGTGGTCGCCGCGAGCGGGTCGCCGCTGGCGAGCTGGTCGGCGGCGTCGATCTCGACGGTCATGCCGATCGTCTCGACCGGCGCGCCCCAGATCCGGTGGGCGTCCGCCGGGCCGATGGCCGCTTGCGCCGGCGCCTCGCGGGGCCGCAGCGTGCGGGTGACCGAATCGGGGTTGTACTGGAAGATGACGATGCGGGCCAGCGGGTTGCCGGGGTCCACGGCCAGGATCGCCCCACCGAGGGTGCGCGGACTGCCCGGGAAGCTTCCCATGGGCCCATGTTCTGGCTGACCCGTCACCGGGCCGTCACGTCCAGGTCAGCGTGCGAACCTTGCGCCGATCATCCGCGGGCTGACCGGGCGACGAGCGCGTATCACGCGGCGGGCTTCGGCGGCGAGTCATCCGGCAGCGCCGGACGCGGTGCCGGGTGCTCGACCAGCGCGAGTACGCGGTTGGCCATGAAGCGGGCGCTGCGCACGACGCTGCCGCCGCGGGTCACCTCGGCCACCGTGACCACGTTACGCACGATCGATATCTCAACCCGGCGACCGGCCCGGGTCGCCATCACCTCGTAGGTCCGCGCCTCGCCGCCCGCGTCCACCACGATTTCCACCCGATCGCCCTTCATCGCTGGGCGCCGCGGTCCGTCGTCACCTCGGCCGAGGCGTGGCCACTCACGCAATGAACGTACAAGACCGCGACCTGGACCTGCCATCATGCGGGGTAGGGGCGCACCGCCCACTGGTGACAAGCTTGGGGCCATGGGGTTGTTCACACCGGCGCAGGCGCGAACGGCGCTCACCCGGCTGCGGCCGGTGCTCGATGAACTTGTCGTTGTCCGGGCTGATGTGGTCGAACTGGCCGCCGCGCTGGCCGGCGGCGAACCGACCGGGATCGGTGGCCTACCTGAATGGAAGGCCGCAGAGGCCAAGCTCGACGAATTGATGACCGAGGTGCGCCAAAACGGCGTAGAGCTCAAAGGCCTGGCACCCCTTCTCGTCGACTTTCCCGCGGATCTCGACGGAATGCCGGTATTCCTGTGCTGGCTGGAAGGCGAATCGGAGCTGGCCTGGTACCACCGAACCGACCTCGGCTTCGCCGGCCGCCGCCGGTTGCCCTGACACCGGTTCGTATAGCGGGGGCCGGTCGTCTCAGTCGGCCGAGCCGGCGTCGCTGTCGGTCGGATCCCGCGGTGGCGGCACGCCCACCGCGTTGGGATAGGGCACGACCGCGCCTACGGCGTGCGCCATCGGCGCCAGCAGCCCCATCAGCCGAGCCTGGTCAGCGGAGCCCAACGCAGTCCACGGCTGTACGGCCAGCCGGTCGGTAGCGTCTTCGACAGCGCGGTGTGCCGCAACCCCGGCGGGCGTCGCCCGGCCGTCCTGCGCCAGCCAGCCGCGCTCGACCAGCGCCTCGACCGCCGCCTGCCACTCGCCGTCGGTCCATCCCCGGGCGGGTTGCATCTGCTCACGGCCGCCATGCAGCGCATCCCGCAACACGAGCGCCTGGCAGCCGTCCAACCCGGCGCCGACCAGCGCGGAGACGTGCCCGTCGCCGCGGTGTTCCCGCAGCACGGTGGCGGCGTGCCAGACACGCGCGAGCGGGTCGGCCGGTCGAGGCAGCGCCGCGTTGGCGGCACCGAGCGCCCGGCCGGCCGTAACGGCCGCCAAGACAGCTGCTTCCATCAGGTCGGCGGCCGCCGTCCACCGCTCGGGTTCGGGCGGCAACACGGCTCGCAGCGCCGTCACCGCGCCGGCGAGCCGCGCTTCCAGCACCTGATCGACAGACGCCCGTTGCCACACGTCGGGCAATGCCCGCGCCACCATCCCGGGCGCGAAGGAGAAGAAGAGGGCGGTCACCGGTGCGGCCGGCACCGCCCCGAGCGGAGCGGCCCGCCCGCCGAAATATCCCCGCCAGAACCCGCGCAGTCCGGCCGACTCGAAGGCGGCCCGCGCCTGCGGTGCGAAGTAGGTGACCGCGTGCAACGGCTCGTAAATCCGCCACAGCGAACGAACAACCGGCTCGGTCGACACCGCACCATTCAATCGTCACGGCCTCGGGTTCGCCCATTCCACGGCCCGCTCCTCCCTTGACAGGGACATTGACCACGTAGACACTGACTACGTAGTCAGAGATACACATCATAGGAGGCCGGGCATGTCGGAGGCTGTTCAGTCGGGCGGCGAGTCCGGTCCGAGCCGTCGACGTCGCCCGGCGAGCACCGATGTGGCCAACCTGGCCGGTGTCTCGCAGAAGACGGTCTCCCGCGTCATGAATGGCGAGCCGTACGTCAAGGAGGAGGTACGGCTACGCGTCCTGCAAGCCGCGCAGGAGCTCGGGTACCGGCGGAACAACGCGGCCCGTGCCCTCAACTCCGGGCGTACCCAACGCATCGGGGTGGTGTCCCTGGGGAGCGCGCTCTACGGCCCCGCATCGATGTTGTTCGAGCTGGAACGGGCGGCGCGCAGCACCGGATTCTCGCTCAGCGTCGTGACGACCTTCGAGGGCGATCCGGCCGGCGTGGCGGGTGCCATCGATTCCCTGCTCAACGAGGGTGTCGACGGCATCGTGCTCTCGGAGCCGATCGATGAGGGAGAGAACGTCCGGCTCGATGTCGATCTTCCGATCCTCAGTTTGGGGCGCTTTCCTGGACTGACGGGTCCCCGCGTCGTCATTACCGGAACCGACGGGTCAGAAGCCGGACGGATCGCCACCCAGCATCTGCTCTCGTTGGGCCACCGCACGGTGTGGCACGTCGCGGGCCCGCAACGGTGGTGGTCCGCGCGGGATCGCCTCGACGGCTGGCGCGAGGCCTTGCGCACCGCGGGAGCCGTCGAACCACCGTTGATCGAGGGCGACTGGTCCCCTGCCTCGGGTTACGCGGCGGGTAGCCGGATTGCCCGAATCCCGGAGGCCACCGCGGTGTTCGTGGCCAATGACGACATGGCGATCGGCGTCATGCGAGCGCTGGCCGAGGCCGGGCGGTCCGTGCCGGATGACGTCAGCGTGGTCGGACTCGATGACATTCCGACCGCCGCCTACCAATCGCCACCGCTGACCACGGTTCGGCAAGACTTCGGCTCCCTCGCCCGCACAGGTCTGGAACGTCTCGTTCAGCAGATCGAGGGCGCCGCCGACGAAACGCCGACCGTGTTCCAGCCGCCAGTCTGCCTGGTGGTACGCCGATCCACATCTGTCCCCCCGACCGTTGCCGCCGCGTCCGCCCCCCGGCCTGACCGGCACGTCGCGGCAACGTCCTGATCAATGCGGATTTCGACGCAGCATCGTCGCTACGTCACGGCCGCAGCCGCCGGGCCCGTGTCGCCGCGGGTCAAACATCTGCATCTCTTCGCCGCCCTGTCGTTGGTACGAGCACCCATCGCCAGGGGGACGTGACGACCCTTTATCCACCGAAGGAGACCCCCCAGATGAGACCGTTCAAACGTTCCCGCGGCCGCGCCGGAGTGGCGTGCGTCGCCGCACTCGTCGTCACAGCGAGCCTGAGCTTGACCGCCTGTGGCGGTGGTGGGTCCGATGACGGCGGTGGCCAGGCGGCCCAGCCAGCCAGCCAGGCCGATATCGACAAGGCCATGCAGACACCGACCAAGCTCACCTTCTGGACGTGGGTGCCGAACATCGCCAAGGAGGTCGCCCTCTTCGAGAAGAAGTACCCGGCCATCGACGTCAACGTGGTCAATGCCGGGCAGGGCGAGCCGCAATACACGAAGCTCCGCACGGCGCTGAAGGCGGGCACCGGGGCGCCGGACGTCGCGCAGATCGAGTTCCAGTACATTCCCACGTTCTCGATCACCAAGAGCCTGGTCGACCTGCGCCCGTACGGCGCGCAAGCGCTGAAGGACAAGTACGTCGACTGGACGTGGAACCAGGTCACCGGAAGCAAGGGTGAGATCTGGGCCTACCCGCAGGACACCGGCCCGATGGGCATGCTCTACCGCAAGGACATCCTCGACAAGCACGGCATCGCCCCGCCGAAGACGTGGGACGAGTTCGCCGCGGCCGCACGCAAGCTGCACGCGGCCGATCCGAACGTCTACCTCACCAACCTCGCCCCGAACCAGAACGGCGTGTGGATGGGGCTGCTGTGGCAGGCCGGGGTCAAGCCGTTCGCCACGACGGGCGCCGACTCGGTGACCGTGAACCTCAACGACCAGACGTCGAAGAAGCTCGGCACGTACTGGGGTGGGCTCGTCAAGGAGGGCGTGGTGTCCGCCGATCCCGACTTCACCGACGCGTGGTACCAGGCGCTGAACCGGGGCAAGTACGCCACCTGGCTGACCGCGGCGTGGGGCCCGATCTTCCTCACCGGCAGTGCCAAGTCCACCAGCGGCAAGTGGCGCGCCGCGCCGCTACCGCAGTGGGACGCCGGCAAGTCCGTCTCAGGCAACTGGGGTGGCTCGACGAGCGCCGTGATCACCGGCACCAAGAACCCGATCGCGGCCGCCAAGTTCGCGGAGTTCATCAACAGCGACCCCGAGTCGACGAAGATGTTCGCCACCGAACAGTTCCTCTTCCCGCCGACGAAGTCGCTGCTCGCCGACCCCAGCTTCACCCAGCAGAAGCCACCGTTCTACGGCGGCCAGACCGTCAACCAGGTGTTCTCGGACATCAGCTCGACGGTGGACACGCAGTTCCAATGGCCGCCCTTCCTCGACCAGGTGGTCAATGACTGGGACGAGACGGTGGGCAAGTCGTTCGCCGACAAGACCGACACCAACGCCGCCCTGGATCAGTGGCAGGAGCGTGTCACCACGTACGCGAAGAACCAAGGTTTCAAGGTCAATTCACAGTGACCCCCCGGCTCCCGGACCGTTCCGGTCCGGGAGCCGCTCCCTCCCCATTGGAAGGTCTGCACCGTGACCGACGTCCTGCCCGCAGCCACAGCCGCGCCGCCCCAACGCGGCGCACGGCCCAAAGGCCCGAGCCACGCGAACAGCGGCTACCTGTTCGTTCTCCCGTTCCTCCTGGTCTTCCTCGCCATGCTCGTCATGCCGCTGGCCTACGCGGCGTACCTGAGTCTGTTCCGGGAACAGCTCGTCGGCGGCACCGTGTTCGCCGGACTGGACAACTACACCCGCGCGCTCACCGACGATCGGCTCGTCGAGGGTGTCTGGCGCGTTGCCCGGTTCTTCGTCCTCCAAGTCCCCATCATGCTGGCCCTGTCGCTGACCGCGGCGCTGGCCATCGACAGCGGACTGTTGCGCTTCGCCAAGGTGTTCCGGCTGGGCATCTTCGTGCCCTACGCGGTGCCGGCGGTCGTCGCCACGCTGATGTGGGGCTACCTCTACGGCCCGGACTTCGGACCATTCGCCCAACTCGCCGAGAAGCTCGGCCTGAGCGCGCCACAGTTCCTCAGCGAGAGCCACATGCTGGGCTCGATCGCGAACATCGTGACCTGGGAGTTCGTCGGCTACAACATGATCATCCTGTACGCCGCCCTGCGGGCCATCCCGCACGACCTGTACGAGGCGGCCGCCGTCGACGGCGCCGGCGCCTTCCGGGTCGCGTGGAGCATCAAGCTACCCGCGCTGCGCCCCGCTCTCCTGTTGTGCCTGCTTTTCTCCGTCATCGGAAGCTTCCAGCTGTTCTCCGAGCCGCAGTTGTTGCAGAGGCTGGCGCCGAACGTCATCGACAGCTCGTACACCCCCAACCTGTACGCGTACACGCTCGCCTTCACCGGCCAGGAAGTGAACTACGCCGCCGCGGTCTCGTTCCTGCTCGGCCTCGTGATCGTGATCGCCTCGTACACCGTCCTGCTCGCCGCCACCCGAAGGAGCCGGGCATGACCAGCACCAGGCCAGCGACGCGCCAACTCCGCGCTCCCGGCACGACCCCAGCGACCTCGAGAACACGTCGCCGGCGCTCCCTCGCGAGCCGTCGCAGCAACCTGCTGACCCTGGGCATGCTCGCGTTGCTCATCTATTTCCTGCTGCCGCTGTTCTGGCTGTTCGTGGCATCGACGAAGACCACGGGCGACCTCTTCTCCAGCTTCGGGCTGTGGTTCGCCGACGACTTCTCGCTGCTGTCCAACATCCGGCAGACGTTCACCTACGACGGCGGCGTCTACGGCCGCTGGATGTTGAACACCCTCTTCTACTCGGTGGTGAGTGCCGGCGGCGCCGCGTTCCTGGCGGCCCTCGGCGGCTACGGGTTCGCGAAGTACCGCTTCCGCGGCAACAACCTGCTCTTCGCGCTTGTACTCGGCTCGATCATGGTGCCGACCACGGCCCTGGCCATCCCCACCTACCTGCTGTTCAGCAAGGTAGGCATGGTCAACACGCCCTTGGCCATCATCCTGCCGTCTCTGGTCAGCCCGTTCGGGCTCTTCTTGATGCGCATCTACGCCCAGGATGCGATTCCGGACAGCCTGATCGAAGCCGGCCGCATCGACGGCGCCGGCGAGCTACGCATCTTCTTCCAGATCGCGCTGCGCACGCTCGCGCCCGGCTTCGTCACCGTGCTGCTGTTCACCCTGGTCGCCACCTGGAACAACTACTTCCTGCCGCTGATCATGCTGAACAACCCGAACCTCTATCCGATAACCGTCGGGCTCGCCGCCTGGTCGTCCCAGACCGCCGGCGGCGGAGGATCGACCGGTGAGCTGGTCGCCCTCGTCGTCACCGGGTCCATGCTCTCCGTTATCCCGCTCATCGCCGCGTTCCTGCTCCTGCAGCGCTACTGGCAGTCCGGGTTGTCCGCCGGCGGCGTCAAGGCCTGACCAGTGTTGTCGAGAGGAGACCGAGTTGCCTGAACGACCTTCACGCGTGCTCTTCGGCGCCGCCTACTACCACGAGTACCAGCCCTACGAACGTCTCAAGACGGACCTCGACCTCATGGCGGAGGCGCACTTCACCGTCATCCGCGTCGGCGAGTCGGTCTGGTCGACCTGGGAGCCGGAGAACGGGCGCTTCGACCTCGACTGGCTGCAGCCCGTCCTGGACGCCGCGCACGAACGGGGTATCGCGGTCCTGCTGGGCACCCCCACCTACGCGGTCCCGCCGTGGCTGGCACGGCAATATCCGGAGATCGCCGGCGAGCGCAGGACCGGTCAGCGCATCCCCTGGGGGGCGCGGCAGGAGGTGGACTTCACCCATCCGGCCTTCCGGTTCCACGCCGAGCGGGTCATCCGGAAGATCATGGCCCGGTACGCCGACCACCCCGCCGTCATCGGTTTCCAGGTCGACAACGAGCCGGGCAACGAGCTCCTGCACAACCACGGCGTCTTCCAGCGCTTCGTCGACCACCTGCGACACACCTACGGCGACGTCGAGACCCTGAACACCGCGTGGGGCCTCGTCTACTGGTCGCACCGGCTGTCCACATGGGAGGACCTCTGGACCCCGGACGGCAACGTGCAGCCGCAGTACCAGCTGGCGTGGCGTCGGTTCCAGGCGGAACAGACCACACAGTTCATCGGCTGGCAGGTGGACATCGTCCGCGAATACACCCGACCCGACCAGTTCGTCACCACCTGCCTCGCATACGACCGGCCCGCACTCGACGACGATGCCCTCAGCCGGCGGCTCGACATCACCGCCGGCAATCCCTACTACGCGATGCAGGACGGCCTGGCCCTACCCGACGCCGGTACGTCGCAGCAGGGCTGGACCACCACCGGCACCTGGGCGGTCTATCTCAGTGCCGACCGCATGTTCTCCTCCCGGCAGGAACCCTTCCTCGTCACCGAGACCAACGCACACTCCATCGGTTACCCCTGGAACAACCGGCCGGCGTACGACGGGCAGTGGCGTCAAGCCGCCTGGGCGCTGATCTCCCGCGGTGCCACCATGATCGAATACTGGCACTGGCACACCCTGCACTTCGGCGCCGAGACGTACTGGGGCGGCGTGCTGCCACACAGCGGGCGACCTGGACGGACGTACAAGGAACTCGCCCGGATCGGGGCCGAACTGCAGGCGGCCGGCGACCTCGCCGCCGGGCTCATCCCGGACGCCGACATAGCCATGGTGTACTCGATGCCGAGCAAATGGCTCATGCAGTCCTTCCCGCCGCTCGCCAGGGACGACGGCGGCCCGGACGAGCGCGCCTATCACGGGCTCTTCGACCCGTTTTACCGCGGCGCCTTCGACGCCGGACTCCAGGTCCGTATCCTGCATGCCGGTCAACTCGCCGGCGACGCGCACAGCGTCACAGAGGCGGTGCGACGACACCCCGTCCTCGTGGTCCCCGGGCTCTATGTCTCCGACGATGCCACCCTGGAATGGCTGGCCGGATACGCCGCGGCCGGCGGCCATCTCGTGCTGGGGCCGCGTACCGGCTACGCCGACGAGGAGGCCCGCGCCCGTACCGACGCGATGCCCGCACACCTCGCCGAGCCCGCTGGTGTCTGGTACGACGAGTACAGCAACCTCAACGCCGGCGTACCGGTGATCGCCGCTCCCGCGTCACCGCTCGAACTGCCGCCCGAGGCCGCGGGCACCCGCTGGGTCGACGGGTTGCAGGCCACCGGCGCGGACGTCCTGGCCAGCTACCAGCACCCGCACTTCGGACGATGGCCGGCGGTCACCACCCGCAAGCACGGCCAGGGCCGGATCACCTACGTCGGCACGGTACCGAACACCCATCTCGCCACCGCCCTGTTCCACTGGCTGGTCCCCGCACCCACCGTCGATTGGTCGCCGAAGCCGGCCAGCGTCACTGTCACCGGTGCCACCGCCCAGGACGGACAACGCATGAGTTTCGTGCACAACTGGTCGTGGGAACCAGCCACCGTCCGGCTCCCCGGTCCCGTCCGGGACCTGCTCTCCAACCGCAACCACGATGCGAATCAGGAGCTGCGCCTAGGTGCTTGGGACGTCCGGGTATTCGCCGGGCAAGCCGACTGATGGACGGTGACCGCGACCGACTGCGACGGATATCACGATTGATCGGACGTGGCAGTAGCAATTGGATTCAGGGCAATTAGCAAATGAACGGATATGGCATTGTTAGTGATTGAACGGATATGCGGTTGATAGCGATTGGAGGACGAACGGCTAATTGACCTTCCGGCACGAGGCGGGTGGACTGGCCATGACCGCACCAATCGGCCTCTCTGACCGAGCATGCATGAGGGGGTCCCATGAGCGAGTCCAGTCAACCGAGCAGCGCGCTGGCCGACGACGACATGACGGCTGAGCCGACGCCGTTCGACAACGTTGACGTCGAACAGGATGTGGCCAGGGACGGTGAGGCACCGTCCGGCGACACGCTCACCGCCGAGGAGACCGCGGAAATCGAGAAACAGGTGGACGAGATTGTCACGTCCAATCGCGGCCGGGGGCCGGGCGAACAGATATCTGTCGATCCGCAGGATGTGAACTGACATGACAAAGCTTCTCCAGATCGGTCAGAGCACCGCGGCGGAGATCGGCGCGGCACACTTCGGCCACATCGCCTGCACCCTCGGCGGGGTCAACTATGAGTCCACCAGCCACACCATCAAGGGCGGGAGCGGGTGCGTTCGCGGCTCGGCGGCGCGCGGCGCGGCCCACAGGCTGTTCAAGCACCAATTTTTCATGCTCCTGACCGACGCCCAGGCGAAGGCAGCCCAAAAATATGCCGACGGCTGTGTCGGGCAGCCGTACGTCCTCGGCAGTGTGCCCTCAGCAAGTCATGGCGGGGACTGCTCCGGCTTCGTGTCCGGGATAATCTGCGTCGCGAAGGGCAAGCCGCAAAAGCGGCTCTTTAGCACTGCCACCTGGCCGATGCGGTTTGATGATCCTGACCTCGGTTTCAAGAAGGGTCTCGACGGCGGCGGCCTACCCACGGCCAAGGCGATGGAGGACAAAATGACGGAGGACGGGGTTTTGGACCGGCCCTTCCCCGGCACCCCCGTCGGTCGGAACGACCCACGGAAGGGTCACGTCAGGTGGATCCAGGCCCGGCTGAACTTCGCCGCCAAGAACAAGCACGCCGTGCTGGGGGGCAAGCCGCTGGTCGTCGACGGTGACTACGGCGAGAAGACCGAGAAGGTGGTCGTCGACTTCCAGAAGGATCACGGTCTTCAGGGCCTCGGCATGTGCGGCCCGAAGACGTGGCCAAAGCTCAACGCCATCCGCTGAGCGGCTCCGACGCGCATTCAACGACCCAGATCCCGAGGTACGCCCGCCGGTGCAGTCGTCGGACGCGGCGACATCATGCGGCGCGGACGCGGGTGCCCATACGGAACGCGTAGCCGCCACTGTCCTCAAGCGCCTGCTCCACCGCCGCCCGGGGCGGTTGATCTATGGACCGGCCAGGATCTGAGCAATCTGGACGGAGTCAGGACCCTGCCGCCGCGCCGTAGCAGTCGGAGAAGTCATTCTTGAACAAATTTACGACATGCACCCATTGTGTCGTGACTGGCTTCATCGACACTCAAACACAAATGATCAGTCGAAGTTGGTAGCCATGCAGGCAGGTGCGCCTGTCCTAACCGGGCTCTACGATGACGACCGTCCTGAGCGTCGTTTGACGCTGACTGCGGGTTTCGAGAAACGCGGGTGAATAGTTTCGATCGCGTCGGACGAGTTGCACCGTCGCCGAAGCATGGCGACGCGTTGCGAGAGTCCGACGCAGCGAGGTGGCGGCATGACCGTTACGGAGACGCTGGTCGCCGGTAGGTATCGGATCGGTCCGAGCCTGGGCGCGGGTGGCATGGGGCGGGTCTGGCTGGCCCGCGACGAGGTGCTACGACGCGATGTGGCGATCAAGGAAATTGTGCTTCCGTTCGGCTTGACCGGCGACGAGCGCGAAGAATTGCGCGAGCGCACGCTGCGGGAGGCGCGTGCAGCGGCGCGCCTGAATCACCCCAATGTCGTACGGATCTACGACGTGCAGCACGGCGACGAGCGGCCGTGGATTGTCATGGAATATGTGCCGGCGCGCTCGCTGCTGCAAGTGATCAAGGAGAACGGTCCGCTACCTATAGACCAGGTCGCGGGAATCGGTCTGGCGGTGCTTTCCGCGCTCGACGCGGCCTTCCGGGTGGGCGTCGTCCACCGCGACGTAAAGCCCAGCAACGTGCTGATCGCCCACGACGGCCGGGTGCTGCTGACGGACTTCGGCTCAGCGATGATCGACGAGGGGGAAGGAGCACTGACCCAGACCGGCATCATCCTCGGGTCGCCCCGATACATCGCACCCGAACGGGCCCACAACGGTGTCGCCACACTGGAGTCCGACCTCTGGTCTCTGGGCGCGACTCTCTACGAGGCGGTGGAGGGCCGCGCCCCGTACACCCGTGAGACGACGCTGGCGACG
>DASYTU010000043.1:0-1734 GCA_036001925.1 Actinoplanes sp.
CACCGCCCGACCAACCCGGCCGTCCTGGATGGAAGATCGGTGGTGCTCCAGCGCCACCGATCTTCCGCGCAGTCAAGACACCCGGCGCAGCGGTCGCGGAAGGTAGCCTGGGGGTGAAGCCGCATCGGCCGCCGTTGACACCTCATCCCCGATAGGGAATCACCAGCCAGCGCTCGCGACCCTCCCTCCGCTTGCTGCGGCACCTCACCGGCGGCGCTGCATTAGCTGGCCGTGCGGCTCAGCCGAGCTGGCGGCGTACCTCCGCAGCGACGCGACCGCCCTCGGCGCGGCCGGCCACCGCGGCCTGGGCCGCCTTCATAGCCGGGCCCATCTGTCCCTTGCCGCTGAAGCCGCCGGCGGCGAGCGCCCCCGCGACCAGCTCGGCGATCTCCGCGTCGCTGAGCTGAGCCGGCAGGTAGCGATCCAGGATCGCACCCTCCGCGTTCTCCTTCTCGGCCTGGTCCGCGCGTCCGGCACCGGCGAACGCCGTGGCCGCCTCGCGCCGCTTCTTCGCCTCCTTGGTCAGCACGGCCAGCACCTCGTCGTCGGACAGCTCGCGTGCCTCGGTGCCGGACACCTCGGCGGTGCGCACAGCCGCGAGCGCTAGCCGCAACGTGGAGACGGTTAGCTCGTCGCGGCCCTTCATAGCGGTGCGCAGGTCCTCGTTCAGGCGGTCCTTCAGCGTTCCCATGGACGGTCAAACTACTCTGGCCCTCATGCGCAAGCGTTCCCTCATCGCCCTCGCCGCCGGTGCGACCGCCGCCGCCGGCTCCACGTTCGCCTACGCCTCGCTGGTCGAACGCAACATGTTCACGCTCCGCCGCTTCGACGTGCCGGTGCTCGAGCCCGATGCGGAGCCGCTGCGCATCCTCCACATATCGGACCTACACATGATGCCGGACCAGCACCGCAAGCAGGCGTGGGTCGCGGCGCTGGGCGGCACCGACCCGGATCTGGTCGTCGTGACGGGCGACAACATGTCCTCGCCCGACTCGGTACCCGGTGTGCTCCGCGCTCTCGACCCCCTCTTGTCGCTGCCCGGCGCGTTCGTCTTCGGCTCGAATGACTACAACGGCCCGGTGTGGCGGAACCCCCTGCTCTACCTCATGCCCGATCGCGAGTACGTGCAGGGCATCGAGCTTCCGTTCGAAGGGCTCCGCTCGGCGTTCACCGAGGCCGGCTGGTCCGACCTCAACAACGCCCGCACGATCATGAAGGCCGGCGGCCGTTCCATCGAGCTCGTCGGCGTCGACGACCCGCACATCGAACGCGACGACTACCCGTCCGTCGCGGGCCCGGTCTCGCGCGGCGCCGACCTGCACATCGGCGTCACCCACACCCCCGCGTCCCACGTCCTCGACGCGATGGCCACGGATGGCTTCTCGTTGCTGCTGGCCGGCCACACCCACGGCGGCCAGGTGTGCGTTCCCGGCTACGGTGCGCTGACCACCAATTGCGACCTCCCGCACGCGATGGCCAAGGGCCTGCACCGGTGGCCCGGCTCGGAGGCCTGGCTGCACGTCTCGGCCGGGCTGGGCACCCACCCGACGGCGCCGGTCCGGTTCGCCTGCCGTCCGGAGGCCACGATTCTCACGCTGATTTCGCGCTGAGCTGGCCTTTCGGTCGCCGGGGGATACCGGATTTGCCGGGCCTGGGGCGTCGGATACTATTGCTCCGCACGCTCGGGGTGTGGCGCAGCTTGGTAGCGCGCTTCGTTCGGGACGAAGAGGCCGT
>DASYTU010000044.1:0-5595 GCA_036001925.1 Actinoplanes sp.
GAGAGCGGGAAATGACCGCCTCGATCACGCCCCAAGCGCCTGTCCCAAGCGGACCCGAGCGGCCCCGACGCAAACACCGCCGGCTGCGTTGGATTCTCGCCGGCATCGCCGTGCTCGTCGTGTTCATCGTGGCGGCGGTCGCGGTGGCCATTAAGCTGCAACCGACGCCCGCGCCGCTAGCGCTTCCGGCATCTGCCGCCGCGCCGGTCGGCCCGCTCGACGGTACGTGGCAGGTCACGTCCGGGTCGGTGGCCGGCTTCCGGATCCAGCAAACTGTCCTCGGGCTGACCAGCGATGTGGTCGGCAGGACCGAGGACATCACCGGTACCGTCGTGATCGCGGGCGGCCAGGCCACCACGGCCACTGTCCGCATCAACCTCCTTGCCCTCACGTCCGCGGGCAAGCCGGCGCCGCAATTCGGCATCAGCCTCGACACTCAACACCACCCGGACGCGACCGTCGGCCTGGTGCGGCCGGTGGCTCTCGACGACCGCTTCGCATCAGGCGCCACCACCACCATCACCGCGGCCGGACAGCTCACCCTGCATGGCGTCACGCGCACGGTGACCGTGCCGCTCTCAGCACGCCGCGACGGGGCGAACCTCGACGTCGCCGGATCGATCCCAGTCACCTTCGCCAACTGGGGCATCGCCGGTCCGAAAGGGTACGGGGTGCTCGGCTCGCTCGCCGACCACGGCATCGCCGAGTTCCTGCTCGTCCTGCAGCGGAACTGACCGGCAGCCTTCGGGGCGCCTACGCCCCGGCGATACGCGGGGCAACCCGCCGCCGCGCAGTAGCGTGCCAGTAGGCCAGGCCTCGCCTGGACCCCGGCGGGCGGACTCACCCGCTGCTTAACGGCGGCGGTGCCCCTTGGGAACTGTGGTCCACCAGGCCCGTTCGGGCGGCCATGCTTGCGGACAGCACGGCTGCCAGCGACGGTAGGCCTCGATCCATTGCGCACCCCGCGTCGTGACGAGCCACGCTCCGAGCCTTTCCGCTCCACGTAGCTGACGATCATGGCTGCGAGGAGGTCCACCGCTTGACGGTACGGCCCGCACGTACCTCGTCGAGCAGGCCGGTATCCAGGTCAACCGGTTGCTCTACCACGGCGAGAGGCTCGGCGCCGCAGTCGGTCGAGCAGATCCGCGGCGCGTTCGGCCGCGTGAGCCGTCATCCCAGACTTCGCCGTCAGCAATGCGGCATCCCGGGTACGGGATGCGCCCCGGTGTGCACTTGGTCGGCGGCCACGAAGCCCCAGGCGACCCACCGCTCCGCACCGGGGGTGATCCTGTCGCCCTGGGTGTAGTACCAGACCGTGTTGCCGCCCCCGGCAGCCGGCCGCCGGGTCCAGCACAGGAACCAGCTCGACGTGGTTTCCATGTCGGCGACTTTCGTCGTGAAGTCGGACATCGAGACCAGCGTGGCGTGCGCATCGTTCGGGCAGAGGAAGTCGACGGTGTAAACCCGGTCGTCGTGGAAGGGGTCGGTGTGCCGCACCCCGGACCGGGAGACGCACCCGGCCACCCCCGAACCGCTGGGCATGACCAACTCGCCGGTCCGGGCGGCGGCCCGGTGCGGCAGTCGGGCCGCCAGCTGCGGCCCCCCAACCAGCGCAAGCACCACCACGGAAAGCATGGCCACCCCGGCGACCAGCCACGCCAGCCGGTTGCGGCCGGAGCGCAGCAGGCGGCTCCATCGGGGCGGGGGCGGGGCCTGATCGCCCGGCGGCGGCGTGGAGTCGGCCGGCTGAGCGGCACCGGTCGCCGCGGGGACCGACGGCACTGGCCGGATACGCACGGTCGCCTCGGCGGCGGCGAGCTCCCAGAGCTGGCGCAGCCGGGCCACCTCGTCGGCGTCGGCGCCGCCGTGCCTGGCGAGCTGCTCGACGACGTAGAATGTGGACGGAACGGCCGCCCCGGAGCAGTACCGATGCAGGGTCGAGCCGCTGGTGTTCAGCCGCCGCCCCAGCGCGTCGTAGCTGGCGCCGACACGATCCTTCAACAACCGCAGCTCATCGGCCAGCTGCGCACCGTACGATGCCATGCCCCACTCCCCGCTGTCCCGGCACGGGGATTTTAGGACGTCGATGCCGGTGCCGGCCCTGGCGGGGCCGGCACCGGGAGGATTGTCACATCGGGTCGTAACCCGGGTAACTCGCGCAGGACGGTACGCCGGGGATCGCTTCCTCGTCACCGCCGTAGCTGACCGCCGTGGCAGGCAGCCAGCCCCACCCGTTGGTCGGGCCGCCATAGCTCTGGTCCGCCTGGGTGTAGAGCCACCAGTGGTTCGAGGCGCCGCCGTACGGAGGGTTTGCGTCTCCCCAGGTCTGGCAGACGAACCAGTTGTTGTTCGCGTACAACCGGCCGACCGCGCCGGCTCCCTCGCCGATCTGCCAGGTGTGGTCGAGCACGTCCGCGGTGGTCCACGTGGGACACACGCGGGTGTCGAACGTCCGCCCCGCGTAGTCGGTGGCCCGCGGACCGCCCCAGCAACTGCCGGAGGCGGCCTGCGCCGGGGTTGCGGTAACGCCGGCCAGCCCGACCGGCGCCACGACCGCCACGAGGGCGGCCGCGATCCGCAGCATCGAGGCAGCCTGTCGCCTCATCGATCCCATGGGAGCATCCTTCCTTGTCTCCGGGGCCGCGCTCCGCCGGCCCGGGCCGGCGACCGACGCCGGCGCCAGCGAGTGTCGGCTCGGTGCGGACCGCGGCACAACGGCCGCGCGGCGGGACGGGACATCCCGGGACGAGCCTCGGTACGGGGCGGCGTCCCGTCCCATCCCGTCCCGGTCCCGTGGGTCATCGAAGTGCTTGTCCCCGGTCCGCGTGTACTGCGAGGCTCCCGGCACGCCCGGCGCGAGACGCGCCGCGGCGATCCTGGCCGCCGCCCGGCGGAGCCGAGGATCCGGGCGCCGCCCGGCAAGCCGAGTCGTACCCGTGAGGTTGACCATGCCATCAATTCCCGTGCCCCGGCGACCATCGACGGCCGCCGCGGCCCTGTCGAGGACAGTCGCCACGCTGTCTGCCCTGCTCGTCCTCGCCACCGTCGTGGTGGTCGCCGGCCCGACACTGCCGGCCGGCGCGGCCCCGAACTGCGGCGTGCTGCAGTCCGGCGCCGCAGCCCAGGCAAACACCGCGGTCCAGAAGGCCTGCGGCCTGATCGGTACGCCGTATTCGTGGGCCGGCGGCCACGGGCCCACGCCGGGTATCACGTACGGTGTCTGCGATCCGTCGAACGGCGCACCGAACGACTGCAACGTCCGCGGCCTGGACTGCTCCGGCATGGTCCGCTACGCCTACTACCTCGCCGTCGGCGCGGACGTCATCAACGGCGTGACCTGGACCCAGTTCGCCTCGCCGCGGGCGGTGGCCCGGTACTACCGGCCGTCCGGCACGGCCCCGCTGCTCCCCGGTGACCTGGTTTTCTACGGCGGCTCCGCGAGCACCGTGCACCACGTAGCCATGTACATCGGAAACGGGTACATGGTCGAGGCGCCGTACTCGGGCGGCTACGTCAGGGTGAACTCGGTCATGGCCTACGACGACTACTTCGGAGCCATCCGGTTGTACAACGCCGACGGCAGCACGAAACCGGCGCCGGCACCGCAGGACCCTGACAAGGCATGGGTCGACACGTACGCCAACGCGCCGGTCTTCAGCTCGCCTACGACCACCGCGCAGACCGGCACGCTGTACAAGGGGACGAACTACGTCTACTGCAAGGTCTGGGGCCGGCAGGTCTCGGGCGGCAACGGCAGCTACAACCACTGGTGGCTGAAGACCGACCCCGACGAGGGTCCGGCGAACCAGTACGTCTCGGCCTACTACCTGAGCCGCTGGGGCAACGACGAGGCAAAGGACAATAACGGTACGGAGATCCGCGGCTGTACCTCCGGCCCACCGGCCCCGCCGTCGGTCGGCAAGTACTGGGTGGACACCTTCGCCAACGCCCCTGGTTACGCGTCGCCGACCAGCACCAGCCAGACCGGCACGCTGAACCAGGGCACGAACTACGTGTACTGCAAGGTCTGGGGCCGGCAGGTCTCGGGCGGCAACGGCAGCTACAACCACTGGTGGCTGAAGACCGACCTGGACGTGGGCCCGGCGAACCAGTACGTCTCGGCCTACTACCTGAGCCGCTGGGGCAACGACGAGGCAAAGGACAACTCCGGTGCGGTGATTTCAGACTGTTCCGGCGGCGGCTCGGCACCGCCGTCCACATACTGGGTGGACACGTTCGCGAACGCCTCGGTATATGGCTCCCCGATGAGCCTCACCCCGACGGGCACGCTGTACGGCGCCACCAACTACGTCTACTGCAAGGCATGGGGTCGCGAGGTCCGTGACTCGGCCGGCGCGTACAACCACTGGTGGCTGAAGACCGACCCCGACGTCGGGCCGGCCAACCAATGGGTGTCGGCGTACTACCTGAGCCGGTGGGGCAGCGACGAGGCCAAGGACAACGACGGCAGGGTGATTCCCGACTGCTGACGTTCCGGCGCGCCTCTGGGCGGACGGGGGCTGCCCCACCGGCTTCCCGTCCGCCGTGGCGAACCCACGGCTATTCGATGACGTAATGACCTTCTTTAATCCGGGATTGGCGCGGGATGGACGAGATGCCATCCCAGCTGCCCGCGATCTGACACGTGTGAGGGCGGGCTCAACCTGTCCGCTGACCTCGCAACGCAATGGCGCCGTATGGACTCCAACCCAAGCCGGCGCGTTCCTCGACTACGCCGAAGGCCACGACATCGTCCACTACCCATGTTCGTGCTCATCCTGCACCGCGGACTGCGCCAGGTGGCCGCCCGGGCGGCGTCGGCTACCCTGCCGCGGTGGGTTCGATGAGCCGGTCCCAGCTGGATGCGATGGTCGATGAGGCGACCGTGGACTGCTACAACGATGACGAGCAGCTCACGGGCTTGTTCACAATGATCGAGGACAACCTGGCGGTGCCGTTCACGACGCAGGTGCTCGGGGCTGACGTGACCGTCCGACGCGTCGACCTGGTCCACGGCGAGATCATGGCGGTCTGTCACCGGGGCCGTATCCGGCAGGCGATCGGGATCCTGGAGCTCCCCCTGCCGAGCCCTCCGCCGGAGGGCGCGCAGTGGATCGAGGCGTACCGTCACTGGGCCGGTTGACGATCCACTCTGGAGGCTTTCGTCGGTGAGTGAGTACCAGTACTACGAGTTCGTGGCGGTGGACCGGCCGCTGACCCCGGCGCAGCAGGGCGAGCTACGGACGTTGTCGACACGGGCGCGGATCACCGCGTCCAGTTTCGTCAACGACTACCAGTGGGGCGACTTGAAGGGCGACCCGCGCGTGTGGATGGAGCGGTACTTCGACGCTCATCTGTACCTGGCGAACTGGGGGACGCACCGGGTGGCGTTGCGCCTGCCCAGGAGGCTGCTCGATCCGGACACTGCGGCGGCCTACTGCGTGGGCGAGTCAGCCCATTCGTGGGCGACCGGCGAGCACGTGATCCTCGACCTGAACAGCGAGGACGATGATGGCGACTGGGAGTACGACGGCGAGGGTCACCTGGCTTCGATCGTTCCCGTCCGGGCGGAGCTGGCCGCCGGCGACACGCGGT
>DASYTU010000045.1:0-12138 GCA_036001925.1 Actinoplanes sp.
CCGACAACCCGGACGCCCAGGCCGTCTACGACTACGACGTCGCGACCGGCGGCCTCACGCGGCTGGACCTCGACGCGTCGGGCAACGCGATCGGGGCTGGCGGGCGGCGGTTCAGCCACCCTGCACTGTCCGGCGACGGCCGCCGCTACGCCTTCGCCGACCGGCAGAGCAGCAGCCAGATCAGCGTCCGGCTCTATGACCGCGGGCCGACCATGACCGGGACGCCGTCGGTCGAGATCGCCTCGCGCACTCCCGACGGCACCGTGGGCCGCGGCGCTCAGCCCGCATTCTCCGCGGACGGCCGGTACCTTGCCTTCACCACCCCGACGCCGGGCATGCACAACGGCACCGACAACGGCGTCCTCGAATCGTCCTGCCTCGGCCCCGGCGACAACCAGTCCTATTGCGACATCGTCGTGCGCGACGTGATCGTCGACCACGACCGCGCGGCGGCCGGCCTGCCGCGCCTTCCGGCCGAGCTCGCCTCACCGTCCGCGGGATGCACAGGCAACCCCTGCGAGGGTACGGGCGACAGCGGGCTGCCGCTGACCACCGGTGGCGACGGCAGGAGCAACGGCGCGGCAGTGCTGAGCAGCGACGGCGCCGTGGTGGCGTACGGGTCGGCGGCCGCGGATCTCATCGCGGGCGGCGCCGACACCAACCGGCACCTGGACGTGTTCCGCCGCCGGTTCGCCCCGGCGCTGGCCGGCGACCCGCAGGACTTCGGCCAGGTGCCGCTCGGTACCGAGGCGATCAAGGACGTACCGCTGACCCACGTCGGCGCGGGTCCGCTGAGCGTCACCGCGGTGGCCGTGGACGGCGCGGACTTCGACGTCTTCCCGGGCGAGGCGTGCACCACGGTCGTGCTGCACGCCACTGAGAACTGCATCGTCTCGGTGCGGTTCAAGCCGACCGTGCTCGGCCCTCGTACGGCGAGCCTGCGGGTCACCATCGCGGGGGTCGAGACGCCGCTGACGGTGTCGCTGACCGGCACCGGGGTGACACCGCCCGCCGGCGTTCCGACCGTCGCACCGGACAAGCTCGACTTCGGCGCGCGGCCCGTGCTGCAGACCAGCCCGATCAAGTCGGTGACCGTTCGCAACACCGGCGACGGCCCGCTGAGCATCCAGACGGTCACGCTGGGCGCCCCGACCGCGACGACGTTCCCTTCCGACTACCAGAAGGTCGCCGACACCTGCGCGAACAAGGCGATCCCGGTAGCCGGCAGCTGCCGCATCGACCTGCGGCACCGGCCCACCGCGGTCGGTGCCCGACCGGCCGTGCTGACCATCTCGTACGCCGGCCCGGCCGCCACGCTCACGATCCCGGTCGCCATCACCGGCGCCGGCAACGCGCCGACGCTGACCTCCAGCCCGACCGTGACACCGGCGGGCCGGGTGATCCAGATCAGCGGCAAGGACTTCCCGCCGGGCAGCACCGCCAAGCTGAGCCTGACCGGCATGCCCGGAACGACCACCGCCAAGGCGCGCCCGGACGGGACGTTCAAGGTGCCGTTCGTGGTGCTGCCGAACACCTGGACGGGTCGCCACCAGCTCAATGCGGATGTCCTGCCGGCCACGGCACCCGGGCTCAGCGCGCCACTGAAGGCGTCGCTCGAGTTCGTGATCGTGCCCGGTAGTCCCGTGCCCCCGGACTTCGACATCCGGAAGTGATCCACCTCAGGGAAAGGACGGCTATGACCCAGCACATCAGCGAAGAAGGGGTACCGCTGCGGGGTGACGGCACGCCGTTCCCCAGCGACCCCAGCGAGTGGACGCCCGAGGAGCGCGAATACCTCGAGACGTATTTCTTCAACGGGGAGCTCCAGACCGGGATCGAGCAGGAGCAGGTCGCCATGGTGGACGACGTGCCGGATATGAACGAGCACGGGGATGGGAGCGCTTACGCATGAACGAGCGCACCGAGCGAAGCGAGGGCCACGAGGGCAGGCGAAAGGCTGATGCAGCATGAGTGACGTCGCGAACATCGCCAGCACGGCCTGGCATGTCATCGAGTCGAACAAGCCGTCGGCGAGCCTGGCCAGCAACACCTGCAACGCCGTGCCGGCCGGTATCTCCGACCCGATCAGCTCGCTGACGGACGCACAGGGCCCGAACCGGCTCACCTGGCGCCTGCGGATGGAGAACGCGTTCACCGTCGACGTCGTCGACATCGAGTTCGACCTACGCTGGGAGTACGGCGCGCGGTACCGGGGCGGTGGTGCGTTCATCTCGAACTGCTACCTGTACGTGCCGACGTGCACCGTGCTGTGGGGCTTCGACGTGAACGTCCAGATCCACGTGCACAACCCGTCCAACGCCGGCACCGAGACCGCGCCGATCGCGCGCCTCCCGCTCACCGTCAGCGGCTCGGTGAGCAGCCTGGTGAACACCCATGGCGTGCAGTGGGACTTCGTGCTCTTCGGCAACGGCACGTACCAGGTCAGCTGAACCCGTACCGGCGAAACGGCCCCCGACCTCGCGGTCGGGGGCCGTTGTCGTGCCGGGCGCTCAGTGCTTGATGAAGAGCTCCACTTCGCTGACCGTGACCTGCTTGCTCTCCGCGTTGGCGTACATGTCCTGCACGTAGATCTCGAGCGACGCGACCTTGCCGTGGCTGTCCAGCTCGAACTCCTGCGGGTCCGTCATGTCCTTCATCGCCAGGTCCTGGCCTTTGCCACTGGGGTAGACCAGGTGCAGGGTGCGCGGCCGCTGGCTGGCCCGAAGGTCGCCGACGATGCCGCCGCGGATCAGCGCCTTGCGCAGCTCGACGGGCTCCTGGAAGGTCAGGGTGAGCCGCCGTGCGCCGTTCACCGGAGTGGACCAGTAGGTGTTCCAGTGCCCGTCCACGGCGGCGTCGGCGGGGTGGCCCTTGACGACCGGCTTCGACGTGGCTTTCACGGCCCGTACCGGGGCGTAGGTGCCGAAGACCATCTTCTCGACCCGCTGCCGAGCCGAAACGGCCTGCGTGTTGAGCACGTTACGCACGCCGGGCACAGCCGCGTACAGCAAACCCGCCAAGATAGCCGCAACCGCGGCGAAACGGCGGATCGCCGGGAAGATCGATTTCTTGTGCTGGCGGCGCTGGCCGGTCTTTGCGATGCCCGTGTCGGGCTCGATCGTCCGTGCCTCGCGCGGCTTGCGCTTCGGCAGGATCCGCCGCCACCACGGCGCCTTCACCACCTCAGCGCCCTCGAGCTCGTTGCCACACCGGCTGCAGAACCGCCGGGTGGGGAGGTTCGCCTCGCCGCAGGATCCGCAGACCAGGTCGCCCGGCTGTAGCTCGCGACTCGGGGCGCTCTTCGGCATGGTGCGCCGGGCCCGGCCGCGTTCCTGGGGCGCGACGACGTCCGGATCGGCCCCCTGGGGGCGTACCGGCATGGCACTCATCCCGCCGCCTGCGACGGGCGTCGGAGGCAGCATTTTGCCGTCGCCGGACGGCATCGGAGCGACCAGCGCACCGGCACCGGGGCCCTCGGTGACCCGGAAGCCCGTGGCCCCGGCCGTGAGGCCGGGCGGCGGCGTGGGCATGACATCGCCGGACAACGAGCCCGAAGCGGCGCCGGGCGGCGGCGGAACGACCGGCCTGCCCGCGCCCGGCGGTGGCGGCACGAGCGCTCCACCGGCACCATGCGGCGGGGGAACCAATGGCCTGCCCGCGCCCGGCGGCGGCGGTGGCACGGCCGAGGCCCCACCCGGCGATGGCGGTGGCACGGCCGAGGCCCCACCCGGCGGTGGCGGTGGCACGGCCGAGGTGCCGCCCGGGGGTGGTGGCACGGCCGAGCCGCCCCCCGGAGGCGGCGGTGGCGGCGGCACGGCAGGCCGGCCAGCTCCGGGCGGCTGCGGCACCGCCGGCCCTCCCCTGCCGGGCGGTGGAGGCGGCGGCGGAACGGCCGGCCTACCACCTGGCGGCGGCGGGACGACCGACCCACCGCCCGGCGGCGGCGGGACAGCCGGCTTCCCACCGGGCGGCGGCGGAACGGCCGGCTTGCCGCCGGGCGGCGGCGGGACAGCCGGCTTGCCGCCGGGCGGCGGCGGAACTGTCTTCGCCCCACCGAGCGGCTTCATACCGGACCCGCCCATCGTTCCCATCCCGCCGGGGGCGCCCGGCGCACCGGGCGGCCGCATACCCGGCGCCGATCCGCCCGGGCCCGTGCGCGGGATCGGATCCCGGTCGCCGACGTCGACGTACAGCAGCGACTGGACGCGCTCGAACAGCCCCCGCTTCCGCGCCGGCTCGGGTTCGGGCTCGGGCGGCGGCGCGGGCTTCGGCTGTTCCACCCGCTCCCCGGTCCATTCCAGGAACCCGCCGCAGGAACCGCAGAACGAGTCCGCATTGGCGTTGCGGTACCCGCAGGTCTTGCAGACGATCATCGGGTGCTCACCTCCACGACGTGCTGAACATGGGCCGGCTTGGCGGCCACGACCGCGGCCTCCACGGCGGCGCGCAGGGCCTCCGGCGACCAGCCGGTATCGGACGGGACCCGGACGGATACCCGGACCCACGGGTGCGGGTCGCCGGGTGCCGGGGTCCCGGGGGTGTCCGCGTACGCGACGCCACCGCTGTCGGACACCTCGACCTCGCCGCCGGTCAGCAGCTCCAGCGACGCCCGCAGCCCGCCCACCGTGCCGCGCAGGCGGTGCAGCTCCGCGGCTCGGGCGACTGTGGCCCGGTGCAGGTCGAGGGGCGCGTTCTCGTTCACCGTCACGCCGACCCAGCCGGCCAGCCAGGACAGGAAGTCCTCCGGCGCCAGCAGCGGGTCCACGTACGCCTCGAGGCTGTCGAGCGTGGCGATGACCGGGGCCAGCACGTCGTCCAGACCGGCGGTGAACCGTCCGATGAACGGGTCCTCCTCCTGGTACACGGCCGGCAACAGGGTGGCGAGCGGGTACGGCGTGGCCAGCCCGACGACGGTGCCCCTCATCGCCGCGTCACCCGGACCTGGTGCTCGTACGAGAAGACCAGGCTGTTGGGGGGCAGCTCGACCTTCGCGGAGGCCTGGCCGCGTTCGCCGGTGACCGGGTTCGCGCTGAACAGCCGGACGTCGTCGACGAGGTCGACGCCGTCCACGTTCTGCAGCACGCCGAACACCTCGCCCGCGTGCACCGTCCGCCCGAACGGCCAGCCCGCGCCGTCGGTGCCGCCGGTCAGCGGGTTCAGGAAACGGTAGAGCGCCTCGGTCGCCTCTGCCTGCACCTTGTCGGCCCGGGCCCGCCGCCTCGGCACGAGCTGGGCGACCACCGTGATGCCCCGGTACATGGGCGGCTCGACGACGACCCGCGTGCCGATCAGGCGGACGCCGTCGAGCCGATCCGCGACCCGGCGCAGCGTGTCGTCGGACGGCACGAGGTCGCCCAGGCGCAGGCGGCCGGCTTCGGCGGAGGCCGTGGGCACCACGAGCACCTTCACCGAGCCCGGCTCGACGCCCTCGGTGCCGGCCGGCAGGCAGCGCACCCGGGCCACCTCGGGCGCGGCCTCGCAGCTGATCGTCTCGAAGTCCTCGACCGTGACCGCCCGGCTGCGCGACCTCAGCAGGATCGGGCCGCGAAGCTTCGCCTGATCGAGCGACTCGCCGTCGGCGCCATGCTGGGCGCGGCGCAGGTTCTCCACCCCGCCCACGAACGGGATGGAGGACTTGAGCGTACGGATGGCGCCCGGCCCCACATTCCCGCGCGCGCCACCGCCGACGCAGTAGCGGCGCACCCGGATCGGGCTGCCCGCTGCCGGGATCGCCCCGTACTGTCGCACGCCGCCGTCCTCGGTGCGGACCGCGGGTCCGAAGGAGACGGTGCCGCTCGTTCCATCGAGCAGGAAGTGCCGATCGTACGGACCGCTGTCGGCGAACGAGTCGACCCGGGTCCAGTGTTGCCAGCCTTCGTCGGAGCCGACCTCGAGCTCGACGGGCACGCCGGCATGCAGCACCGGCGTGCGCGAGAGGGTGAAGCGCTGTCCGGCGACCCCTTCCGCCGTACCCAGTGTCTCGTTCTGGATGATGTCGGCGTGGATCCCCATCATGGTGCCGCCGACGGTGGCCGCCGTGAGGCCGTCCACGACGGGCGTCATCGTGTACGCGGGCTGGTCCTCCTCGGGCGTGGTGACGCGGGCGCGCAGCCAACCCCCGCGCAGCCCGCCCACGACGGCCGGCGCGTGGTCGGCCGGCAGGTGCAGCGTGATCGCGCCGGACCGGTTGAGCCCGCCGGTCTCGTCCGCGCTCACCAGACATTCGACCCAGTCCCGCCCGTCGTACGCCTCCCAGATCAGCGGTGGCCAGGTCGGGTCGACGCCGACACCGTCGAGGCGGCCGCGGAAGTCCAGCCGGATCGCGCAGCGCGGCGCGGCCTCTGACAGCCCGAGATAGACGGCATCGCCCGGCACCGGGTGCGGCGCGAAGACCGGGAAGGGACGGGACTGGGCGAGCTCCTCCGTACAGTCGGCGAAGGCGTCGGCGCCCGCACCCAGCGTAAGCAAGGTTTGCAGCGCGACCGGGATGACCTCCAGGTCCTCGACTGTGGCGAAGGTGACCGACTCGGCGGTCTCGGTGCGCGGCGTGCCCGCTTGCGTCCCCGCGGCGATGGTCAGCGGTGCGGTCGCCGGCGCGGAAAGCCAGAACGTCAGCGGCGCTTCCGCCGGCACGGGCGGCACCAGCTGCAGCCCGATCAGGTCGAGGAACTTCAGATAGAGCCGATCGGGTACGCGGTTGAGCCGGAACAGCAGCTGATCCGTCATGAACGCGAACGTCTCGATCAACGTGACGCCGGGGTCGGAGACGTTGTGGTCGGTCCACTCCGGACAGCGCCGCATGACCATGCGCTTGGCGTCGTTGACCAGGTCCTGGAACCGGCGGTCGTCGAGGTCGGGCGTGGGCAGGGCCATCAGTAGTCGCTCTCGGGGTCGTCGGGGATCGTGTAGAACGGGAAGACCAGGTTGCGGTGGTCGTTGGTGTCCTTCGGCCGGTACGCGATCTCGATGCGCAGCACGGACGGATCGTCTGGCTCGGGCGTGACCACCACGTTCTCGACGACAACCCGCGGCTCCCAGCGCAGCAGCGCGCGGCGAACCTCGCCGGTCAGCTCGGCGATGGTGTCGAGCGTCGCGGCCCGGAACACGTAGTCGCGCAGCCGGCAGCCGAAGTCCGGCCGCATCGGCCGCTCCCCCGGGTAGGTGGAGAGGATCAGCCGCATCGCCTGCACGAGTTCGGTGTCGCCGCGGACGAGCGCAATGCCGCCGGTCGCCGCGACGCCGGTGGGAAACGCCCACCCGGTGCCGATGAAGTCGGTCATCGGGACACCCCCTCAGTTCAGCTTGATCTGCTTGCCCGAGACCTCGACGAGCATGTCCGCCGCGATCTTGATTGACTGCTGGGCCTTGAGCTCGAGTGTCGAGCCGCCGTCGATGGTGATCGACCCGCCGGTGCCGGCCTTGATCGAGATCGAGCCGGCTTTGCCCACCGTGATCTCGACGGTGCCGGTCGCGCTCTTCGCGGCCGGCGGCTTGGGATCGCAGGTGATCTTCAGGCTGCCGCCGGTCTGGTCGATCGCGATGCCCATCGACTCGTCGCCGGTCTGCAGCGCGAACGCGGATTTGATCGGTGGCCCGGGGCTGAGCGGCGGGGGCAACTCATCCTGGAACAGCAGCCGGTTGCCGGCGCCGCTGACGAAACCCCGCCTGACCACGGAACCGCTGGTCCCGGCGCTCTTCACGGCGTCCCCGCCCAGGTCGAACTTGGTGTTGGCGTTCATCAGTCCACCCAGGACGTACGGGCGGCGCGGGTCGCCGAACTCGAACCCGATGAGCACCTCGTCGCCGACCTCGGGCGTGAACATCGCTCCGGACTTCTTCCCGGCCCCGAACTGCGCCACGCGCGCCCAGTCCGACTCGTACGCGGGCGACAGCCACGGCAACGACACCTTGACCCGGCCGCGCGACTTGGGGTCGTTGTTGTTGGTGACGATGCCGCAGACCAGGCCCGGGATGCGGGTGGCCTCGCCCTGCGTCGCACCCATCGAGGCAAGCCCGAGCAGCGAACGCTCGTGCCGCCCGCTGACGAAGAACCGGGTCCGGTAACCACCCTCGGACTCGTCGAAGATGTGCCGGGCGTTGCTGATCGTCCACTTGCCGGCGAACGCGGCGGGCACCCCGGCGATCTCCACCTGGGCGCCGGCCTGCAGGTCCGGGTGGCCCAGCGCGTACCCCTCGGCCTCGGCGAACGAGCTGCCCACGTGCTCGGCGAGCCCGTTCGCCAGCTCCTCGGCCGCGCGATCCACGCTCGAGCCGGTGGCGACCGGCCGGTCCACCACGGCGTACGCCGACGCGCTGGGCGCCACGCCGAGGTCGGGCAGCCCCGGGATCGCCGGCAGCGAGACGCCCGGCGGGTTGACCAGCCCGAACGAGCCCGCCAGCTCGTCCGGCTTCTTCGACAGCGCCGCCGTGCCGGAGCGGACGGGCGCGGTCTTGGTGACGGCCTTGGCCTCGTCAGGGTCCCAGAAGCGCACCTCGACCTCGCTGGTCACGTTGGCGCCGGTGAGCCGGGGCAGGAACGTCAGGAGGTTTTCCTTGAAGGTGAGCTTCGGGCCGCCCAGGCCGGCGAGGCTCGCGACCGCGTCGAGGAGGCTGCCGGCGGTCGGCATTCCCGGCGGTCGGCGGAAGAAGAACTTCCCGTCCACCACGCCGGTCTCGTAGCCGACCTCGCGGGCCCGCTGCTTGATGAAGTCCCAGTCGGTCTGCGCGACCTGCGCCAGGTGGTCGTGGGTGGTGGCGGTGGAATCGATGTCGCCGATCTTCACCTTGGCGTCCTGCGCGACCTTGCGGACCGCGTCGGAGTCACTCATGTTCACGAACGTGCGGGTACGCCGCGCCCGCTGCAGCCGGTGGGCCTGCTCGTACCCGCGGACGACCGTGTAGATGTTCAGCTCGGCGCAGACCGCCTCGATGGAGGTCACCTCGCCGGCGATGAGCTTCTTCGCCTCCGTGCTGGTGGCCGCGCCGCCGGTGATCTCGACCGGCGTACCGATGGAGAGCCCGGCCGTGTCGACGATGTCGCCGGCCTCGTCGAAGAACGTCAACTCGAACATGTCGGGCAGGTGCAGGTGGGTGTCCACCACGACCCGGACGAGGTAACGCTCGGCGTCCGGCTTCAGCGGCAGCCCGATCGAACCGACCTTGACACCGGCCCGGACGGTACCGGCGCCGTCCGCGAGCGGGTTCACAGTTCCTCCGGATTCGGCAGGTAGACCCGGTCTCCGGGACGGATCCGCAGCGGGTCGTCGATGTCGTTGGCGGCGGCGATCTGGCGCCAGCGGCCGGGGCTGCCGTACTGGTCGGTGGCGATCCGGGCCAGCGAGTCGCCGGCGGTGACGGTGTGCGCCTTGCGGCCCGGGAGGCCGGCCGACGTGGGGTTCGTCGCGAGCAGCCCCAGCAGGCTGGGCTGCTGCTGCAGCCGTACGGTCACCTCGGCCCGGACCGGCGTGCCGTCCGCGGCGAACCGGGTGTAGGTGACGTTGACCGCCGTGATGTTGGCCTCGATGAGGAACGCCGACGGCGGCCCCCACTGGAAGATGACCTTGGGCGGCCGGCTGACGAGGTTGATGCCGGTGGCGGCGGACAGCGCCGCGCCGGCGAGTGCGCCGAGCATGCCGCCGCCCGGGCTCATCCAGTCCATCAGCTGGTCGCAGCGCGACTTGGTGTTGCTGCCGAAGAACGTGACCCGGCTCAGCGTCAGGACCGGCGGCGTGGACTTCTTGAAGATGCTCGCGGACGATCCGGCCGGCGTGCCGCTGTTGGAGCTGCCGCTGCCATAAGCGCCCATCGAGGACTGCCGGGACATGAGGATCTGGTCGGGGTTCAGGTCGAAGCTGACCGCGCCGGGCGGCATCTCGCAGATGATCGTCGCCTGCGCCATCACAGGAACCCTTCGTGGACCAGCTCGAGCGCCTCGATCGCGATCTTGTTGCCGGTGGCATCGAGGTCCGGTCCGGACCAGCGCGCGGGGAAGACGTTGCGCAGCGTCCACGTCGCCACGACCGTCTTGCCGGACGCGTCGAAGAGCTCGATCTCGGCCGTACGGGGCCCGAAGTCGCGTGGCGACGCGGCGTTGTACCATCCGCTGACCACGCCGGTCAGCCACCGCTGCACGATCGCGGACTCCTGCGCCGACATGGCCCGGCGCAGCGTGACGGTCTTGTACTCCACCCGATCCGGCAGGATCACGCTGTACTCGTAGTTGCCGCCTTCGGCGATCCGCTTGTTCTTGAACTCGACGGAGAGCCCGGCGCAGGTGGCCCAGCTGCCCAGGTTGATGCCGTCGACGCTGACCCGGAAGCGCATCGACATGCCCAGGCGGGCGGCGTCGGAGAGGGTCTGCATGTTAGAGCTTCATCTCGTCGGCCAGGAAGCCGCGGTGGTTGAGCTCAAGCGTCTCGGTGGCGACCCGGCTGGCCCCCGCATCGAAGCCGGTGATCGACCAGCGGACCGGCATCACGTTCTTGAGCTCCCAGTCCACGACCTTCGCGCCGGCCGAGTCGTGCAGCCAGACCGTCGCGGTCTGCGGCTCCCACTTGAACGACGTCGAGTCCAGCCAGGCCCGTACCGCCTTGCTCTCCGCGGACGCGGCCCGGGTCAGCTTGACGACCGAGTAGTGGGTGTTGGCCGGGAAGTACCACCGGTCGTTGCCGGCGTCCCCGGCGCGGTACTCGGCCATGTCCCACTTCACGTCGAGGCCGTCAACCTGCGCCCAGCTGCCGAGGTTGTACTGGCCGTTGGAGATCTCCACCGTGAACCGGTTGGCCATGCCGAGCATGGTGGCGTCGCCGAGCGGCATTTTGATTTCTCCTTACCTGAAGTCGCTGAGCAGGCCGGCCCGCTCGCGGTCGAGCAGCAGCTCCAGGCGGAGCCGGCTGCGGATGCGGTCGTAGAGCCGGGTGCTCAGCTCGTCGAGATCCAGGTCGTCGGTCTCGATCTTCCTGTCGTCGTGGTGGTCGTCGTGATGAGCGGCCGCTCCAGGCTGGGTGGACGCGGCCGGCTGGGATGACGCGCCTGGCTGGGATGACGCGGCCGGGTGCGTCGACGCGCCGGCCGGCTGCGCGGCCGTCGTTGAGCTGCCCATCAGCGAGGCCCCGTCGATGCCGAAGTGGCCGCCGATCTCGTCGAGCATGTCGGACTGCACCGCGGCACCGAAGTCGTGCCAGTTCCGGATCGGTGCGGGCTGGTTCTGGTGCCGGCCGGTGCCTGTGTCGCCGCTACCGCCGCCGCCCGCGTCGACCTGGGCCCAGATGCGCTGCTCCTCGTCGAACGGCAGCGCGGCCAGCTCGGGCTGGCCGGCGGCCAGCCGCTGCTCGTTCAGCCGGTGCAGCGCCGGCCCGGCGAGCTGGTTGAACCGGGCCTCGCGGCTGTCCCCACCCTGGCTCGTTCCGCCGCCCCGACCGGTGTCGCGAGCCTCCTCGAGGGTCCACGACGCCAGCACCATGTCCCCAAGATCGTTCGCCAGCTGCTGCCCGAAGCCGTGCCAGTTGGTGCTGGTCGATCCGGTGGCGGCAGCGGTGGTGGCGGCCGGCGTTGTCGTGGCCGGCGCGCTCGGGGGCGGCTGGGCGGCCGCCGCCGGCGCGGCCGCCGGGGTCGGGGCCGCTTGCGGCGGCGAGGGCGGCGCCGGGACCGCGGCCGGCGGCGACGACCGTGCGTGGTCCAGGTCGAGGGGCCGGCGCTGCACGCGACCCCGCACGACATTTCTCAGTACGGGCGCCGGAGACGCTGGATGGCTCCGGGCAAGCGGCGGCGGTGCCGCCGCGACATAGCGTGCCGCTTGGACGGCTCGTGCCGGCTCCCGGGTCGAGACGCCCGTGCCCGAGGCGGCGCCGTCCGGTCCGGGCTCCCGCGGGGACAGCGGCTCTGGCTGGGCGGCCGGCCGCGGGTGGGTCAGGTGTGGCAGGGGCCGGCCGTCCCGGACCGCCTGCTCGACCGCGATCGCCTCGGCCTCCAGGTCGGCGCCGGCCGGCGAGGTTTCGTCCGGAATCGCCTGGCCGAGCTTTCGCTGCTGGGCGATGTGCGTCAGCTCGTGTGCCAGCAGCGCGCGGGCGGCCGCGCCGTCGTCCGGGCCGGCCGCGGAACCGAGATGGACGGCGTCGTCGACGGCGAAGGCCGCGGCAC
>DASYTU010000046.1:0-106020 GCA_036001925.1 Actinoplanes sp.
GTCCCGGCGGCGGAGTGGTGTCCAACTGCAGCGGCATCAGCCAGAACAACTGGCAGTTCACCTCGATCACGGCCGGCTTCACCGGCTGAACCCGTCCCCGGCGGCGGCGGTTCGTCCGCCGCCGCCCGCCCGTTCTGGTCCCCCCGCGTTAAGGACGCCCCCCACATGCGTAATGGAAAGCACCGCGGAACGCCGCTGCTGCGCTGCGCGCTGGCGCTGGTACTGCCGGCGGCGATTCTCTATGCCACGCCGACCTCCGCGGCGGCCGCCACCACCTGGACGATCACCGGTCCGGCCCCCGGCTCGCCGATCTCCGCGCAGGTCACGCTGGACAGCGGCGTGCTCAGCTTCGCGGTGTCCAGCCAGGGCCGGACGGTGCTGTCCCCGTCACCGATCGGGATCGAGACCAGCGCCGCCGACCTGACCAAGAACCTCACGTTCGTCCAGCGCCGGGACCAGACGGTCACCGAGTCGTACACGATGACGACCGGCAAGCAGCGCAACCGGCAGACCACCTACGCGGAGACGACGTTGTCGTTCACCGGCGCGGGCGGGGCCAGGCTGGACGTCGTGGTACGCGCGTCCGACACCGGCGCCGCCTACCGGTACGTGCTGCCCGGCACCGGAACGGTGACGGTGCGCCGCGAGGCGTCCTCCTGGACCGTGCCGGCGCGGACGACCGCCTGGCTGGTGCCGGCCCAGTCCGAGGACCAGGGGGTCTGGTTCCAGACCACCGCCGGCGGGGCACCGGCCAACGACTACCGGGTGCCGGCCCTCTTCGACGTCGGCGGAACCTACGCGCTCATGGCCGAGACCAGCATCGACGGCCGGTACGCCGGGAGCAGCCTGTCGCACCAGGCCGGCTCGGGAACGTACGCGGCAACGCTGGCTAGCCCGTCCGTCACCGTGACCCTGCCGCTGGCCACGCCCTGGCGCACCGCGGCCGTCGGTGACCTCAAGACCGTCACCGAGTCGACGATCGTCGACGATCTCGCCCCGCCGTCCAGAGTGAGCGACACATCCTGGATCAAGTCCGGCACCGTCACCTGGTCCTGGCTGACCGAACACTCCAGCCCGTCGGACCCGGCCCGGCAACGCCAGTACATCGACTTCGCCGCGCGCAACGGCTGGGGCTACGTCCTCATCGACGAGGGCTGGCAGTCCAGTTGGGCGCCCGACCTCGTCGCCTACGCCCGCGCCAAGGGCGTTCAGGTGATCCTGTGGTTCAACTCCGCCGACCTCAACACCGCCCAGCAGCGGGAAGCCTGGCTGCCGCTGATCAAGAGCTGGGGCGTCGCCGGCGTGAAGATCGACTTCAGCTACGACTACACCCAGCCCACGCTGCAGTGGTACGACGCCATCCTGGCCCGGACCGCCGAGCTCAAGCTGATGGTCAACTTCCATGGCAGCGCCACCCCGCGCGGCATGCAACGCACCTGGCCGCACGCCATGACGGCCGAGGCGGTCTTCGGAGCGGAGCAGTTCCAGAACCGGGCCGCGTTCAACACCATGCTGCCGTTCACCCGCAACGCCATCTCCAGCATGGACTTCACCCCGGTCGTGTTCAGCATGACCAACCGCGACACCACCGACGCCCATGAGCTCGCGACCGCGGTCGTCTTCGAGTCCGGCTGGCAGCACGGCGCCGACAACCCGGAAAGCTACGAGGCCCGGCCCGAGGCGATGCGCGTACTCAATCAACTCCCCACCGCCTGGGACGAGACCCGGCTGCTCGGCGGAACGCCCGGGCAGGAGGCGTACGTCGCCCGCCGCAACGGCGCGAGCTGGTACATCGGCGGGATCTCGGCGCTCGCCGCAAAGACGTTCCAGTCGCCGCTCGCCTTCCTCGGTGCGGGCCAGTGGCTCGTCGAGACCGTACGAGACGGGTTCGCCGGGACACTGCTCAGGGAGACCAGGGTGGTCACCAACGCCGACACCCTGTCCGTGCCCGTCGCGCAACGGGGCGGCTTCGTGTCGATCGCCTGTCCGTACACCGCCGGCAGGTCGACCTGCGGCTCGGGCAATGTCGGCGGCATCCTCAAGGGTCAGCAGTCCGGCCTCTGCGTCGACGTACCCGACAACAGCCAGACCGACGGCGTCGCCGTCAAGCTGTGGGACTGCCACGGCGGCGCCAACCAGAACTGGACCGCGACGCCGTCGAAGCAGCTCACGGTTTACGGCACCAAGTGCCTGGACGCGGGCGGCGGTAACGCCGACGGCACCGTCGTGCAGATCCACGACTGCAACAGCACCGGTGCCCAGCAGTGGACGATCAACTCCGACGGTACGGTCGTCAACACCGGCTCCGGCAAGTGCCTGGACGCGTACGACAACGGCACGACCAGTGGGACCGCGCTGATCATCTGGACCTGCAACGGCGGCGCTAACCAGAAATGGGCGCGCACGAGCACCCTCGGCGTCCTGCGAGGTCAGGAGTCGGGCAGATGCGTGGACGTGCCGAACGGCAACCAGGCCAACGGCACCAGACCGGCGCTCTGGGACTGCAACGGCGGCACCAACCAGGCCTGGATCTCGACCGCGTCCAACCAGCTCATGATCTTCTCCACCAAGTGTCTGGACGTCACCGGTGGTGCCACCGCCGACGGCAGCCCGGTCCAGATCTATGACTGCAACGGCTCCGCCGGCCAGCAGTGGCGGGTCCGGTCCGACGGCTCGGTCGTCGGCGTCGGGTCCGGCAAGTGCCTGGACGCGACCGGACACGGCACCGCCAACGGCACCCTGCTGGTGATCTGGCCATGCAACGGCGCCAGCAACCAGAAATGGTCCCGCAGCTGACCGAGCGGTCGCGTTCGTGCGGCCGAGTCGGCCGCCGAACCTGTGCGCCTACATCCACGCGGGTCCGGCCGGGCGTACGGTGGCCGGGGGAGAAGGAGGCCCGTGGGCGTGGCTTCCAGAGGCGTGCGTGGATGGGTGCTCGACGCGGCGCTGGCGGCGGTCGCGGCGTACGTGGCTGTGGTCTTGACCACCGAGATCACCGCTGGTGCGCCCGATGTGGCGGCTACGACCGCGCTGCTCCTCGCGGCCGCTTATGGTGCCGCGTTGGTCTTCCGCCGGACGGCGCCTCGCGCCGTGCTGGCCGTTCAGGCCGGCGCGGCACTTGGGTACGTCGCGCTCGGGTTTCCCGTTTTCATGCTCGGCCCCGCGGTGCTGGTGACCCTGTACACGGTGGCGTCGCGGCTCGACCGGCGTACCGCGTTGGTGGTGCTCGGCGTTGCGGAGGCTCTACTCGCGGTCCTGTTGTGGGTCGGGTCGTCGTTCCCGGGCGCCGGCTCGTGGCTGTTGTTCTCGGCCGTCCTGGGCGGCGCCTGGTTCCTCGGCGACATCGTCCGCCGTTGGCAGAGTGCCGCGGCCGCGCACGCGCAGCGCGCCAGGGAGCTCGAGCAGGCGCGGGAGGAACTCGCCCGCCTCGCGGTCGCGGCCGAGCGGCTGCGCATAGCCCGCGAGTTGCACGACGTGGTGGCGCACAGTATGAGCGTGATCGCGATGCATGCCGGCAGCGGCCGGCTTGCCGCCGGCCGTGACCCGGTTGCCGCACGTAAGGCCCTCGAAATCGTGGAACAGTCCAGCCGCGACGCGCTCGCCGAGATGCGCAGGCTGGTCACTGTGCTTCGCGACGCAGACGATGTTGGACCCGCGCTCGCACCGGCGCCCGGCCTGAGCGACGTCCACCGACTCGTTGCCGAGGTGGCCGCGGCGGGCGTGATCGTGGACGTGCACACCGAGGGGGATCTTGCGGAGGTCCCGGACGGCGTGTCGCTTGCGGCGTACCGGATCGTCCAGGAGGCCCTGACGAACGTCGTGCGGCACGTTGGGCAGGGCCGTGCGCATTTGTCGGTGGTGGTCGGCGACGGCAAGGTCGTGTTGGACGTGACCGACGACGGCGACCGGCGAGTGGCAACGCAGGTGGGCCAGGCTGGTCGCGGGCATGGTGTGGTCGGCATGCGGGAGCGCGCCGCGCTGTACGGCGGCGACCTCACCGCCGGGCCGGGCCCCGACGGCGGGTGGCACGTCGCGGGCTGGCTGCCCTACCCGGCGGTGATGCGATGATTCTGGTCGCGGTCGCTGACGACCAGCACCTGGTGCGCGCGGGCCTGCGGGCCATGCTCGACAACGTCGACGACATGGCGCTGGTCGGGGAGGCGGCGGACGGCCGGGCGGCGGTCGACCTGGCCCGCCGCGAGCGGCCGGACGTGCTGCTCATGGACGTGCGGATGCCGGTGATGGACGGCATCGAGGCAACCCGCCGCATCGCCTCCGATCCGGCCACCTCCGCGGTGAAGGTCGTGGTGTTGACCACCTTCGACGTGGACGAGTACGTGTACGGCGCGCTCCGCGCGGGCGCGAGCGGCTTCCTGCTCAAGGACGCGCCGCCGGAGCAGGTGTTCGCCGCCGTCCGGGTGGTCGCGGCCGGTGACGCTCTGATCGACCCGACGGTGACGCGCCGGCTGATCGCCGAGTTCGCGCGCCGGCCGCTTGCGGCGCAGCCTCGACAACCGCCGGGGCTGAAGCATCTCACCGAGCGCGAGAGGGAGGTGCTCGCGTTGGTGGGTCGGGGGCTGTCCAACGCCGAGATCGCCGCGCGGCTGGTGGTCAGCCATGCCACGGCAAAGACGCACGTGGCCCGCATTTTCGCCAAGCTCCAGGCGCGTGACCGTGCCCAGCTGGTGGTGCTGGCGTACGAGTCGGGACTGGTCCGACCCGGCTCGACCTGACCCGTCGCCATGGTCAGCGGCGGGTCGACGCATCGGCGCGCATGGCCAGCTCGGCGAGATCGTAGGGATTGGCGCGGGAGTCGTTGGCGAGGGCAACGACGACCAGGTCATACTGCGGGACGTACCAGAGCGTGGACCGGAACCCGGGGGTGAAGCCGCCGTGCCCCCAGACGGTGGTGCGGTAGTCCGGTCGGGTGATCTCCACGCCGAGGCCGTAGTTGCTGTTGCGAGGGTGGTGGGGACCTTCGGTCACCATCTCGCGCAGCATCTCCGGCGCCAGCAGCCGGCCGCGGAACAGTGCGTCGCCGAATACGACCAGGTCGGGGGCGGTGGAGACGATCGCGCCCGCGGATCCTTCGGTGGTCTCGAGCGACGGCCAGGGTCGACCGGTTTCGATGTTTTCCTGATCGCCGTCGTTGTCGGTGTCGAAGTAACCGGGCAGGACGCCTCCGGGTACCGGCTCAGCGCCGGCGACGAAGGTGTGCCGCAGATGCAGCGGGTCGAGGATGCGGCGGCGCACCTCGGCCGCCCATGTCGACCCGGTCACCGCGTCGATGACCCGACCGAGCAGGACGTAGCCCGTGTTGGAGTACAGATAGTCGGTGCCGGGGGCGAAGTCCGGCCTGGCGCGGGTCACCAGCGCCAACACCTCGTCGGTGCTCCAGCGGCGTTGCCGGTCGGCGAGCAGCCGCTGGCCGAAGTGGGCGGTGCGCCCATAGTCGGGGATGCCGCTGGTGTGGTTGAGCAGCTGCCGGATGGTGATCCGGTCGCCGCCGGGGAAGCCGGGGACGTGCTTGGCGAGCCGGTCGTCCAGGCCGAGTCGGCCCTCCTGCACGAGCTGGAGCGCCACGGTGGCGACGAACATCTTGGTGATGCTGGCGATGCGGAACTGCGAATCCGCAGTCGCCGGTGTGCCGCCGCCGCGTTCGTTGGTGCCGCTGGCGCCGATGAAGCGGCTGGTCGGGGCGTCGACCGCGAGAGTCACGGCGGGGACCCCGGCGCGCTCGCGCCACCGGTCGAGCACGTGCTGCAACGCGCCGTCGGGCGGGGCGGTGTCCTGCGAACGAACGGTGGAGACACTCGCGGCCAGGGCGACCACGAGTCCGGCGGTGAGTAAGCCGCCCAGCAGCCGGCGCCTGAGACGGTGCATGGTGATCAACTCCTTGTCGTGTCAGGTGATGTCGCGGCGCACGATGCGCACCGTGCCGAGGGACAGCAGGGCCAGCGCGTAGCCCACGAGCAGGACGCCGCCGACCGCCATGGGAAGTACGTCGGTGAAGTCACCCGCGTTGGAGAAGGCAGCGAGCGCGCCGCCCACCGACCAGGGGGCGACGGGACGCGGCACCAGGTGCAGCGCGAGATCCTCCAGGTAGACCACCCACGCCAGGGGCAGCAGCACGGCGACCGGCTGGTAGATGACCAGCGCGCCAATACCTACGCCGATCAGGCCGTACAGCGGGTAGGCCAGCAGCAGACCCACCACCCGCAGCACGATGTCGGGGTTGAGCAGCGACGGATGCACCACGCCCGAGGCCAGGCCAACGGTCGAGGCGACCGCGAGGTCCACGACCGCCACGGCCACGCCCACGAGCATCACGGCAGCGCCCTTCGCCACCAGTACCCGGGCGCGCTGCGCTGTTCCCAGGAAGGTGGCGCTGGCCGTACCGTGCCGGAACTCGGCGGTGACTGCGAGCACTCCCAGGACGAGCACCACCAGGCCGCCCCGGCCCGCGGCGCCGAGCACCGCGAGCAACGCGGCGGCCGTCCCGATGGAAGGCGCTCCGGCCTTACCCGCATCGAGCACCGGATCGACCGCGAGCGCGGCGGTGAGTACAACGGCCGTGACGACCAGTGCCCACGGCATGCGTATCGTGCGCAGCGCAAGCAGTTCGGCGCGGACAAGGGCGCGCATGACAGACCCTTCTCTGTACGACATGGTCACTTTTCTGTACGACATCGTCACGTGATGTCTCGGCGCCTGATGGCCCGCGCGCCGGGTACGAGCAGCGCGAGAACGTAGGCCATGACAACGAGGAACGCCACCCACGCCGCCTGTGCTCCGGGATAGCGCCCGCCGGCGAGAGCGGTCATCGCCCCACCCGGCAACCAGGGCAGCAGCCAGCTCAGCCCGTACGCGGGGATGAGCGTCTCGATCACCAGAAACCAGACCAGCGGTACGATGACCGCCACCGTCTGGTTGCGGATCGCCACGCCGACGCCGATACCGAGCAGCGCCCAGCACGCGGCAACCACCATCGACCTGGCGACCACGCTCAACGTCTCCGTCTCGACCGTCATGCTGATGGCTCCGGCGAGAACCCCGGTGGTCCAGGCCACCACGAGGAGCAGGACGGCGACGGGTGGAGCGACCAGCGCGCACGCGGCGGCCTTGGCGCCGAGTACCCGCCCCCGCCGCGGGGTCGCCAGGAAGGTCGACGTGACGGTCGCGTGGTGGAACTCGCTGGTGGCGGCTACGACGCCGAGCATCAGCACGGCGAACATGCCGAGGCCGGTCGAGCCCAGCAGCGCGTCGCGCAGCTCCGCGCTTCCCCTGGCCGGTGCATCGATGCCGCCGATCCCGGAGAGAACCATGGCCTCCCAACCGAGGGTGAGCACCAGCGCGGCGGCGAGCAGACCCCACGTCGCCCGGGTGGTTCGCAGCCGCAACAGCTCGCTGCGGATCAGCGCGGTCATGACGGGCTCCCTTCGTCTCCGGTGAGGGCGAGGAAGGCGTCTTCGAGCGCGGGACGGTGGGCGCTCATCTCGTACACCACGAGGCCGGCCTGTGCCACCGCCTGCCCCACGACCTCAGTGCCGACGTCACGGGCAACGACGTGGTCCGGCCCGTCGAGCACCGCATCCACACCACGGGCGGTGAGCGCGACGCGCAACTGTTCCGCCTGCGGAGTTCGTACCCGCACCGTCGCGCCGCCGCCGGTGAGCTCGGCGACCGGACCTTGGGTGACCAGGCGCCCGTCTTTCACGATCACCACCGAGTCGGCGGACAGCGCAAGCTCCGCCAGCAGATGGCTGGAGACGAGCACCGTGCAGCCGCCATCGACACGGCTACGCAGGAACGTCCGCAGCCAGTGCACACCGGCCGGGTCCAGGCCGTTGGTGGGCTCGTCGAGGATCAGGATGCCCGGGTCGCCGAGCAGTGCGGCGGCCAGGCCGAGCCGCTGGCGCATGCCCAACGAGAAGCCGCCGACGCGGCGTCGAGCCGCCGCGGCCAGATCGACCTCCGCGAGCACCGCGTCCACCCGGGCGGCCGGGATGCCGCTCGCGAGGGCGAGCACGCGCAGGTGGTCGCGGGCGCTGCGTCCAGGATGGAAACCGGACGCCTCGAGCACGGCGCCGACGTGGTGCGCGGGGCGATCCAGGCTGGCATAGCGGACGCCGTTGACCAGGGCCGTCCCGGCCGTCGGCCGCACCAGACCGAGGAGTATCCGCAACGTGGTGGTCTTGCCCGCCCCGTTCGGGCCGACAAAGCCGGTGATCGTGCCGGGCTGCACGTCGAAACTGAGATCGTCGACGGCGAGAACGCCGCCGAACCGTTTGGTTAGGCCTTGCACCGAGATGGCGCTCATCGATCACTCCCGAGGTATTCCGGACTCGTGAACGCCAACGTACGAACCCGACCCGGCCCCCGTCGTCGGCTGCGGGAGGACAACCGATCGACGCCATACATCCGCGGATGTAGACCCCCCGACCGACGAACGCGTACGGCTGAGCGGGTCCGCGGCGAGCTTGGCGGTGGAGCGCGCCGCCGAAGTCGCCATGTGGAAAGTGTCGAATCAGCGTGCTGCCGTTCGACGTGCATGCGACGGCTGGTCATCGCGTCCGGGGCCGACCCGGACCCCAGCCGAGACGACAAGGGAGCAGCAATGCGGTTCCTGATGATGCACCGGCTCGACGAGCGTGCCCCTGAGGCGTGGAACCCCAGCCAGGAGTTCATCGAGAAGATGGGCGCGCTCATCCAAGACTGGACCGACAAGGGCATCCTGATCACCGCCGAGGGTGTCCTCCCGTCCGAGAAGGGCGCGCGGGTCCGCAAGACCCGCGACGCGGCGGTCAGCGTGACCGATGGGCCGTTCACCGAGGCCAAGGAGGTCATCGGCGGCTTCGGGCTGATCAACGCCAAGGACCGCGCGGAGGCCGTCGAGTACGCCCAGCGGTATGCCGATCTGTTTGATGAGGTCGAGGTCGAGGTGCGCCAGGTCGCCGAGTTCGACGACCTACCGGCTCCGGCCTGACCGGACACCGAAAGCGGCCCGCCGGCACGCAGCGGGCTGGTCCGCTCGCCACAGCGAGCGGACCAGCCCACACCGATAGTCTGCCTATGAGATCCCATTACCACCCTGGTACAGGGGTGAAGGATGCAGCGCGAACGAAATACAGACATCCCGGACCACGACGTGCTGCGTTCGCGACTGCGGCACGTGCGCTGGATCGGCGGCGGAAGTGGTGCCGGCAAGTCGACCATCGCACGTCGCTTGGCGAGTAGGCACGGTCTGCCTCTGTACGCGACCGACGACGCGATGTCGGATCATGCCCGCCGGAGCGCACCGGCAGACTGGCCGTTTCTGAGCGAGTTCATGGCCATGGACATGGACGAGCGATGGCTAAGCAGATCGCCGGAAACCATGCTCGAGACGTTCCACTGGTTTCGGGGCGAAGGCTTCGTCCAGATCGTTGACGACCTGCTGCACCTTCCCAGGGATTCTGGTGTGATCGTCGAGGGCTTCCGACTGCTACCACACCTCGTGAAGCCTCTCCTCGATGTGCCTGGTCACGCCGTCTGGCTCCTCCCGACGCCCGCCTTCCGGCGTGCCGCGTTCGAAAGTCGGGGCTCGTTGTGGGCGATTGCCGGGAAGACCAGTGATCCGGAGCAAGCCCTTCGCAACCTGCTAGAGCGTGATCGGATGTTCACGGACCGCCTGTACGACGAGGCGAAGCGCCTCGAACTGGGCATCATCGAGGTCGACACCACGACGACAGAGGAGGATCTCGCCGGGATAGTGACCGAAATGCTGGGACTCTGAGCTCCCGAATCGGTGGCGCGCTTCTCTGCTTTCGCCTGCGTCACCAGGGCGCGGCGGTGTCCCCGCCGGCGGCGCTCACGTGTGCCGCGATCAGGCGCCACCCGTTGTCGTCCCGGATCCAGGTGCGGGTGTAGCGAACCCGGGCACGGAACGGTTCGCCGTCCATAGTGCCTTCCAGCGTGCCGAGGAACCAGGTCACACCGGTGCCGCCCACCACGAGCACCGTCAGGTCCTCCTCGTCGACGCGCACCATCGACTGCCTACCGGATCGATGCACCTGCAGGTCGTCTTGTTTGGTGTAGCGCCTGCCGTCCGGTCCGGTGAAGATGAGCCGGTCGTCGATCAACCGATCCAGGGCCGCGACATCCGACGCCAGCTGTGCGCGCTGCAGACGCCGTTCGGCGTCGCGAAGCGCCTCAGTCCCGACATCCGCGCCACCGGTCGCACTACCGGCAGCATCGTCGGACGGGTGACCCATGTCAGACATCGGCCGACCCTATCGAATGTGACCCGCCCGCCACGCTCGGTGCCGGAAACATCGGCGGTACCGATAGAGGGTAGTCGGACGGTTGGTATTGGCAGGCCGTTCACGACGGTGACGCCGATAGGTGACTCGGTTGCGTCATCGCCCGGTGGCGCGGTTCGGTGAGGTGCCAGGGTTGACGGCCCTGATCTTGTTCTCCGTTGCAGGTGCCCGGACGATCGGCGTCTGGTTCGGTACCGGCGCCGACCGCGGCGTGGCACTCATATTCGTGCTGACCGGCATCGTCGGCCTGTTCGCCACCACCGTGGCGCTACGCAGCCGCCCCTACCAGCGGCTAAGCCGCCGGTGCGTCGCGGCCCCGGTGACCGCCTCCGAGCCGACCCCAGCGGTCGGAGCTAGCCCATCTGCCGCGCAACGGTCACGGCAGGGTAAGCCGGGCCTTGAGCTGTAGGTAGTCGCCGTATCGTTTGGCGGCGTCGTGGAGGGCTTCGATTTCGTGGGGTTTCAGGGCTCGGTAGGGCCGGAGGTCGAACTTCACGTGGTCGTTGGCGATGGTGCGTCGCATGGCGGCCAGGAGTTGTCCGTCGACCAGGGCCATCCCAGCCGCGGTTTCCCGGGCACGCGGCACGTGGCCCGCGGCATCGAGCACCCAGCGGGAGTCCTGGTAGCCGCGGTATGTCTCGTCGAGGATCTGTAGCAGGTGGCCTGCGGGCTCTTGCGGTCCGTGCGGGGCATCGGCGGGGGCGTGCCAGAAGGTGCGCCCGTCGTGCTGGAATGAGTCGAGCTGATCACGGACCTGCTGCAGGCCGGTGCGCACGTCGGTGAGGCTGAGTGTCGCCCAGTAGGCGAGGTCCCGTTCGGTCGCCGGGCCATGCCCGGTGAAGTAACGCAGGGCGAGTTCGGCCAAGGCCTCGGTCCGCCGGAGCCGGCGTAGTGTCGGCACGCGCTCGCCCATCAATGCGTAGGTGTGCTCGCCGTTGACGATTCCTCCGCTGCAGATCAGCCCGTCAAGCTCGGCGTGGGCCAGCAGGATCATCAGCATCTGCCCGCTGCCCCGGATGCCGCGCTCGCGCAGTTCGTCGGCTAGCTGCGCGCGGGTGAGCTGTCCTCGACGTGCCAATGCCTGCGTGACGCCGGCGACGGCGCGCTCAATCGCTGGCTCGCCGAGGCCGTGGGCGTTCTGTAGCTGCTGGCCGGTGACCCGCCGTACTCGGGGACCGGTTAGGTCGAGCAGCCAGCCGATGTCCTCGGCCCGCACGAAATGCCAGGTGGGCCGCAGCACGTGGGTGCGTAGCACGGCACCATCGTGGAGGAGAGCCGCCAGATCGGCCTGGTCCGGGTTGGGTGTCCGCGCCGCGACCGCCCATGCTGCCTGACTGGGGTTCTCCGCCTGGACCGCGAGCAGCGACCTGACGGCGTCGGACGCCGACACCGCGAAGGGCGAAACCAGATGTTGACTGCGCAACCGCCAGCGAGCAATGTCGAGGTTCTGCATCATGCCGTCACCCTGCCGGACCCCAGCCAGAACAGACCAGTCGGTCGGCCGTTCGATGAGCCGTTGCCGTGGTCGGACGACGACGGATGTAATCGGCTGCGTGCCGTGGTGGCAGCCGGACCTTCCGACGCCAGCTGTGCGTGCTGCAGACGCCGTTCGGCATCGCGAAGCGCCTCGGTCCCGACATCCGCGCCACCGGTCGCACTTCCGGCAGCGTCGTGCGACGGGTGACCCATATCAGACATCCGGCTGACCCTACCGAAGGTGACTCGCTCGCCGCGCCCGGTGCCGTCGTCAACACCCGGCCACATCAACGCGAGCAAGCCAAAGATCGCCGCGGCCGCCCGCCTCAGGCGGATGTTCCGCGGACGTTCGCAGTGGAGTACGTTCGTTGCTGAGGGCGCGGAAGGATCACGAGATGGGCGCTTTCACTGTTGAGTTGAAGAACGAGCCCGGCGAGCTCGCGCGCCTGTGCGACGCCGCGGCGGCCCGTGGCGTCAATCTCGTTCTGTGCGGGATGTCGCACGGCGACCGGGGCACCATCGCGTTCGTGGCTGACGACGAGGGGGCAGCCCGAACCGCGCTCGAGAGTGCCGGCATGGAGTTCGGCGAGCGCCCGGCACTCACCGTGCGGATGGACAACGTCCCCGGCGCCGGTGCCGCGACCTTCCGCAAGCTCGCCAACGCCGGCGTGAACGTGGACATGGTCTTGCCTATTCGCGTGTCGAGCGATCAGTTCTTTGCTGTGATCTGCGTCGACGACGTCGACGCTGCTGGCCGAGCGCTCGAGGAGCAGATCGTCAGCGATTGAGCGCGACGTAGCCGTTCGAGGCCCTTCTGTGGCTTCTTAAAGCGTGCGATCTTATGCTGCCGGCGACCTTGCATTCACTCAGGGGTGACGCTCGCGGGAGGGCCGAGTGCCCGGAAAAGGCGGAGCAGCTCCTGTGCCGGCGCGCTGTCGGGGTCGAACGTAAACCACGTCGGTGTTGTCGGGTTATGCGGTGATGGAATGCCTAGCGCGTTGTGGCAGCGGAAACAGAAGGCGACCTCGGCCAGAACGACTGGCCCGCGACGCAGGCCGAGGGCGAAGCGGGGAACGAAGCACCGCATCTGCTCGGCTTCGGGCAGGGCGGCCACGAGTTCGAGAACGGCCTGCGCCTGCTCGCCAGTCCAGGTGCCGAGGACCTCACCTGGTACCGACTTCCACTGAGTCCAGTCCGGGTAACGCCGAAGGTCGACCGCGATGACGTCAATCTTCTGCACGTGCCCCGCTTCGGCGATAACCGGCATGCCGTCATCGTCGCCTAAGCAGTGTGGCCAGCGCGGTACGAGGCGTTACTTGAGGGCGCCCGAAGGGGTGTTCACCTGGGCCGCGACGTACGTGATTACGCTCCGGGGTGCTCTACCGGATCAGGCAGAACGGGTGGTCGGCCGGGTCGGCGAAGACCCGGAAGCGCTCGCCGCCGGCGTTCAGGCGGGACGCGCCCAGCTCCAGTGCCCGGGCCTCGCCGGTGTCCAGGTCGTCGACGAGGAGGTCGAGGTGGGCCTGCTGCGGGTGCGCCGGGTCCGGCCAGCGGGGCGGGTTGTAGTCGCTGATCTGCTGAAACATCACGTTCCTACCGTTAGCGGAGATGAGCGCGCCCTCGGGGCCGTCGTAGGTGACCTCCATGCCGGTGAGGTCGGCGTAGAAGCGGGCCAGGGCCGAGGCGTCAGGGGCGTCGATCGTCACCGCGAACAGACCCATCACCGGGCCGACGCCGTCGGCCTGGCACAGGTCGAACGGGTGACCGGCCGGGTCGGCCAACGTGATCCAGGTCGGCCCGTCGGCCAACCGGGTCGCGCCCAGGTCGGCCGCCCGTTCGGCCGCCGCCTCGGGATCGTCGATCTGCAGGTCCAGGTGGAACTGCTGCGGCTGCTCCTGCCCAGGCCACCGCGGCGGGACGTGGTCCGGTGCGCGCTGGAATTCGATCTCCTGGCCGTCCGGAGACCGGACGCCGAACCGGTCGGAATCTCTGCGGACGACGTCCCAGCCGGCGAGTTCAGCGTAGAACGAACCGACCTTCTCGATGTCCGCCGCGTCGAAGATGGCGAGGTCCAGGCGAGCTGTCACGGTCATGGCCATATCCTCCCCCACCCCTCCGACAAAAGGGGACGGTTGGCCGCAGGTCAACGTGGGGGTGGCTCCATGGGAGCAGAGGCAGTGGCCGGGATCGACGGGCCTGGTGCGATGCAGATCAGCCGGGGCGCGATGCGGCGCAGGGCCTTGGCCGACACCAGCCCGCGTAGAACCAGATCATCCGCCCGCTGGTAGTACCCACGTTCGGTCCGGTCTGTCACGATCCGGTGCGCTTCCGACAGGCTCAGGCCGGTGTGCCGGGCCAGTTCGGCGCCGGGCATGTGGTTGAGGTCGATCAGTCCGCCGTCGTCGAATGGGCGCGTGAGGTCCGGCCGGCCGATGCCGAGGTGCAGCGCCTGGATCGGATCGAAGGCGGCGAACTGCCGGGCCTGCTCGCGCAGCGCCGCTTGACGCTCGCTGTCGGCCGAGCGCGCGGCAACCAAGGAACCGTGGATGGCCGCGACGAGGCCCAGCGTGGCGAAGAGAAGGAGGCCGGTCCATTCGGCGCCACTGAGGTCCTCGCTGTCTACCGAGGACGGGCTGATCGCGAGGAAGACGATACCCACCGCGAAGAGGGCGGCGTAGATGCCCGCGGCGATGTACTGCCGTCGGTCGCGGTGTCGGAGAGCGGCGTAGACGAAGTACATCCAGCCGCCGAAGGAGCAGGTGACCAACGGCAGCACGGCCGCGAAAAGTATCTCGACCATCGGGAACCGGCGGTGGGGTGGCGGCCGCTCGAACTGGTGCGCCGCGAAGGCGGGCGGGAAGCCGTTGGGCACGGGAGCCGGAGCGGGCGTCGGCCGGTCCGGCGGCACGTACGCCTGGATCGGAGCCGCCGAGACCGACGCGTCGCCGTCCGAGGCCCGCGGGTTGACGGGCTCGGCGTAGAACGGCTCGCCGCGCAGGATCTTGCGGTGGGCCTCCTGCATCCGCTCGCCCGGCTCGGCCCCGAGCTCGTCGAGGAAATACTCCCGGGCATCGCGGAACGCGGCAAGCGCCTCGGCCTGCCGCCCGGCCTGGTGGAGCGCGATCATCAACTGCGCCCGTAGGCCCTCGCGCAGCGGGAACTCCTCGATCAGCCGGGCCAGGTCAGGGATGAGCGCGGTGTCGAGGCCCCTGGCAAGCTCGAGATCGGCCCATCTCTCCCAGGCTGTGGCACGTGCCTCGGCGAATCGGGCGCGGGCCGCCTCGAAGACCGGCCCGGCGAGCCCGCCCAGTGCCTCACCGCGCCATAGCGCCAGCGCCGCGCGCAGGGTCTCGGATGCTTCAGCCAGGCGGCCCGCTGCGCGCTCGGTGGACGACCTCGTCAGCGCGGCCAGGAACTCGCCGACGTCGACCGCGCTCTCGGCCGTCCGCAGTACGTAACCGCTGCCGGTCAGCGCGAGCAACTCGCCGGGACTGCGCGGGGCGCGGTCCGGCTCTAGCACGCGGCGCAGCCCGGCCACGTATTTCTGGACCACGTTCGCACCGTTCTCCGGCGGGTCGTCGCCCCACACAGCGTCAACGATCTGGTGGGTTGGCACCGGCCGGCCCGGCTGCAGCAGCAGCACGGCGAGCACCGCGCGTTGCTTGGCGGGGCCGAGGTCAACCGGGTCGCCGTTCCTCAGCACGCGTACGTCGCCCAAAATCTCGAAACGCAGCGGCGCGCCAGCGTGGCCGTCGGTCACCGCGACACCTCCTGAGCAGCGCCGATATGGAACGGCAGCGAAACGGCAGCCAGCCGCAGCATAACGGCAGCGCGGTGGCAGCGACGCGGGCGAGTCTTCTCGGCGTCAATCCCGACACACCCAGAAAGACGAACGACCATGACTGCTCGTTTGGCCCGGTTAGCCGGACTCGGCACCGCCCTCACCGTCTCGCTCGTGACCGCAGCCGGCTGTGATCCCGCCGGCTCCACCTCGGACCATGGTGCTGCCACAGCGGATTCGCCCTCTGCGGTGGCCCCGCGCGACGCGCTCCTCAACGCTGTGCCGGACGAGTCCACCGGCGCTTACCACTTCGCGATCAAAGGCGGCTCGACGCCGATGTCGGGTGTCCTGGACGCGCCCAAGAAGACCATCCGCCTGGAGATCAGCCAGCATGAGGCGAACCCGGATTTCACCCTCGACATGAAGTTCCTTGTCATCGAGCAGAAGGCCTGGACCAAGATCACGATTACCCCGTCGACCCTCCCCGGCCTGCCCAAACTGCCGAACAAGTGGATGCTGCTGGACACCAGCAAGATCAAGGACAAGGACAACGGCCCTCTGGCGTACGGCCAGGAGGCCGACCCGGGCTCCGCGATGGCCGTGTTCCAGAACGCGAGTGACGTCGAGCGGACGAGCACGGGGCATTTCGCTGGCGTCACCGACCTCACCAAGGCCACGGAGGCGGAGATCGTCGACGGCGCCACCCTCACTGCCCTCGGGGACAAGGCCAAGAAGATCCCCTTCACGGCGGTCGTCGACACCAAGGGCCGATTGACGTCGGCAGTCGTCAAGATTCCCGCCACCGCCAAGACCAAGGCCGCGACATACGCGATCACCTACGACGGCTACGACTCGACCGAGACTCCAGTGGCTCCGGCCGCGGGCGAGCAGCAGAAGGCGGTCTCCGCCGTCTACGAGATGTTGAACGGCTGAGCGCGCCGGACAGTCACGGCGGTCGCGCGGGTCGGACGGGGGTCCGCGCGGCCGCCGCTTCACTATCGTCCGGGGACGGGACAAGTGAGACGAGAAGCGCTGCCCGACCGGTGTTCGCTTTGCGACCGGCTGGTCCTCGGCCTGGCGGGACAGGACTGGTGTGTCCTGCCCTGGATGGTCGACGCCGGGGTGACCGACGACGAGGTTCTGCCGGGCTCCTGTCATGTCCGGTGCCTGCACGAGCTGGGCGTGGCGCGGCTCTGGGCGGAAGCGGTTCAGGAGTACTACTGCCTACGCTGGCCGCAGTGGCGCAGGGGCTTGACCGCGGGCGTGCGGTGGCGCCTGCATTGCAGCCCGCGGGCGCGCCGCTTCCACCTGTGGCGCGCCGACGGCCGCCTGAGCTCCTTTCCTTTCTCCGCCCTCACGACTCCTTTCTCCGCCCTCACGACACGACGGCCGTCCAGCAGCCCCGCGGCGGGACATGCCTTCGCCGGCCTCGCCGCGGGGCGGTCCGAACTGGCGGAGATCACGACTGACGTGGGCGAGGTCGGCAGCGCCCACTCGGCGACGCTGCTCGCGGCCATGGGCACCGACGAGAACGGGGTGGCGGTCCCGCTCGCCGACGTCGTCGCGGCGCTCGGCCTCACCGATCGCTACCCGGTGGTCGACGGCTTCCTGGTCCGCCGGCTCAAGAACCTCGGCATGCCCCAGCGGCCGGACCTGGTCGACATCCTCGTCGCCCATTATTCGCTGCCGCTGGACGCGCCCTGTGTTCGCGCGGCTCACGAGCTGATCCGTAGTCTGGCGTGAAGCGATCAAGACCGGTTTCGCCTTTGCTGCGCCCCTGCTGGCGAGGTGAGACACCCGCGAGGATCGCGGCCGCGGCGCCGGACCTTTCTGCGCCGCACCAAGCCGGCGGCTATTCGTTCTTGGTGCGCTCCGCGTCGGCGGCCACGCGCACATCGCGGAAGCTACGAACGCCGGCGCCCTCGGTCCCGATCGCCATGAATGGCACTCTGTTGATCGGTCCTCGAGATTCTCCCGCACCGACGTCAGTTGGCAATCACATAGAGGCCGGTCGCCAGCCAGCCTACGATAACTGTCATATAGAGCAATAGCTCGGCTTGCGTTTTGCCCCATGTTCGGCTGACGAACGTGGCAGACAGGTTGTCGCCGTGCGGCGCAGCCCCGAGCGCCGTTCTCGCTTCGGCCGGCAGCGCGCTAAGGTACGTACGCTCGACCTGTGCAGCCCAAGTACGCAGCCGCCTGCAATGCGACATGTTTCGGCGTTCCCACCGGTAGATGGCTAGGGTAACTATAGCGGCAAATATGCTCACGAAGAATCGAGGCATCGCCGGCAACGCGTCCGAGGGCTGTCTCACCAGAAGGGTTATCCCGATTCCACTGACAAACGGGACCGCAGCCAACAGCCTGAGGCTGATGTCATCCGTCGCACGCATACTCGTGAGCGCTTGAGTGTAGATATCGGTCAATGAGATATTCGGCGCCATATCAATTGACGTCGAGGCCGGCTGAGCCAATTGATCCATGTCTCCACCCCCCAACAGGGCTTCTCGTCACGAATAGAGAGTCTCACGTGGATGCGACACGTGGGCGGGTGCCAGCGACAAGCCGGGTTACCGAATAGGTCGTCCTCCGGGCGTGGCCAAGTTGGCGAACCCCGGAGGCCGCTCATGCGTGAACAGGCCGTCGAACACCGCGGTCCGGTCGAAGGACATCGCGCGGGCCCGGCCGCGAGCCTCCAGATCCTGCCGCTCGGCCGGGGACAGGTCCAGGACCGCCCGGTCCACAGCCGCTGCGAGGCCGACGACGTCGCCGGGCTCGACGATGACGGCGGTGTCGCCGACCGCTTCGCCGGTGCCACCGGTGATGGTGGTGATGACCGGTCCACCGCCGGCCAGCATCTTCTCGGCCAGGGCGATGCCGAACGTCTCGACGAAGTCGGGTTCGGGCTTGGTGGGCAGGACGTAGGCCGCGCAGCCGCGCATGAGCAGGGGTTTCTCGTGGTCGTCGACGTCGGTGAGGAAGACCACCCGGTCGTCCTCCTTGGCCATCGCCTGCACGTGCTCGAGCGCCGGACCGGTGCCGGCGACGACCAGTTTGACGCGCTCCCGGCAGCGCATCTGGCCGTACGCGATCACCAGGTCATAGATGCCCTTGGCGCGGGCCACCCGGGACAGGAAGAGGATGTACCGGTCGCGTTCCAGACCGCGTCGCGCGAGAGCGGCGTCCACTTCTGCCAGATCTAGATCGAGGTACGCGGCCGAGTCGATCGGAGGGTAGCTGACGGTCACGCGGCGCCGGCATTGCTCGGCGAACCGGGTCCCGCAGCGGGCGTCCACCTGCTCGGCCGAGGCCACGATCTCGTCCCGGGTGTATTCCGAGACCGCGACGACCTCGTCATTGGCCAGGAACGTGGTGAACAGTGCGATTGCCGCGCCCAGCCGGCCTTCCCGCAGGCACGACCGGATCACGTTGGTCACGTCGGAACCGACCGCTTTCGCCACGGTGTACACGTTGGACGCGAATCCAGCCGCCCGTGCGGCGGCGACCGCGTCCATGACCACCGTGGCGTGCGGGACGAGGTACATGGACAGGCAGATGGTGGGTACCGGCTCGGTGAGCAGTTCGACCAGGCGGCCGGTGAGACCGGCCAAATGGCGCCCGTCCGGTACGCGGTAATCCCCGACCGGTTCGGGCCGTTCCACAGTGATCCCGGGGCTGTACGGCAGTAGGCGGTCCAGCGGCTTGAGCGGCAGCCCGGCGGACTGCAGCGCTGGGATCGGCCAGGTCAGCAGACGTACGTCGTCGAACCCACGGGTCAGCGCCACCTCGGCAAGGTTACGAGCCTCGCCGGAATGGCCACAGATGACCGGGTCGGCCCTGACCACGATCACGAGACGGCGACGGGGTTGGCTCACCGCGGTTCCTTCGATGGTGCGAGCGGATGGGACAGGGACGGCGGGCGGACCCGGTGCCCCCAGGTCGACGGCTCCGTGCCCACCTTCAGATGCAACCGGCCGCCGCGGTGGATCTTGGCGGCGTTCAGGTGCGTTGCGTGTAGAGGTGTGCCGTTGAGGGTCGCCGACTGGACGTACTGGGGCGGCGGGTCACGCTCGATGCCGTCGGCGCCGATCGGCGTCTCGCGATGCCCGCTGGTCTCGATGACAAACTCCTGGTCACCTACCTGGAGCACGGCCCGGGCAAAGGCGGGCGCGTTGACCAGGAACAGACTCTGCCCAGCGACCGGGAACAGCCCCAGCGACGCCCACACGTACCACGAGCTCAGCCCGCCCGAGTCGTCGTTACCCGGCAGCCCGCCCGGTCCGGTACCGAACTGCCAGGTCAACGCCGCGTGTACCACCTGCGCGGTGCGGTCGGGCCGGCCCGCGTAGTGGTAACTCCACGGCGCTTCCATGTCGGGCTCGTTGTTCATCCCCTCGAACCGATTCAGGGCGTATCCGGCCGCCATCTCCGCCGGCGACGGGCGCCGGCCGGGCTGGGTCACCGGCGCGGCACCGAAGCCGAAGAACCTGTCCAACATGCCGATGAAGGCGTCCTCGCCGCCGGCCAGGGCGATCCTCGTGGCCATGTCATGCAACAGCCGGAACGAATAGTTCCACTTGCCACCCTCGTAGAACTCCGAGTCGCGCAGCAGACCCGTGTTCGGGTCGAAGGCGTTGGACCACTGCCGGCTGCGCTCTTCGAGATCGTCCGCCAGGCGCCGGTCGTTCAGCGCCCGGGCGACCTGCGCCGTGCAGTGGTGCCCATAGGCAAGGTCGAGGGTGTGGCTGATGGGGTGTACCAGTCCGTGCTCGAGGAAGTCCTCGCCATACAGCCGGCGCAAGTCGTCGACCATGTGCACCAGCGCCCAACTCCAGTCCAGGCCGGGCCGGCCGAGAGCGTGGGCGTCGGCCAGGGCGGTGTGTGCGAGCGCGCTGGCCTGGCGGAAGAACCGGTCGGCGCCGCGGGCCATCCGGTACCCGATCGGGAAGTTGCCCTCCTCCTCGCAGACCCGGATCAGCGACTCCAGCAGGTCCGCGGCCCGCGCCGGGGCGACCACCGCGAGCAGCGGCAGCTGCGTCTTGTACATGTCCCACATGGTGCAGACGTCGAACGCGTAGGGTCCGGAGGCCGGCCAGAACGGGCTTTCGTCGTCGGCGAAGCACGGCTTGATCAGCGAGTGGTAGAGCGCCGTCGCCAGCACCGTGCGGCGGGCCGGCGTACCACCCTCGACCTGGACACGGCCGAGGTGCTCGCCCCAGCGAGCCCGGGTCCGGGAGCGTACCGCGTCGAACGCCGGCTGCCCCTGCCCGCACTCCTGCTCGAGGTTCCGCCGGGCCTGTTCGCACCCGCGCAGCGAGAAACCAAGCCGTACCTCGATGGTCTGCCCCGGCGCGGCCGAGCCGATGAACAGCATGCCGAACGGTCGCAGCGTGGTCTGCCGGATGCTGTCGAAGTCCAAGCGGGTACCGCCGTCGATGAGCCGCCGGTCGTACCAGAGCATCTGCCGCCAGCCGGGGCTGTCGACCTCCAGGTACACCGACAGCGGGACGCCCTCCATCACCACGGTGCCTTGGGCCCGGCCGTGGCCCATGCTCTCCACATGAGCTCGCAACGGCACCGTACGGCCCAGCTCGACGGCCAAGCCACCGCAGGACATGTCGACCACGACACGCGCGCTGTGGTGCTCCGGAAACGTGTACCGATGCACCGCGACCTTGGTGCCCACCGTGATCTCACTGCGCACCCCGGTGTCCAGGGTGGCTGCGTAGTAACCCGCCTCCGCAGTCTCGTCGTGCAGCGGCCAGGCCTGCCCCAGCACGTCCAGCGTCTCCACCATCGGGGTGACCCGAACGTAGTTGTAATACTTGCGGATCGCGCCCGTACCGGACTGCTGGAAGTGGGTGAATCCGGACGCCTGCAGCCGGGCGAACATCTCCTCGGGCACACCCTCGGTGTTCTTCGTGTACCGCCCATACCCGGTCGGGTACGCCCCGGAGTAGGCGCAGGCCGACACCATTCCCAACGGCGACGTAGCACCGGGGTGGGTGTTACCTACCTGCGGCTTCGGCCACCACCAAGTGGCGGCCAGACCACGCGCTCGAGGCAGGTCGGTCGCCGCGATACCGATGAATGGATCAACATCGTCGAGGATGGCGGGACTCTACCAGCGTGAACCTCCCGGCGAAGCGTCTGGAAAGGTGGCGCGCCGCGACTGCCGGTAGCGCCTCCCATAGGGCTGTTGACCGGCTCTTGCGAGGCTCATCGAGCCGCGACGATACTGCTCAGAACGTCGGTCGCGAGCAACGGCATCACGTGATCCGCCGATGCGTCTCCGGACGACGCCCACGGGACCCCCCACCCCCATATCGTCCCGTCACTCCCGAGGAGGAGCAGTGAGTATCAAGCGCACCCCTGCCGGCAGCCCCATCGCCCGATCCGCCCGGCTAATCGCCGCAGCCGTCGGCCTGGCCACGGCGAGCGCGCTCGCCCTGCCGACCGCCGCGGCGGCGTCGCCTTCGGACTACAGCGCCAGCCAGCTCTCCGAGGTGGGCGACGCGGTACGGCAGTCGGGCGTCGAGGGGATTGCATGGCACGTGAACGCCGCGTCCCACCGCCTGGTCGTGACCGCCGACAGCAGCGTCTCCCGCGCTGAGGTTGCGAAGATCAAGAAGAGTGCCGGGCACAGAGCCGGCGCCATCCGGTTCGAACGCGTATCCGGTGTCTTCACACCCCTGCTGTCCGCCGGTGACGCCATCTACGGCGGCCAATACCGCTGCTCGCTCGGCTTCAACGCCGTCAGTGGCAGCACCTACTACTTCCTCACGGCCGGGCACTGTGGAAAAGTGGCCAAGACCTGGTACACCAACGCCAGCCACACCACCCTCATCGGCCCGACCATCGCCTACAGCTTCCCGGGCAACGACTACGCGCTGGTCCGCTATGACAACACCTCGCTCAGCCACCCGGGCGGGTTCACGGTCGCGGATCCGTTCGTCGGAGAGTCGGTCAAGCGCACCGGGTCGACCACGGGCACGCACAGCGGAACGGTCACCGCGCTCAACGTCACGGTCCGCTACGTCGGCGGTGGCACCGTGCGGGGCATGATCCAGACCACCGTGTGCGCTGAGCCCGGCGACTCCGGCGGCCCGCTGTTCGACGGCACCAAGGGGCTCGGCATCACCTCCGGCGGCAGTGGCGACTGCCGGACCGGTGGCACCACCTTCTACCAGCCCGTACGCGAAGCAGCCAACGCGTACAACGTGACCGTGTACTGATCCACCGGGGCGCCCGGCCGGCGGGGTCGCTACCTCTGCGGCCGGGCCGCCCCACCGCGTCCGTATGGCCGTTCAGCCGTACTCGTGCGGTTTGGCGACGCATAGCTCGGCGAGTGAGTCGGTGCCGCCGGATGCACGACGTCCGCCGGGCACCACAAGATTCGCGCGAAACAGACAAATGTGCGGATGTCAGACCGAGGTCTCGAATGATCTTGCGAAGGTGTGCGTTACCCTGCGAGTCGTCGGTGCCCAGGATCTGAGGCGGTCGGCCGTTCGATCGCGGCAGTGAGGGCCTCCGATGGTCGACTTCGGACGATCGGGCCGGCGAGATCGCGTCGGATGGCGGCCGAGACGATGGAGGCACGGTGGACGGGCAAGGCAGTGAAATGTCATCGGCTGACCCGTACGGGTTGTCGTCGCGCATCGACACATCGGTGGCACATCCGGCCCGCCGGTACAACTACTGGCTGGGTGGCAAGGACAACTTCGCGGTCGACCGGGAGTCCGGGGACGCCGTGGCCGCGGTGTTCCCGACCATCCGTACGGCTGCGCTGGAGAACCGGGGCTTTCTGCGCCGGGCGGTGACCTTCCTGGCGGGCGAGGCAGGGATACGGCAGTTCCTCGACATCGGCACTGGTCTGCCGTCCGCCGATAACACGCATGAGGTTGCCCAGCGGTTGGCGCCGCAGTCGCGAGTCGTGTACGCCGACAACGACCCTCTGGTCATGGTGCATGCCCGCGCCCTGCTCACCAACGCATCCGATGCCGGCGTCACCGACTACATCGAGGCGGACGTGCGCGAGCCGGACAAGATCTTGCGAGACGCGGCGCGGACGCTGGATTTCCGTCGCCCGGTGGCGTTGATGCTGGTCGCGGTCATGCATTTCGTCGGCGATTCCGATGATCCGTACGGCATGGTCGCGCGCCTTGTCGACGCCCTGCCGTCGGGCAGTTACCTGGTCATGTCGCATGTTACCGGCGAATACTTTGGTGAGAAGGAAACGGCCGATATTGCGGCGGGCCGGTATGGGCCGTTCTTTCCTCGTACCCGTGAGCAGATCTTCCGGTTCTTCGACGGGCTGGAGTTGCTGCCGCCGGGGATCGTGTCGGCGGCGGAATGGCGGGCCGAGAACGAACCCGAGCCCCGCCCAACCGCGGCGGACACCGCGACGTACAGCGCGGTCGCACGGGTGCCGTGACCACCAGGAAATTTCCGGGCCACGCGTGGTCGCGCGCCCGGAGGGCGCAGTAGAACTGGGCCCGCGAATCGATGAATGCCGCTGCCCTATGAGGCGGTCTCCGGGGCACCCTCTCGCTGCAGGATCTGTTGGGCCAGGGCGACGCAGCCGCCGCAGATGTGCACCCCGGGGCCGGCGACCAGCCGACCGGCGACCTTCTCCGACCGGCCGCAGAAGGAACACACCCGACCCGTGGTGGCGACCGCCCGCTTCCACCTGCTTGCGCGGCGGCGGGGTGTGCCGGTGACGTAGCAGTCCAGCTGTTGTTTGATCGCGGCGATGTCGGTACCCAGGTCGTTGAGCACTCGGCGGGCCCGGCCGCCTGCGTCCAGGGCGAGCACGATCAACAGGTGTTCGGTTCGCACCTCCGGGGACGGCGAATCGGGGCTGGCGACGAGGGCGCGTTGGGTGGCGGCGTCCAGCGCACAGGTGGCCTCGGCAGACACCGGCGGCACGTCGTCGCGCGGCGGCCCGGGCGGGCCGAACAGCCGGTGCGCCGAGTCGCGGATCGCGTTCGAGGTGACCCCGAGGCGTTCCAGGGTTGCGGCGCCGACGCCCTCGGCGAGCAGGCCCTCGAGCAGGTAGTGGGTGCCGACCTCGGCGGCCCCGTCGGCCTGCGCCACCGTGACAGCGCGGTCCAGACAGGCCCGGAGCCGGGTGCCGGGCTCCGCGGCGCCCGGCAGCACGAGCGGCTGCATTCGGTCGGCGAAGCGTTGCCGGGCGGCCTGCTTCGACACGCCCAGGCGGGCACCGATGTCGGTCCACGACAGGTCAGCCTGGCGGGCCTGGGCGACGAACTGGTCCAGCAGCCGGTCCGCCGCTCCGCCGGCTTCGGCGGCGACGGTGATGGCGGCGTCGAGGCGAGCGATCGGATTCTCGCCGCCAGCCGTGTCGATGACCCGCGTGACGAGGTGGTCGAACAGCGATGGGACACCCGTGTCCGTTCGACAACGCTAGGTTGTCTATGCCCCCGGAGACAAGGCGAGGTTGTCTACCAGATCCGCCAGGCGTTCGACAAGTTCTGCGTCGCGGTCATCGCCGCTCATCAGCAACCGGAAGTAGATCGGGGCGATGAGAAGCTCGGCCACGAGACGCGGATCGGTCTCGGGTGGCACCTCGCCGCGTGCGATGGCCCGACGTACCATATCCGCGGCCATCTCCAGGCGGGTGGACCAGAACCCGCGCCGGGCGGCGGCCAGCGCCGAGTCTTGCTCCCCGATCGAGGCCACCGCCCGGATGATCGCCTCGAAGTCCGGCTCGGCGGTGCTGGCCACAATCGCCCGCCCGAACGCCACCAAGTCCGAGCGCAGCGCGCCGGTGTCGGGGATCGGCACCTGCTGGGCGCCCCGCTCCAGCATCGCGTCCAGGATCAGGTTCTCCCGGGTCCCCCACCGGCGGTACAGCGTGGTCTTGTTCACGCCGGCACGTTGCGCGATGCCTTCCAGACTCAACCCGCCGTACCCGGTGACCACGAGCTCATCGAGCGCGGCCCGGAGCACGGCGGATCGCACGCGTGCGCTCCGCCCGCCCGGGCGTTTGCGGGCCGGCTCCGACCGCGTGGTGGACGTCATGCCGCCAATCTTAACGCAACGCCACGTGGACTTTCCGCCTGTACCTTGTTAGCGTTAAACGCACCGAGCCGTAGCTTTAGGCGGTCCAAGGAGAAGGGGGAGTCCCATGCCTGAGAACAGAAGCGTGCTGATCACCGGCGCATCGGGAGGCGTCGGCACGGCACTGACCCGGGCGCTGCACGAGGCCGGATGGCGAGTCTTCGCCGGCGTCCGGTCGGCCAGTGCGGTCGCCGCCGTCGCCCGGCTGGGCGCCGGCGTGGAACCGGTCGAGCTGGACATTACCGACGAGGCGTCGGTCGTCGCCGCCGCGCGGCGGATCGCCGACGCGGTGGGCGGCGGTGGGCTACACGGCCTGGTCAACAACGCCGGGATCATCGTTCAAGGCCCGCTGGAGCTGGTACCGATCACCGCGGTGCGCCGCCAGTTCGAGGTGAACGTCCTCGGCCAGCTCGCGGTCACCCAGGCCGTGCTTCCGCTGCTGCGCCGGGGGCGCGGCACGATCGTCAACGTGGGCGCCGCGACCGGGCGGGTCGCCGTGCCCATGCTGGGACCGATCTCCGCATCGAAGGCGGCGCTCGAGTCGCTCACCGACGCGTTGCGCATGGAGCTGAAGCACCAGGGCGTGCGGGTGACCATCGTCGAGCCCGGTGCGATGGCCACGGCCATATTCGACAAGGCGGCGGCCAGCGCCGCTTCCGACGGGTACGCCGGCACGGCGGCGACCCGGCAGCTGTACGCACGGCCGATAGAGGCGGTCGGACGGCTCACGGCCAACCAGAAGACCGCCCCGGTCGACGGCGTAGTCCGCACGATCACCCAGGCGCTGACCTCCGGGGCACCGCGGGCCCGGTACGTCGTCGGCCGCGACGCCGGACAGCTCGTCATGCTCCGCCGCTTCCCGCAGAGCCTGCGCGATCGGCTGTTGATGAACACGGTCGGGCTCAAGCCGGGTGCGTTCGCCGACGACCTCGCTTCGGCCCGCCAGCCGTGATCGTCGACGTCATCCGCCTCGGCGTTCGTAGCGGCGGCTTACCTCCGGCTCGACCAGACCGCCGCCGGCGCCGGCTGCGCCCGCGGCCGTACCTTCGCCGGCCGGAACCAGTTTTCCCTCGACTGCCTTGACCGGATGCTTCGGCAGTCCCTCGCTGGGCACCTGAAGGACATCGAGTCGACGCGTTCCGCGAGCGCCCGCCAGTTGGATGATCTCGTCCGGCGAGCTGTTCAGCCCGGCCGGTTCGACGTGTACGTGGAGGACCTCTCCGGTATCCACATCGAATACGGCGTACGACGTCATGGCCATGATCAACTCCTTTCGGGCGTTACGTGATGTCGTAGACGACGCCTTCGGCGCGATGTAAGCCACCGTCGCCGCGTAGCTTCACCGTGACCCGAACAGCGGTGTCGACGATTTCCACTATGCCGAGGTTGGCGATGTTCGCGTCGGGTGGATCTGCCGGGTCATCCCGGACCCCGCAGAGAATCTGGTCGCTGCTGGGCATCGTGCACACGGTCGAGATGAAGACCTGCCCGTAGTCGCCGCCCGATTTGCCGGTCAGCGCGCCGGTGACCAGGTAACGACGCGCCCGGTTGAGCGGGATCGTCAGCGAGACGGTGAACCTACCCCGAGTCCACATCCAATAAGTCTGATGCACGAACACGATGGGCCTCCCTTGGAGCCGGGACGTGGCCCTCATGGTCGTCCACCACCGCTGTCATCCGGCCTCGACTGACGCGGATGCGACAAGCCAGGTGTGGCACCGCCCGGGCGCGGGTAAACCCTGGAGAAGATCAATCTCGAGGAGACGATAAAGATGTTCTTCAACGTGATCCGCCGCTTTGTGGTGATGGCAGTGGCGGTACCGCTGGCGGCAGCCGGCGCACGCAAGCTCAGCGACATGGTGGAGGCCCGGCGTGGGCCGAGTCGTCCCACCCGCTTGCTGCGCGAGGGTGCCGACACCGTGCAACGTCTTTTCGGCCGGCAGAAGAAGAAGCGCCGCCGGTTCGGCTTCGGCCGCTGAGCCGGTCACGTCGCAGTCGCGCCGCCGTCGGTGGGGAGTGCCGCTCGCAATGCCGATCACGCCGGCGACGGACGCGTTGTTGGCGATGGAGCCGCCGCGGTCTGGTCGCCGCGAGGCAGGCTCGTGCGGGGTGCGGCTACTACCGCGCACTGCCCCTCGGCTCAGCCGGAGTCGACGCCGGACGTTTCGGCAGCTGGGCGACGATCGCCGACATCGCAGTGATGGCGCCGCCGAGTGACCAGCCGCCGTCGGCGGGCACGACGGCGCCGGTGACGTAGGCCGCCAGGGGCGATGCCAGGAACAGGCAGACGTCGGCGACGTCACGCGGTGTACCCCACCGGGCGGCGGGCACCGTGGCCCGCACGATCTCACGCGCCTCGTCAGTCGGGGCCAGGCGAACCATCCCCTCCGTGCCCTCGATCGGACCGGGGACGACCGCGTTGACCCGGATGCCGTCGCCTCCCCATTCGATAGCGAGTACCCGGGTCGGCATGTCGACGCCGGCCTTGGCGGCGCATACATGGGCCTGCAGTGGCATGGGAAGGAAGGCCTGTGGCGCCGAGACATTGATGACGACGGCACCGGGCTTGCGCAGCAGCGGGTACGCGGCCCTGAGCACGTGGTAGGACCCGAGCAGGTCGATGTCGACCACGGAGCGGAAGGCGCTGGGGGACATGTCCAGCGCCGCGGCCGGGAAGTTCCCGGCCGCGCCGGAGACGAGCACGTCGATGTCGCCGAACGCCGCGTGAGCGTGCTGCAGTACGGAGCTGGTGGCCTCCGGATCGCGCACGTCGGCCGCTTCGCCGGTAGCCTGGGCGCCCAGCGCCTGCAGCCGCGTCACCGCGGCGTCGACCTTCTCCTTGGATCGGCTCATCACGGCCACCCGCGCCCCGGCAGCGGCGAACCCTTCGGCGATACCGAGGTTGATGCCGCTGGTGCCGCCCGCGACGAACACCGTCGTACCGCTGAAGTCCACGCTCACCTGGGCCATAGTCGGCCTCTCTTCGATGAAGTCGGTAGTGGTCATGGTATGGCCCGGGCAGGGTGGCCTGCGCCAGACTCGGTCCGCGGACGCGATCGGTGCTCGCCATCATGGCGTGGTGTCCGAGGCCGGTTGGAGCGCAGCGATCGCCGCGGCGTAGATCGTCGCCTCGATGGCGCCCAGTGTCCGGGGTCCTTGCCGGCCAGCGGGCGCACCAGTTCGGTCGCCTGGGTCAGCACTTCGTCTTCGGGGTGGGGCGAGATCGACTCGCCCGGTAGTCAAGGCCCTCAGGCATCGTCTTTGCCTCGCGAGCTGGATGCGCTTCGAGGATGTGTCTGTTCATCCTTCCTCGGGGGTGCTGTGCGGGTCACCGCCCCGTGCCTGGCCGGGCGGTCGGTCGAAGTCGTCCGCATCCCCGGCGGTGAGGAATGCGGCGATGAGGTCGGCGAGTTCGGTGGGGCGTTCGAGCAGGAACAGGTGTCCTCCGCCGCGGATGATCTCCAGGCGGGCCTGGGGGATGATCCGGGTGAGGATGCGTCCGTTGATCACGGGCACGATGGGGTCGTCGTCGCCGGCGAGTACCAGGGTGGGTTGCCGGAGCTGCCACAACCACGGCAAGCCGGTCCAGAAGCTGATCGCGTAGAGCTGGGCGAGGTAGCCGCTCAGGGACGGAGCCTCGGAGAACCGCGCGATCGAGCCGTGCAGCAGCGCGTCGGGGTCGCGCCGGGCTTGACCGCCGTACAGCGTTCCGGCGATCCGGCGGTAGTAGTCGGGCGATTGGTAGCGGTGCGGGGTGGCCAGGGCGAGCAGGGCGCGCGGGGACCCGGGCACGCCGCCGAGTCCGGGCACGCCGGCCGCGGTGGCGGCGAGGACGAGCCTGCGCACGCGTTGAGGCGACTGGTGGGCGAACTGCTGGGCAAGGACCCCGCCGAAGGACACCCCGAGCACGTCCACTTGGTCGTAGCCGAGCGCGTCGATCGTCCGGTCCACGGTGCGGGCCAGGCCGGGCATCCGGCGCCAGCGGCGGTAGCGCGAGGATTCGCCGGTGCCGGGCGCATCCAGGGCAATGGTCTGCACACCGTGCGAGTTGAGCGGCCGTTCCAGCGGAGCGGACAGCTCCAGGCTCGCCCCGATGCCGGTGAGGATCAGCAGCGGAGACCCGGTGCCGCGGACGGACGTGCGTATCCGCACGCCGTCGGCGTCCACGTACCGGATCCGCGGCTCGTTGTCACGTGCAGGCGTCCACACCGGTGATGTCCTTCCCGACGATGCTTTCGCGCATGATGTCACCAGTCGAAGACGTAGGTGCCGGGCGCGTCAATCAGCGGAGTCAGACCGTCGCCACCCTGCGGGCACGCTGGTCGCGTTCGCCGCGCTCACCGCCGTGCCGACGTGCTCGGCGCTCACCGGTCGGTAACCGAGGTCGTCTGCGCGGAGCGGGCGTGACGCCGTTGTCCGGTTCGGGTTCGGTGAGGAAGTCGGTGACCAGGGTGGCGATGTCGGCCGGGCGTTCGAGCAGGAACAGGTGGCCGCCGCCGCGGACGATGTGCAGGCGGGCGTCCGGGATGAGCCGGTTGAGGATGCGCCCGTTGGCCAACGGGACGATCGGGTCGTCGTCCCCGGCGATGACCAGGGTGCGCTGCGGTAGCCGCCGCAGCCAGCGCACGCTGGACCAGCCCGCGACGGCGTACAGCTGGGCGACGTAGCCGGCGAACGAGGGCGCGCGTGCGAAGTGGGCCAGCGAGCCGTGCAGCATCGCGTCCGGATCGTGGCGCGCGGCGCCGCCGTAGATGTCGCCGGCGACCCGCCGGAAGTAGTCCGGCTGGGTGTACCGGCGTGGGGTGGCCAGGCGCAGCAGCACCCGCGGCGAGCCGGGCACACCGCCCAGCCCCGGCCCGGTCGCGGCGAGTATCAGCCGGCGGACCCGTCCGGGTGAATGGTGGGCAAGCTGCTGGGCGAGTCCACCGCCGAATGACACGCCGAGCACGTCCACGCGGTCGTAGCCGACCGTGTCCAGCATCGCGTCCATGGTGCGTGCCAGCCCGGGCATCCGGCGGGGAAACCGGTACCCGCTGGATCCGCCGGTGCCCGGCGCGTCCACGGTGATGGTCTGGATGACCCGGGGGTCGAGCGCTTCCTCGAAGGGCGCCCACATCTCGAGGTTGCCGCCGATGCCCATGAGCAGCAGCAGGGGGCGGCCGGTCCCGCGGATCGCGACGCGCAGGCGGACTCCGTCCACATCGATGTGCCGGAGGTCCCGCCCGCGCCTACGCGAACGCACCCACACCGGTGATGTCCCGTCCGACGATGAGGCTCTGGATCGTCTCCGTGCCCTCGTACGTGTGGATGGCCTCCATGTCGACCAGGTGCCGCATGACGTGGAAGTCGAGCAGGATGCCGTTACCGCCCAACAGATCCCGGGCCTCCAGGATCACCTGCCGGGCCTTGCTGGTGTTGTTCATCTTCGCCAGCGCCGCGATCGTGTCGCTGAGCCGGCCCTCCTCGATCAGCCGGCCGAGGCGCAGGCAGTACAGCTGCATGCCGCAGATCTCGGCCAGCATCCGGGCCAGCCGCATCTGCACGATCTGGAAGCCGACAAGCGGCTTGCCGAACTGCACGCGCCGGGCGCAGTACGACTGGGCCGCGTCGTACGCCGCGACCGCGTGGCCGAGGGCGCTCCACGCGACGGTGTTGCGGGTGCCGGCGAGCACGATGCCCGCGTCCTTGAAGCTGCGCGCTCCCGGCAACCGGTTGTCCTCGGGCACCCGCACGTCATGCAGGTCGATGTCGGCCTGCCACACCGCGCGCAGCGAGCCCTTGCCGTCGATCCGGCGCGCCTCGAAGCCCGGGGTGCCTTTCTCCACAAGGAATCCCTTGACCTTGCCGTCCGCGACGTCGCGCGCCCAGAGCACGGTCACGTCCGCGATCGTCGCGTTGCCGATCCACCGCTTCTGGCCGTTGATGACCCACGTATCGCCGTCGCGGGACGCCGTCGTCTCCAGCGCGACGGAGTCGGAGCCGTGCGACGGTTCGGTGAGCGCGAACGCGCCGAGTTGCGCCAGCGCGGCCATCGGCGGCAGCCAGCGTTGCTTCTGCTCGTCCGAGCCGAGCAGCGCGATCGAGCGCATGGCGAGCCCACCCTGTACGCCGAGAAACGTGCCCAGGCTGCCGTCACCGCGGTTGAGCTCCATGTGGACGAGGCCGTTCGCGATCGGGCTCATCGGAGGGCAGCCGAAGCCCTCGATCCCGTCGCCCACGACGTTGAGCTTCGCCAGTTTCTCGATGAGCGGCCACGGGAACTCGGCTCGTTCCCAGTAACCGTTGATGACCGGCAGCACCTCGTCGTCGACGAAGTCGCGGGTACGCCGCCAACAGTCGAGCTCGTGCGCGGTCAGCTGGTCGCCGATGTGGAAGTAGTCGGTGCCGAGCGATCGGCCGATGTCTGCGTACATGGGGTTCCTCAATGGTCGAGAACGTAGGTGCCGGGTGCTTCGATCAGCGGGGCGAACCCGCGGCCGCCGAGCTTCCTGGGTGCGCGCCGATCCGGGCCGCACCGCTCATCCAGCCAGCCGGCGAAGTCCGGCCACCAGCTGCCCGGCTCGGCGACCGCGCCGCGTAGCCACTCCTGCGGGTCAGCGGGGTGCTGGGCGCTTGTCCGGTAGGCCGCTTTGGGATTGCCGGGCGGGTTCACCAACGCCGCGATGTGGCCGCTGGAGGACAGCACGAACCGGGTCTTCCCGCCGAGCAGGCCGGTGGTGCGATAGCAGCTCTGCCAGGGGGTGATGTGGTCGGCGATTCCGGCGATGACGTAGCTGTCCACGTCGATCGCGTTGAGGTCGACGGGGGCGCCCAGCGCGACCGCTCTGCCGGGCTCGGCCAGCCGGTTGTTCAGGGCGATGTCGACCAGGTCGGCGTGCAGTTGGGCGGGCATCCGGGTGGTGTCGGCGTTCCAGTAGAGCACGTCGAACGCGGGTGGCTTGCGGCCCAGCAGGTAGTTGTTCACCCAGTAGTGCCAGACCAGGTCGTCCGGGCGGAGCCAGGCGAACACCTCGGCGAGCACTTTGCCGTCGAGGTAGCCGCGCCGCCGGGACACGGCCGTGGCCGCGGCGGCGAGGTACTTGTCGGCGATGGCCGCCGGGAGCCCGGCCCGGTGCTGATCGAGCACGGTCACCGCGAACGTCAGACCGGCCAACCGGTCCAGCCGCCCGATGCGGGCGAGGTGCGCGGCGGCGAGGCCGGCGAGTATGCCGCCCGAGCACACCCCGGTCAGCACGGTACGGTCGGCGGCGCTGATCCGCTCGACCGCGTCCATCGCGTCGAGCACCGCCTGGACGTAGGCGTCCACGCCCCAGCCGGCGTGCCTCGCGTCGGGGTTGCGCCAGGACATGGCGAACACCTGCTGGCCGGACCGGACCAGGTACTCGATCCAGCTCCGGTCCGGGGCCAGGTCCAGCACGTAGAACTTGTTGATCGTCGGCGGCACGAGCAGCAGCGGCACCCGCCGTACGCTCGGGGTCTGCGGCGCGTACTGGATCAGCTCGAACAGCTCGGTACGCAGCACCACCGCGCCCGGCGTGGCGGCGAGGTTCTCCCCGGTCGTGAAGCCCGAGCGGTCCACCGTCTGCGGGACCCGCGGCGCGCGGGCGATGTCGACGACCAGATTCAGCGCCCCGCGTACGAAGTTGAGCCCCGCGGTGTCGATCGCCGCCTTGGCCGAGGCCGGATTGAGCAGCGGGACGTTGCTCGGCGACAAGGCGGCGAGCAGGTTGTCGGCCAGGAACCGCACCCGCTGGTCGTCGCGCCAACCCAGGCCGGCGTCGGTGATCAGGTCCTCGGCGGTACGGCAGGCGGCGAGGTAGCTCTGCAGGACCCGGCGCAGCAGCGGGTTCGCGGTCCACGCCGGCTCGGCGAACCGGCGGTCCCTCTCCTCCGGGGCGATCTCGGAGGTGCCGAGGCCGACCCGGGACAGCTCGGCCGCGAGCGAACGGAGCCGGGCCACCGTGGGACCCGGCCGGGCCGCCACCCGGCCGGCGAGCTTGGCCGTGGACATGTCGGGGGCGAGCTGGCGCAGCGGTCCGAACGCGGCGTCGATGAGCACGGCGTCGAGCGGAGCGGCGAGGTCGTCGACATCGGGCCTCGTCATGGTACGGACGCCTCGCCCCCGGGCACCCTGATCTCCCGCTTGAGCACCTTGCCGGTCGGGCCTTTGGGCAGCGCCGGCAGCAGCCACACCCGTCTCGGGTACTTGTACGCGGCCACCTGGCCCTTGACGTACTCCTGGATTTGTTGGGGAGTAACGGTTTCGCCCGGCTTGACCACCACCGCGGCGCCGACCTCCTCGCCCAGCGCGGCGTCGGGTACGCCGATCACTGCGGCCTCGACGATCGACGGGTGCTCGTAGAGCACCTCTTCGATCTCGCGCGGGTAGACGTTGTAGCCGCCGCGGATGATGAGGTCCTTGCGGCGATCGACGATGAAGAAGTAGCCGTCGTCGTCGACCCGGGCCAGATCGCCGCTGCGGAACCAGCCGTCCGGGATCGCCTCGGCGGTCGCGTCGTCGCGGCGCCAGTACCCCTTCATGACGTTGTGGCCGCGAATCGCGATCTCACCGACGTCGCCGGCCGGCACGTCCTTGCCCCACTCGTCGATCAGGCGCATCTCGACGCCCCGGATCGGCGTACCGATGGAGCCGGCCTTGCGCACCCGGTCCGGGTGGTTGAACGACGCCACCGGAGAGGTTTCGGACAGGCCGTACCCCTCCAGGATCATGCAGCCGAACGACTCCTCGAAGCCGCGCATGACCTCGACCGGCAAGGCCGCGCCACCGGAGACACAGAGGCGCAGCGCCGATACGTCGTACCGGCCGCGATCGGGGGCAGCGAGCAGCGCGACATACATGGTTGGCACACCCTCGAACACCGTCACCCGGTCGCGTTGCAGCACCCCGAGCACCTTCGCCGGAACGAACCGGGCCACCAGTGTCAGGCAGGCGCCCACGCTGACGGCGCCGTTGAGTCCGCACGTCTGCCCGAACGAGTGGAACAGCGGCAGCCCTCCGAAGACGACGTCGTCCGGGCCGAGCGCGGCCAGATCGGTGGTGAACACCTCGACGTTGCTCAACAGGTTGGCGTGCGTGAGCTCGGCACCCTTGGGCTGCCCGGTGGTGCCCGACGTGTACAGGATGACCGCGGTGTCGCTGCCGCTGCGCTCGGTGACGCCCGACCTCGGGGGAGTGGCGGCGAGTTCGGCGCCGAATCCTTCGTCCACCGCCTGACACGTGGCGCCCGCACGAGCCGCACCGGCCGCGGCCTCCTCGGCGCAGCCGGGTCCGGCGAAGATCAGCCCGGCCTGCGCGTCGCCGAGGTAGTACGCGACCTCGCGCGCTTTGAGGAGCGGGTTCATCGGCACAACGACAGCACCGGCGCGTAGCACTCCGTAGTAGAGGATCGCGAACTCCGGCACGTTGGGCAGCATGATCGCGACTCGATCGCCGGGGTGGACGCCGCGCGCGGTGAGCAACGCGGCGGCGCGAGCGGTGCGGTCGTCGAGGTCCGCGTAGGTCAGGACGGTGTCGTCGAGGCGCACGGCCGGGCGCTGCGGGAATCGTCCGGCGCTGCGGAGCAGATTGTCGGCGAGGTTCATGGCGGGACCCTTCGAGAGCGGGGTGGTGCGGTAGATTCTCGCGACTACGCAACGCATCCGGACATGTGCGCGCAGACGAAGTTCGATCGGCGGCGATTGTGCGCGCGCACTACGCACGCGGCGGGCTAGCTCGTACGCTGCGGGGATGACTAGGCCGCCCGACATCGCGCCGATGGCCGCCGCGGCGCCCGCCGTGGCGGCGATCGGCCGGCGCTTGCTGGACCAGGTCGACGATCTCGCCGACGATCTCGCCGACGTGATCCGGCGAGCGGAACCCTTCTACCGCGCCGAGGGTGGGGTGCCGCTCGAGGACCTGCGCGCGTCTGTGCTGAACAACCTCACGCACATCCTGAGCCAGCTGGCCGGCCGTCCGCAGCCGGGGCTGGAGCCGCCCAGGGCGACCGGGCGCCGCCGGGCCGAGCAGGGCGTTCCGCTTCCGGTGATCCTGCACGCCTACCGGGTGGCCGGGAAGTTCATCTGGGCGGCGATCCTGGCCGAGGCGGCCGGCGACGAGATCGCCACGTCGGCGCTGCTGGAGGTCGGCTCCGAGCTGTGGTTGATCATCGACAACCACTCGGGCGCGGTGACCGACGCCTACCGCGACGCCGTCGCCGAACGCGTGCACAGCGACACACAGACCCGCAACGCGATGCTCGACGCCTTGCTGCGCGGCGACCTCGGCGACGGGTCCCGGCTGTGGGAGTCGGCCGCCACGCTGCGGCTTCCACGCCACGGCACGTTCGTTGTGGTGGCCGCCCGGCCGCCGCGCCCTGGCGTCGAGTCGATCCCGCACGCGGAGGACGCGCTGCGGATGCGCGGCATCCAGTCGGCCTGGCGGGTCGAGGTCGACGCGCACGTCGGCGTGGTCCTGCTGACCGCCCGCGTCGACACCGAACGGCTCTCCGCGCAGCTCACCGAGCTGACCAGCGGACCGATCGGCGTCAGCGCCCCGTATTCGAACCTGGACCAGACCCCGGCCGCGTTGCGGCAGGCGCGGCTCGCCTACGCGTCGGCCACCCCCGGCAGCCGTGAGCTCGTCCGGTACGAGCAGGTGCCGATCGCCATCCTGCTGGCCAGCGCACCAGACGCCGCCATCATGGTCGCCACCTCGATCCTCGGACCTGTCCTCGCACTTCCGGCCGCCGAATGCGACATCTTGCTGAGCACGCTGCGGATGTGGTTCGACGAGCAGGGCGCCACCTCGGTTGCGGCTGAGAAGCTCCACATCCACCGCAACACGGTCCGCTACCGGCTGCGCCGTCTGGAGGACCTCACCGGCCGCAGCCTTTCCCAGCCGGCCGGTGTCGCCGAGCTGCACCTGGCGCTGGAAGCCGCCCGGATCCACCATCTTCGGGGCGCTGAAGCGACGGCTCGATGACGCGCGGTCGCAATCGCGGCGAGAGCGGTAGGGCCTCATCCCGTCACTAGTGGAGCCTCACGGCTCTGGATCCGGAGTCCGCACCGGTCCGCCGGGGGTTGGGGTACCTTGCGCGGTAAGTAACTGCCAGTGGCCGCCGTCGTTGACGTAGGTGTGGACGTAGCGGCTATGCACGGTGTCTGTCGTGCCTTGAAAGCGCATCGTCATCCGGGTGTGGCCGACGGCCACGGCCACCGCCGTGCGGCTGCGCAGTAACACGTCGCCGCGATTCCAGACGATCTCCAGGAACTCCAGGTCTCGTGAGCCGACCAGGTCCAGCAGCACCGCACGGGGGACGATCTGGCCGTGCTACGCCGACCAGAAGGAAGTCGTGCGCCAGTACCCTGTCGAGGGCGGCCCGGTCGGCGTCGAGCAGCGCCGTGAAGAAGTCCGCGTCGGCATTTGAGCACGGCGGTGTCGGTCATCCCCGTCTCCCTCGTTCCGGGTGTGTGTCTTGGTAGGGCGGATGCTCACGAACGCGCGTACCTGATACGCGGCGCGCAGACCAGGCTCAGGGCTGCTTGACCAGAACGGCGCGGGTGTAGAGCAGGTCGAAGCCTTGGCGCTGCACGTTCTGTTGAGACTTGGACCCGGGTTGCGTGGTGACGACGGCGATGTCGCAGCCGGCGGCCGCGGCGTCGGCGAGCCGGGTCGACAGCAACGCGGTCTGCACTCCCCGGCGGCGGTGCGCGGGCGCGGTCGCCGCGCCGGTCAGCTGCGCGACGCCGCCGGCCACGCGCATGCTGGCGCCGCCGGCGATCACCCCGTCGCGCAACGCGAGGTAACACATGACGCCGGCCGCCGCGACGAGATCACGTTCGGCCCGCTCGATCGCCTCGCGCGGGAACTCTTCGTGCGAGGGCACCCCTTGCGTGTCGGGGTGGATGAAGGCATCCACCACGACGTCGAGCCAGGCGTCGAACTCGTCGTCGCCGCTGCGCCGGACCTCGACCCCGGACGGCCTCACCGGCTCGGCCTCGCCGGTGAGGGACCTGCCGAGCACATTCTCGAACGAGACGAGCCGATAACCCCGTTCGGTCAGCAGGACACCCAGCGCCGGGTCGACCAGGTGGGCCAGCTCGACCTGCACCGGGGCACCGCGGGCCGCGAACGCCCGCTCGATCTCGTCCAGGGCAGCCGCATCCGGCACGCCGCGGAAGCCGAGCCCGGCGACCTTGTTGAACGGCGAGTCCTCCTCGGCGAAACTCGCCACCCCACCGGCGACAGGGATCACGAAGCCCGCCGCGTCGGCCCCTCGGCCGCGGGCGGCCTCGCTTGCCCTGGCGACCAGCTGCGCCTCGGCCCGCTCGATGCGCTCGGCCAGAGCGGCGTCGCAGAAAAGCGGCGACCGGCCGGCGTTCATGCGTCCGGTCCCGGTGATCCGTCCAGTTGATAATCCAGCCATACCCGGTCGCGCAGACCGATGCCGTCGATCACGAGTCCCGGCGGGTAGCCGGTCGCCGGGGTGAAGGCATCCCGCTCGATCGAACGCATCCGAAAGCCCTGCCGCTGATAGAAGCGAAGATTGCCCGCGCTGGCGCTGGCGGTGGCGACCAGCAGGGTCGAACCAGCCTGGGCCGTCACCAGATCGATGGCCGCCCGCACCAGCCGGGCGCCGACACCGCGACCTTGCCAGCTTTCCAGTACCGCCATGTTCTTGATCTCAACCACGCCGTGGCGGTCGCCGTCGACCAGCTGGAGATGACCGATCACCTCAGCATCCGACAGCGCCACCAAGACCCGTCCGGCGCTGAGGTAGGAGTCAAGCTGCGCCGGCGAGTCCTCGGCCAGCTCGAACAGCGGCCGCAGGTCCGCACGGGAACCGGCGTACGGCTCGACTTGCACACCGCTCGTAAACACCTCAGCCGCCGGATCGGCCGGGTCTGGAGCGATACTGTCCATGCCCGAACGGTACGCACGGCATCTGGCCACGCCAACGGCCGGACACAGACGTACGAGATCGGTAAGGATCGGCAAGGCCGACCGGCCGGCGTCGGCGAGCTCTGTGTTTGATCCGGCACCCGCGAAGAAGCCCTCCGCAGGATCGGCGGCCGGGGAACGCCCGATGGACAGGCGTACCGCGGGCAAGCGCGTGGATGACACGATGATGCGGCCGGTGCCTGGGACTCGGGCCCGGATTCGTCGCCGGAAGGGGCGGTCGGGGTGGCGGTGGTCTCGGCGGCCGGGCTGTCGAAGCGCTACGGCCCGGTGACCGCGGTGGACGGCGTCGACCTGCGGGTTGACGCGGGCGAGATCTATGCCCTGCTCGGGTTGAACGGCGCGGGAAAGACGACCACGATCCGGATGCTGCTCGGCATGATCCGCCCGACCACAGGCTCGGTGGCGCTGCTGGGTGCGGCGGTTGGCCCGGGGCATCGGTCGGTGTGGGCGCGGGTCGGGTACCTGGTGGAGAGCCCGGCGGCCTACCCGGAGTTGACGGTGCGGGAAAACCTGGAGCTGGTGCGGCGGCTGCGGAAGATAGCCGATCGGGGGACGGTCGACGAGGTGATCGAACGGCTGCAATTGGGGCCGTACGCCAGCCGGCGGGCGCGCACCCTGTCGCTGGGTAACGCTCAACGCCTCGGCCTGGCCAAGGCCCTGATCCACCGGCCGGAGCTGCTGATCCTTGACGAGCCGGCCAACGGCCTGGATCCGGCCGGGGTGGTCGAGATCCGCCACCTGCTACGCGACCTCGCCGAGGCGCACGGCGCCACAGTCTTTCTGTCCAGCCACATCCTGGCGGAGGTGGCGCGGCTGGCGACCCGGATCGGCATCATCCACGAGGGCCGGCTGCTGCAGGAGATCGATGCGGAGGACCTCGCCCGCCAGACCCGGCACCGGCTCGCCGTGACCGCCCGCGACCCCGCCGCGGCACGGGCCGCGCTCCAGGCGGCCGGCTACGGCACCGAGGCCGGCGGCGACGGCGCCGTCCTGCTGCGCGACGAGCGGGCGGTGCACCGGCCCGATGACGTGGCGACGGCGCTGGTCGCCGCGGGTTGTCCGCCGACCCGCCTCGTCGTCGAACGCGAGGATCTGGAGACGTATTTCCTGCGCCTGGTCGGCGCCGCGCCGCACGGCGACGGGGACGGCGATGCGTGAGGCGCTGTGGGCCGAGCTGCTGAAAGTGCGCCGGTCTCGGCTGCCCTGGGTGAGCGTGCTGGCGTTCACGATCGTCGCCGGGGTCGGTGGGCTGTTCATGTTCATCCTGGCCAACCCGGCGCGGGCACGGGCGCTCGGGCTGCTCGGCGCCAAGTCCCAACTCGCGGGCGGCACCGCGGACTGGCCGACGTACTTCGGGTTCCTCGGGCAGGCCATCGCCGTCGGCGGGACCATCGTCTTCGGGTTGATCGTGACGTGGGTCTTCGGCCGCGAGTTCAGCGATCACACCGTTAAGGACCTGCTCGCGCTACCCACTCCGCGCACCACCGTGGTGGCCGCCAAGTTCGTCGTGACCGGGGTGTGGTGCCTGCTACTGGCCGGCTACACCTATGTGCTCGGCCTGGCCGTCGGCGCCGTGCTGGGCTTGCCGGGGTGGTCGGCCGGCACCGCCGTGCGCGGGCTGGGCGTGCTGCTGGCCACTGCGGCGATGACCGCGCTGTTGATCGCCCCGTTCGCGCTGGCCGCCAGCGTCGGACGCGGCTACCTCGCCGCAGTCGGGGTCATGTTCGCCACCGTGTTCACCGCCCAGGTCATCGCCCTGCTCGGCTACGGCCCCTACTTCCCCTGGTCGGTACCTGCCCTCTACAGCGGCGTGGCCGGGCCCGACCAGCCGACCCCCGGACTGCTGGGTTACCTGCTCGTCGTCGCGGTCGGTGCGGCCGGCGTCATCGCGACCGCAGCGTGGTGGCGCAACGCCGACCACAGCCGGTAGGGGAAACGGGTGTCGTGTGACATCTGATAGGCCGGTGGGCCGGAGCTCGCGGCTCCGGCCCACCGGGTCTCGCGCTGTTACGGCACCGGGTAGTCGTTCACGTACACCGGTTGGCCGATCCTGCTGGTGTCGGCCGGTCCGCCGAAGCCGTTGACGACATGGTCGATGGTTCCGGCGCTGAGGTTGACCGTCATGATGTGGTGCAGCTTGACGCCCGGACGCTCGGGCACCTCGAAGCCGTTCTCGGTGTGGATCGACGGGTTGTTCTGGTTGAACACGTACACGCCGCCGCCGTAGAGGTTGTGCGTGCGGACGCGGTCGCCGACCTTGTAGCCGGCGTAACCCTCGACGCTGCCGTTCATCCAGTCGGCCTGCGTCGGCGGGTCGTACGGCAACTCGTTCTGGTACAGGATCGTCGTTCCTTTGTTGCCGTTCCAGACCGTGTTGTACCGCTGGAAGTGCTCGACGAACAGGCCCGTCGCCGTCACGTCGTCGCCGTTGATGACCGCGCCGTACCGGCCGATGTTGGTCCGCCAGCGCTCGTTGTCACCGTTGACTCCGTCGGTCGGGTCGAAGCCCTCCACGCCGTGGTCGGCCCGCCACACCCAGGTGTGGTCGATGAGCACGTCGTCGCTGTTGACCTCGAGCGCCACGTTGGTCTTGCCGACGTGCGGGCCGCCGACGCGGAAGTAGACGTCGTTCAGCGTCGCCGGGTTGTCGGGCGAGCTGTAGCCCGAGCCGTGCTCGCGGCCCACCTGGAGCAGGACCGGGGACTCGGTGAGGCCGGCGTCGATCGTCACGCCCGCGACGATGGCGCCGGGCACGTCGGCGACCTTCAGCGGGGTGGCGCCGTTGACCGCGGTCAGGGTGGCGTGCCCGATGCCGAGCACGACCTGGTTGGGACGGTTGACCTCGATGCTGCGGGGGATGTCATACACGCCCGGGGTGAGCAGCAGATTCTTGCCGAGGGCCAGCTGATAGTTGATCTTCTGCACGGAGTCCCACGGCGTGGCCACGAAGAAGTCGCGCAGCGGAATGGTGCGTCCGGGCGTGGGGCCGGCGGCCCAGGAGATGCCGCTCGAGTTGTGCTGCGCGTCTGGCACCCGGACGTTGTACCGGCCGCGCTCGTCGAGGAACAGGTACGGCTTCTCCCGGCTGACCGGGGTGGTGGCGAGCGTGGTGTACGGCGGGTTCGGGAACGTGGCGTCGTCCGGGGCGCCGACCACGCCGGAGAAGACCTGGTTCCACACGCCGTTGGTCCAGTTCGCGACCGTGCTGTTGCGGGTGAGCCATTGTTGCTGCGAGCCGTTGAGCACGGTCGGCATGACCGAGTCCGCGATGAAGCCGCCGCTCGCGTACTGCGGGCCCGCGGTGCAGTAGTCCATCAGCGAGAAGGTCCCGCCGCTGACGCTGACCCGTCGCACCGACACGGCTTGCGAAACCGCCCAGAAGTTGGCCGAGGCCCGGCAGCCGTCCTGACCGGCTGCGTTGATGTTGATCGACAGGTTGGACAGGGTGCGCCAGAAGTTGACCAGCGCGAGGCAGTTGCTGGTGCCACCGTCGGCGAGGCAGCGGTTGTACACCTCCACCTTGCCGTTGATGACGACGTCGCTCGGGGAGGCGCCGAGGCCGGAGATCTCGGTGTAGTAGCCGACCTTGATCTGCAGCGGGTGGTCGGCGGTGCCGTACGTTCCGGGCTTGAAGAGGAACGCGTACCGGTCGGTGCCCATCTCGTTGTCGACCTGTTTGGCGTGGGCCGCGTCGAGTGTCGCCTGGATCTGGCTGACCGGCATGCTGGGGTCGAAGACGGTGACGTTGGCCCCGAGGTCCGGCCCGATGCCGCCCGCCCGCGTCGGAGCGGCGGTGGCGGCGGTGCCCGTCAGCGCACCGGCGGTCGCCAAGGCGAGACCGAATGCGAGCATGTGGCGCAGGTGCCGGCGGCGCGACCGGGGCCCGGCGCGACGTTCACCGCCGGAGGGGCGTGTCGTCATGCGGAAGTGGTCCTTTCCGTAACAGGTTTGCAATGAACCAGACCACAGAAAGCAATAGGCAAACGCGCATGTCAAGTGCCGTGCCGCCGGCTGGCACGGCATTCACGCCGTCATGCGGACAAGTCGCCTGAGTTCCGGAACCGGCACGTCCGAAAGGGCCACCCGCGCCGGTGCGTCAGCGCAATCGGCGAACGGCCGCTAATGCCGGTGCACGGCGTCCGGGTGGCGGGGGTCGCCGGGGTGCTCGAAGCCCGGCGCCAGCCGCACGAGTTCCGCGCACCGCTGATCGAGCCACTGGGCGAAACGGCGGTCGCGGTTCGCCTTGCCGAGTTCAGCGGCGATCCGCTCCCGTACTTCTTCGTAGGGTTCGCGATGGCGATCACGGTTGCGGAGGTAGTAGCCAAACGTCTCGTCATCGGCCGCGGGCACGTCAGGCACGACGTCTCGCCGGAGTGCGCGGGCCAGCGGGTGGGTGGCGACGATCGCCGCGGTCACGCCGCCGACCCGGAGCGCCTCGAGCAGGGTCGGCCAGCGGGGTGGGCCGTCCTCGTCGTGGGCGACGATTCCGCGTACGGCGGCCTCGTGTTCGACGACCGCCTCGGTGGTAATCGCCTGGACCAGCCACCGCCGCAGGTTGCGAAACTCGGCCGTGTCCGGATGAGGCAGCCTTGCGGCGTACGGGCCGGACCGGAGGACGGCGAGCCGTTCTTCGACGACTGCCACCGGGATGACCCGCCCGCCGACCCAGGCCGCCACGTCGCTCGTCACGGAAGCACCTCGACCTCGATCGGCTCGGTGTAGTGGAGCTGGCCGGCATGCGCGAGCTTCACCAGCGCCCACCAGCGCCCGGCTCGGTGGTTGTCCGGGACCCGTACGGGCAGCCGCACGTCGACCTGCCCGCCTGCTGGTATCTCCACACCGGTGCTCGGGTCCGGGAACAGCTCCCAGGTGTGCCAGGGGCTGACCACGTGCACCTGGACCGGGATGGCGGTGGCCGCGTCGCTGCGCACCGTCAGATCGATTGTCGAGGCCTGGCCTGGCCGAAGTCGAAGGGGACCGCTCCGCGTCGACGCCTGGACGGTCTCTGGACCCTGCACGCCGACCAGCACCCGGGCGACGTCTTCGACGGTCTGCCCGCCGGATTCGATACGCGCCCGCACCCAGTAGACGCCGTCCGGGGCGCCGTCCGGCGCGGTGACGATCACCTGGCTCTCGATGTGGCCGCCGGGCTTGAGGTCGTACGGCACGGCCGGCGGCGTGCACTGCCAGCCGTCCGGGACCACCAGGGCCACCATGCCCACCGCGGGGTCCTCGGTGAGGTCCGAGGCCACCGTGACGGTCAACGTGACCGGGCCGGATGCGGCCGCGTGCGGCGGGTCAAGGTGTACGGCGACGGGCAGGTTGCCGATCGGCGCCGGGCCGGTGTTGTGCAGCCAGTACCGCGAATAGACCGGCTGGAACGGCTCGACCGCGCCAGGCTCGGGGTCGGTCTCCGGTCCCGGCTCGAGCCCGATCAGCACCTGGCTGGTGGACGCTCCGGTCAGGGCCAGCTCGACGGTGTCGGCGGTGGTTCGCAGCGGGCCGGCCGGGCGTTCCAGCAGATCCGCCTCGACGGCTTCGGTCACCGGCGCCCACAGCCGCAGGCGAGCGCGGGTGTCCCGGCCCGCCGCCTCGTAGATCCGGGCCGTGACGTGCTCCACTCGCGCTCCGGGTTCCCGCCCGCCGGCGAGCGGGTTTCCGGCCGGCTTGAGCGCCGCGAGGACCACCCGGCCGGGGGACTCCACGGTGACGAAGCTGCGCGCCTGGTCCGGCCCGCCGGCGATGACCGTGGCCGCGAGCGGCCGGTTGACCTCGTGACCGTGCGCGACCAGCTGTGCCGCGCGCCAGTCCCCGGCGGCGGCGATCAGGGCGTACTCGAAGCTGTGCGTCCAGCGTTGCTGCTGGAAGTTGGAGCCGTCCGGCGCGGTGCGCCGGGGCGGGTCGATCCAGATCCCGGACGGCCAGCCCGTACACGAGCGCAACAGGGACAGGTGCAGCGCGCCGCTGGTGTCCACGGCGAATCCGGGGATTCCGCGGTTGACGAGTCCGAGCGTGTAGTCGTCGAGGTCGGGATCGGGGGAGTCGCTCAGGGACGCGGGCTGGCGCACCGGCACGACGCCGGCATCGAGCTGCGCGCAGATCTGCTGGACTTCGTCGTCGCCGACCACGATCAGGACCGGCAGGTCCCGGATGCCGGTCAGATCCGCGTTCGGCACCCACACATCGGTCAGCGGCGCGGTTGCCGGCACCCAGATCCGAGCCCCTCCTGTGGCGGCGACCTGCCGGACCAGTTCGGCGGCATGACCTGGGTCCGCTTGCTCCAGCACACGTGCGGTGAACGCGTTGACGTCCGGGCCGCCGATGGCGATGCGGACGTCGGGCAGGTTCGAGTCGAGTTCGAGCTTGCCGTACCGCGATCCCGTCCCGGTCGAACAGGTCGCGGTCACGCCCTTGCGGACCAGGGCGACGGCCAGGTCGCGCACGGCGTCCACCGGCGCACCGTCCCGGTCCGGCGAGATGATCTCGGCCACGCCGATCGCCCTGGAGTGCAGCCGCGCACCGTCGAGGTCGTGCAGGTCGACCCGGGCGGTCGCGGACAGCGCGAACCATTGGTGTGCGGGATTGTCCAGCGTCCAGGGCGCCTGCTCGGAGTCCACGTCGATCAAGCCGAAGCCGCGGCCGACGACGGCGTTGCCCACCTCGCTGACCGGTAGCGCGCCTGGGATGGCCGCCGGCCAGCGCAGCCGGACCAGATGGTCGGCGCCGGTGAAGTCGTCGACGTGCGTGGTGGCGTCCAGCCGATCCGAACCGTGCCAGAGCGTCAGCTGTTGGGTGTACCGCAGCGGCCCGACGGCTCCGGTCACGGTAACGCGTTCGCCGAGCGGGCTGCGCTCGACGAGCACGGACGTCGCGGCTGCCTGCGCCGAGGCGTGCACCGGGGCGCCCTTGGGCAGCAGGTGCCACGGTCCCTCGTGGAATCGCGGGTGCGCCGGGTACTCGTCGTACACCAGAAGCTCGTTGCCCACCCGGCCGGGCTGCACGAGATCCCGGCCGGACCGCTTGTCCCACAGGTGGGCGACACCACCGCCACGGTCCGGGTCGACGGTGACCCGGTAGGCGTCGTTCTCGATCCCCGGCTCGACGCCCGGCGGGGCCGGCTGCCAGCCGATCGGGCTGGCTTCGGCGGTGCCGGCCAGGTGCAACGTCAGGTAACCCACCGCGGGCACGTCGATCGCGCGGACGGTGACGTCGATGGCCGCGATGCTGCCGTCGGGATGGTGGCGTGGGTGTTCGAGCAGGACCGGGAGCGGCTCCGCGCTGGATCGCACCGCGACACCGCGGAAGCCCGGCCTCGCGAACTCCGCCCGTACCCGGACCAGGTCGGTCCGCGGCCAGGACAGCGGGTTGAACACCACGACGCGCCGTTCCGCGGTGTCGTCCGGTCCGGCGCCTGCCCCGGGTAGCTGGGCGCTGAGGTGCCGCAGCGATCGTTCGAGCACCCGGCCGGCAAGATCGTAGGCTTCCCGCCAGCCGGTCAGCAGGTCCAGGTACACCTGATCGGACTCGCTGCCGGTGATGGCGTCATGGTGTGCCCCGAACACGAGCTGTCGCCAGGCCTTGTCGATCGCGGCGTGCGGGTACGCGGCGCCGTGCGCGGCGGCGATCGTGGCGAACGTCTCCGCGTCGAGCAGCCGTGCTTCGGCGTGTCGCTGCGCCTGCTTGGTGTCGATGAACGAGACGTCCTTGCCGGTGTAGACCGGGTTCATGTCACGGGTCTGCGGCGCGGGGCGGTCCAGTTGCGCGCGTACCGCGGCGAAGAACTCGCGAGGCAGTCCGCAGACGAAGCGTGGCCACACGTAGCGGGCGTTCCAGTCGCGGTGGATCTCGGTGACCCATTTTGCCGGCGGGGTGTAGTCGGTGCCCACCGGCAGCAGCACGTTGCGTGTGGCGGCGACGTGTTTGAGCAGCTGGAAGAGGTTGTAGACGCTCTGCTCCGCCGCGGCCAGCGTCGGTTGCGAGTCGATCTGCCACCCGGCGGAGTAGTGCGCCGGCATGTAGTGGGTGAGGACGCCCTTGCCGGACGGTGAGACCCACTCGAACTCAGATGAGAACTGCATGACGGCCGGGTCGCCCCAGCCGTCCGTGCGGGGCTCGTGTGTCCAGAGCATCGGGCCCCACTGATGGAACGGGCCGCGGGCCCACGACGAGGAATCCAGGCCCGCGTCGGCGACCAGGCCGGGGAACTGCGGGTCGTGCCCGAACACATCGAGCTGCCACGCGGTACGCGGGTCGCCGCCGAGCATGTCGCGCTGGAAACCCACGCCGTACACCAGGTTGCGGATCGTCGACTCGGCGGAGGTGAGGTTGGTGTTGGGCTCGTTGTAGGTGCCGCCCATCAATTCCATCCGGCCCTGCGACAGCAGGGTACGGAGGTAGGCGCGGTCCTGCGGGTGGGTGTCCCAGTACGGCTTGAGGTAGTCCAGCTCGGCCAGCACGAACTTGTAGTCCGGGTCCCGCCGCGCGGTCTCCAGGTGCAGGCGTACCAGGTCGAATCCGGTGTGCTGGAAATCCATCCGGAACTCGCCCGCGGTCTGGCCGGGCCGTCCCCACGTCGCGGTGTAAGCGGCCTGGGTGTTCCACCAGACCGGGTCGTAGTGGAAGTGCGACACCATCCAGACCGTCCAGCCCGGTTCGGCGACGATCAACTGCGCCTCGGCGGTGGCCCGTTCGGCGCCGTCGTCGGCGGTCACCCGGATCGGTACGACCGTTCCGGGTACGGCGCCGCAGGTCACGCCGACCTCGGCCGACAACGCGGTCACGGCGTCCGGTGCCGCGAGGACGGCCTGCCCGGACACGCCGTCGCCCGCGACAGCTATCCGCACCTCACCTGACGGGTGTTCCACCTCCACCCGGACCACCTGGAGCGGATCCTCTGGCTCGCCGATGAACAGCTCGGTGGAGGTGACGGCCACGATGCGCATGAGTGAATGCCTCACAGGTCGGTCAGCCTTTGACGGCGCCGGTGAGGCTGAACGCCCCGCCGAGCACCCTGGACAATGCCGAGTAGAACACCACGACGGGCAGGGTGTAGAGGATCGAGAACGCGGCCAGCTCGCCGTACGCGACCTGCCCGTACTGGGAGAAGAACGTGTAGATGGTCACCGAGGCCGGCTGCTTCTCCGGGCTGAGCAACAGGATGAACGGCACGAAGAAGTTGCCCCATTGCAGCACGAACGTGAAGATGAACACCACGGTGAGTCCCGGAACCATCAGCGGCAGCACGATCCGGTGCAGTGACTGGAACCAGCCGGCCCCGTCCGTCCAGGCCGCCTCCTCCAGGCTGATCGGAACGCCGTCCATGAAGTTCTTCATCATCCAGGCGGCGAACGGCAGCGACGCCGCGGACATGAACGCGATCGTGGCGGGGATCGAGTCGACGAGGTTGATCCGGCTGTACATGGCGTAGACCGGCACCATCACGGCGGTGATCGGCAGGCCGGTCGAGAACAGGATGATGTAGAGGAACGACCGGCCGAACCGGCTCTGGTAGCGGGACAGCGGATAGGCGGCGAGGACGGCGACGAACACGGTCAAAAGGGCCGTCCCGCCGGAGATGATCACCGAGTTGAGGATCGGCCGGTACATGGTGTCGGGGTTCAGCACGGCCCGGAAGTTGGCCGTGGAGAACGTCCAGTCCAGGTGCGCGGACAGGGCAGCGCCCGGTTGCACCGAGGCGATCACGAGCCAGGCGAACGGCAGCAGGAAGGCGACGGCGATGATCGCGAGTACGACGAAGGTGACGGTGCGGGTCGTGCCGCGGCGCGCCACGGTCAGGTCGGTCATCAGTCCTCCAGCCGGATCAGTCGCAGGTAGATCACCGAGAACAGCGCCCCGACGACCAGCAGCACCAGTGCCATCGCAGTGCCGTAACCGAGTTGGTAGAACTTGAACGACTGCTGGTACATGTAGAGCGGCGTGGTCTGGCTTGCCGTCCCGGGCCCGCCCCCGGTCATCACGTAGATCAGGCCGAACGTGGCCAACGTCTGCAACGTGATGAGCATCAGGTTGCTGACGATGGCGCGCCGGATCAGCGGCAACGTGATGTGGCGCAGGCGCTGCCACCCGGATGCACCGTCGACCGCCGCGGCCTCAGTGAGGTCCGGTGGCACCTCGGAGAGTGCGGCGGAGTACACCAGCATGGAGAAGGCGGTGCCGCGCCACACGTTGGCGATGATGACCGCCAGCATGGGCGTGGTGTAGAGCCAGTTCTGCGCGATGCCGAAATGCCCGAGCAACGCGTTGAGCGTGCCGGTGCGATACAGGAACGCGTACCAGCAGAAGCCGGCGACCGTCTCGGGCACCGCCCAGGCCGCGATGACCACGCCGGTGACCGCCGCCCGGGCCACCTTGCTGCGCCCGCGCAGCAGCAGCGCGATGAGCAGCCCGAGGGTGTTCTGCCCGATCACGGCCGAGCCGACCACGAAGATCAGGGTCAGCTCTAGCGAGTGCAGGAACGACGGGTCCCGGGCCATTCTGGTGAAGTTGTCGATCCCGATGAAGTCCACCGTGCTCGACCCGGTCAGCGCCAGGTTGGTGAACGCGGTGTACACGCTCCACAGCATCGGGCCGGCGAAGAAGACCAGCAGCAGTACGATGGCGGGCGCCATCGGCGCCAACCGGACGAGCCAGTTCCGGGGCCTCCGGCGGGGCGCGGCGTCGAGCGCGCGCACCGCCGGAGCCTCGAGCGGGGCGACCGACGTCATGAGCCGGACGCGACCTTGTCCGGCCCCACCGCCGCCTTGAGCTGGTCGTTGTAGGCGGCGGCCGCCTGCTGGGGCGTCATCTGCCCGGTCATCACGGCCTCCATGGCGACCTGGATCGCGTCGGAGACGTGCGGGTATTCGGCGTAGGCGGGCCGGAAGTGGGTCACCTGGACGAGGTCGGTGAAGAACTTCAGGGTCGGGTTCGACTTCAGGTAGGCCGGGTCGGCCGCCACGTCGGCGCGCTCGGCGATCTGGCTGGCGGCGATGTCGTACGCCTGGCTGTTGTCCTTGTTCAGCGACAGGCTGACGTAGTCGAACGCGGCCTGCTTGTTCTTGGCGTGCGAGCCGACCGAGAGCACCCAGCCGCCGGACATGCTGGTCGAGCCGGGGGCCTGGCCGTTCTGGGTGGGCATCGCGGCCTGACCGAGCACGGTGGACCACTGCGGCCAGGGCTTGGCGCCGGACTTGAGCCACGTGCCGCTGAGCCACGAGCCATCCAGGTCGATGGCCAGCTTGCCGCCGGGCAGGAGTTCGTTGCTCACGCTCGTACCGAAGTTCGGGTTGAGGGCGTCCTGCGGTTCCGGCCCGAGCTTGTCCCCGTAGACCGTCTTGACGAAGTTGAGCGAGTCGAGGAAGCCGGGGCTGGAGGCGACCCACTTCTTGGCGGCGTCGTCGTAGAGCGTGTTGTTCGTGCCATACAGCAGCATCTCGAAGCCCTGCATGGTGGCGCCCTCACCGGCGCCTTTGCCGGAGTAGACGTTCAGCGGCGTCACGCCGGGCAGCTTGGCCTTGATCGTGCGCGCCGCGGCGAGCACGTCGTTCCAGTTCTTGGGCTGCCACGGCACCGGCAGGCCGGCCTTGGCGAAGAGATTCTTGTTGTACCAGAGCGCCCGCGTGTCGGTGCCCATCGGTACGCCGTACGTCTTGCCGTCCAGTGCCTTGGCGGCGGTCTTGGCGGTGTCGCTGAACTGGCTCCAGTCCGGCCATTTGGCCAGATACTCGTCGATCGGTGCCAGGAAGCCGGCCTGGATGTCGGTGTTGACCAGGAACGTGTCCTCATACATCACGTCTGGTGCGGTGCTGGGGGAGCGGTTCATCAGCGACAGCTTGGTGTAGTAGTCGTTCTCCGCCGCCTCGATCGGCACGAGCTTCACCGTGTATCCGGGGTGCGCCGTCTCGTACGCGGCCTTGACCTTCTTCATCTGGTCGTCCATCTGGATGAAGGCGCCGAACTTCTGGTACGCGACCGTGAGGGTCTTGGATGTGCCGCCGCTGCTGCTGTTGTTGTTGTCGCCGGACGAGCACGCCGCCGTGCCCGCGAGGGCGATGGCCGCCAGCGCGGCGATGGTGAAAGTACGTCGCATCGCGATTTCCCTTTGCCTTGGGGGACAGGTGATCAATACAGGAGGGGGTAATTGGCCGGGATCCAGGCGAGGACCGCGTAGATCTGGATCATCGCGGCCTGCTGGAGAGACTCGGTGGGGCCGGCGCCGAAGTGGAACAGCCCGGTCTGCGGGTCGCGGTTCTGCTGCCACACCGTCGCGGCGTACCGTGCCATCGCGTCGCGGTAGGTGTGGCCGCCGGTGACCGCCTCGAGCAGCAGCAGGTTCTTGAAGAAAATCGAGTTGAAGTACGGCGGCTGCGCGGAGAGCCGTCCCGCGGTCACGAAGTAGTCGTAGGCGGCGCGGGCGATGCTGGTGGCACGTCGCAAATACGTACGGTCGTGGGTGATCTGGTAGAGCAGGACGTTGACGCCGACCGGCACGCCCTGGTTGTAGGACCAGTAGGTCGTCTCGACCGTGCCGGACAGGTCCAGGTGGTCCCAGTAGAGGCCGTCCGGGCTGAGCAGGTACCGGTTGGTCCAGTCGTACATGCGCAACGCCCAGTCCAGATAGGACCGCTGCCCGGTGATCTGGTACAGGCGCAGGCCGAGTTCCGCGCCGGGCATGTTGGAGACGGTGTTGCGATCGGCGCTCCAGGTGGCCTGGGTCCAGAACACACCGCCGGGCGCGGCGTGGCTCGGGTCGGTGTCCCAGCCGGATTGCACCAGGGTGAAGAGTTGCTCGGCGCGGGCGAGCGCGACCCGGTCGCCGCTCATCAGGCACCGCTGGACATCCAGCAGGCCTACCCACTCGTTGTCATCGTAGAAGAAGTCGCCGCCCCAGCCGTACGGCTCTTCCGGGTAGGAGGCGTACCCGGGCACCCCGGTCGTGCCACGCGTACTCCGGTACCGCTCCTGCCCGACGGCGCGCGCCTCAAGGTCGGGGCGGAAACCGGCGCCCAGCCGGCCGGGCATACCGGTCAGGTCCAGCGTCGCGGCGTGCACCTGAGAGAACGGCCATTCGTACGAGTACGGGTTGTCGCCGGCCGCGACCGGATAACGCTCGCGGTAGAGGCCGGACCCGTCCCGCACAGCCAGATAGCGCTGCAGCGCCTGGTAGGAGGCCACGGCCTGGGCGGCCGGCGTTGGCGCGGCGGACGCGGGCGTCTGGGCCAGCGGCACCAGTACTGCTACTGCGGCGGCCACAGTCACGCCGACGATGGGGATCCTCATGCGCTGCCTCCGGTGGGGGACTCGGACGGCTCGGGCAGGATGTCAGGTTCTAGTCCAGTGTTGTTATGCTCCGGTGAAACCTTCTGAGAACGTAATCAGAGAACGTAATCAGCGACCCCTGATCAGGTCAAGAGCCGGCGTGTCACAACCGGACGTCAGTCGGATATCGGGTGGGACAGCCGTGCGTCAGAATCGAAGCGCCAGCCAACGGCAACCATCACGATCGGGGAGACCCGTGCCGCCACAGCAGCCGACCATGCGCGACGTCGCGCGGCTTGCCGGGGTCAGCGCGGCCACCGTGTCCCGGGTGGTCAACAACGAGCGCTACATCCGGCCCGAGACGCGGGCCAGCGTCGAGCGAGCCATCGCGGAGCTGGGCTTCCAGCGCAACGAGATCGCCCGTACCCTGCGGCCCGGCCAGACCGCCGAGACGATCGGGCTGGCGATCGAGGACCCGGCCAACCCGTTCTGGTCGGCGATCACCCGCGGCGCCGAAGAGACCGCCCGGCGCTACCAGCACATGCTGGTGGTCGGCAGCACCCGGCTGAACTTCGAACGGGAGCGGGATCTGCTGCGCGATCTGGTCCGCCGGCGGGTCGACGGACTGCTGGTGGTACCCACCGCGCATGCCCACCGCGAGCTGCACGCGGAGTTGGCCCGATGGGTGCCGATCGTGTTCATCGACCGGGTGCCGCGCGGCGTGCCCGCCGATTCGGTGGTGCTGGACAACCGCGGCGGCGCTCGTGGCGCGGTGGAGCACCTGTTGTCCCGCGGCTATCGGCGGATCGCCTATGTCGGCGGCGACCCTGCCGTGGGCACCGGCGCCAACCGGCTGGCCGGCTACCGGCAGGCCCTCGGCAACGCCGGGCTGACCTACGACCCCCGACTGGTCAGCATGGGCAACCACACGGTCGAGGCGGCCAAGGCGGCAACGACCGAGCTGCTGAACGGCCCGGCCGCCGCGGACGCGGTCTTCGCCGACAACAACCGGATGTGTCTCGGCGCGCTGCACGCGGTCGACGTGCACGGCACCGACATCGGGGTGGCCGGCTTCGACGACCTCGAGCTGGCCGACCTGCTTCCGATGCCGGTCGCGCTGGTCACGTACGACGCCGTCGAGATGGGCCGGCATGCCGCGGAGCTGCTGTTCGGGCGCATCGGTGGTGGAGCGGGTCCGTTCAAGCGCGCCGTACACCCCACGACGATCGTGGTGCGCGGTGGGCGCCGTGGTCGATCAACCGACCTATCGCCGATCTGACGATCAGTACGGCCGCGGCCGACTGCACCGTCTCTGACGTGGTGCTAACTTCGGCCGCGTCACCGGTCGAACGGCGACCTTCGGCCGCGTCACCGGTTGAACGGCGAGCTTCGGCCGCGTCACCGGTCGAACGGCGAGCCTCGGCCGCGTCACCGGTCGAACGGTGAGCCTCGGCCGCGTCACCGGTCGAACGGTGAGGGAGGACATCGTGGATCTGACCGCGAAACGGGGCCCCGGCGGTCTCGCCACGGCCGCGGCGGACGGGCGGACATCGCGCCAGCACGACGCCCCGTCGTCCATCGTCTACAGCGTCGGGTACGTCTTCGAGGCCCCGGCCGGGCCGGTGCTGCGCGCCGTGACCCGGCTCGCCGGCGCGGCCACCGTCACCGGGGTACGTGCGTTCCGGGTTGGCGGCACCGGCGCCACCATCAACGCACGCGCCGACGACAACACGCTGCTACCCGTCGACCTGTCGGTCGCCTCGGCGAGCACGTGGATGTCCGTGCCCAGCCTGCAGAACACGGCCGTAGCGGCCGGCACGTCGCTGCAGGTGGAGATCACCGGCGTCACCGGCATCGTCACCTATGTGCTGGTGCAGATCGACTACCAGGTGACCTGATGGGTTTGGTGCTGCGCTCGGCGAGCGCCCCACCCGCGCCGTCGACTGCGGTGTTGGACTTCGAGACGGTGACGGCGGCGCCGGGGGTGGAGGCGTTGCGGGTACTCACCGGCGGCGACGAGGTCGCCTACCTCACCCACGGTGCCAAGAGCGTGACGGTGCGAGGACCGCAGCGAACGTTCACCGAGGCGAAGAAGGTCGGCCCGCAGTACAGAGAAGACTTCGGCCGCATCCGTACCTCAGGCTGGGGACTGTCGCCGTTCTACGGGTCGTGGTCGAGCAACGCCGGTGGTGTCCCCGCCGACTACACCGTTGACGGTACGGTCGGGAAGATCCATCCGACGGCGACCAGCACGTCGTTCTACCAGACGCTGCGCGACGATGTGGTAGACGCCGATGTGCGGATCCGGGTGCGGCTCAGCACATCTCCCGCCGGGGCGGCGAACTCCGTTTCGATCCTGACCGACTACACGACGGCGGGGAACCACAACCGGGCCCGTGTCACGTTCAACACGACCGGCTCGTTGACCGCCACGCTCGCCTCGGTGACCAGCGGCACCGAGACCAGTCTGGCGTCGCGGAGCTCGGTGATCACCGGGTATGCCGGTGGCACCTGGATCTGGGCGCGGGTTCAGCGCGCCGGGCCGGCGTTGAACATGTGGGTGTGGGCCGACGGCGCCGCCGAACCGAGCACCCCGACGGTGACCGCGACGAGCACCGCGAACCTGGTTGGCCGGGTCGGGTTGCGGGCGTTCAATTCCGCCGGCGCGATGAACGACCCCACATACGAGATCGACGAGCTGCAGATCACCGCGGGCCGGTGGCCGGACCCGCCCGTCGTCACTCACAGCACATGGGTACGGCTGCTGCCGGAACCGTTCACCGCCTGGACACCCGCGGTCGAGGCGATGGTGCGCGGCTGGCTGGTGGACACGACCCCGGACGCGCTCGCCTACTCGATCATGTACATCGCCGGAGCCCCCGCCGCGGTGGATCCGCGACTGTTCACCACCGGCGTGGACGCGCCGAAACAGGTACTTGGCGAGGCGCGGTATGGGCCGACCGAGGCGGACGGCAAGCGGCAGGAGGGCTCGGACTTCAACGATTACATCCGGATCAGCTGGTCGTACCCGGACGTTGCGGTGCCGACGATCGACGTGAACGAATTGGCGCAACAATATTGCCTGGACTGTTCCGGCTTCATCCGGATGATCTTCGGCTATCACCTGGGCCTGCCCATGTCCCTGCAAGACCCCGCCGACCTGAACGGACTGAACCTGCCCCGCCGGGCCGTACAGATCGGTCCCGCCGGCCCCGGTGTGCTGATCGCCGAATCGGCGGACGCCCCGGTCGACACCAGCGACGTCCGCATCGGTGACATCGTCACGTTCAACGCCGACTCCGCCGACGACCGTGCCGCTGCGGAAGCCGGCGACGTGGAGGAGACCGACGACCACGTCGGCTTGTATCTCGGGGTCGACGGCGACGGCAACAAGGTGTTCCACTCGTCCCGGAAGACCACCCATGGACCGACGTTCGGCCCGCTGGGCGGAGTGTCGTACCTGAACGGCGACGGCTATTGGGCGCTCGCGTCTCGCCGCGTCCGCCGGTTCTAGCGAACCGATGGCGCCCGGCGCTCAGGCCAGGTCGTGCGCCGCGTCGTAGCCGTAGTCGCCGCCGTCATCGTGGACATGCATGCTCGGCGGCTGCGTCTGCGTGGGTGTGGGCCGCTTGGCGTGCTGGCCCTCGGTCGCCTCGTGCGCCAGGTCGTACTCGTAGTCCTCGGGTTCAACGTTGTTCTTGTCCGCATCTTCTGCCATGGCTCACCTCCCAGGTCGACTATGCGGTAACGCGCCGTATTCATGGTCCCGCCGGCCGAAACCCAGACGCTACCGTTTCGGGCAAAGCTGCCACCAGCTGCGAACGTTACGGTGACAGCATGGGACGCGATCAGGCTGGGGGGCCGTCCGGCAGCGGCGTCGCGCTAGGCCGGGCGCGCGGGGACCGTTGGCTGCCCACCCCGCTGGTCACCACGATCGACGAGGCGGCGGCGTTTCTCGACGGGGTCGGCTTTGCGGTGCTCTTTCCCGCCGAACGCGTCGAGTCGCCGTCACTGTGGGAGGCGGTGGCCGGGCCGGACACGGTGCCGTTCGCCGACGGGATGGGCCCGGCCGAGTCCCAGGTGTGGACCTGGAAGGACGAGCTGCCCAAGGCTGGGCTCGCGTGGTATGGCAAGTTCGTCTACAAGCGGGCGTCGCTGCTGTCGCCGCGCCTGTTGACAGCGCTGTACGAAGGTGACGGCGAGCCCACTGACCACGTCGGCTTCGACCTGCCGGACGCGGCACACCGCATCGCCGACGCGCTGATGAGCGGCCCGCTACCGACGGCCGCCCTGCGCGAGATCGTCGGCGACCGCGGCCGCTACGCCGCGGCGATCGTCGCGCTCCAACGCCACCTCCTGGTGACGTCCGCCGGTGTGCGCGCGCACCCCACCGGTTGGCCGGCCGCCATCGTCGACCTGACCTGCCGGCTCTTCGAGGTCGGCGGCGGTCCGAACTACGCCTACGCCACCAGACGTTTCCTCGACACGATGATCGAGGCGACACCGGGCCAGCTGGCCCGGACGTACGGGTGGCCGGTGGGCACCGCCCGCGCTCAGCTCGACCGCTATTCGTAGTGGTTTTCGCTGAGACATTTCAGGCCGGTGACGTGCAGCAGTTCGGCTCGGGGTTCGGGCCGAGCCAGCGATCGTGCACGGACAGGCGGCCACGCATGGGCACCGGAAATGCGGCCGCCTTCACCCGCCGTCACCGCCCGACTGACCCGGCGGCCCTGGGTGGAAGATCGGTGGTGCTCCCCAGCCCCACCGATCTTCCCCGCAGTCCGGACGCCCGCGGTGGCGGTCGCGGAACGTGGTCGCGGCCGGGGATGGGGCGTATCTCGAGCTGATGCCCGAACCTTCCCCTGAGCGTCAGGGTCGGCCAGCGCAGCCGACACACGTACGGGCGGCAGGGCGCGCAGCAAGACGCTCCGCCGGAATCGGACGCCTGCTGAACTCGCACACGCCGTACGTGCCGGCGCCGAGTCGCTGCAACGCCAGATCAAGGTCGGCAAGGCGCTGGCGTGTCGCCTCCAGCACGGCGGTGAGCTGTTCCCGTTCGAACGCGATACGCCGTGTTACGCCGCGCGACGTCGGTTAGGTTTCGTGGAACGCTGGTCGCGTGGCTGACTTCACGGACGAGGACCTGGCCGGCTCGCGGTTCGAGGACGTTTCCCTGGCGGATGCGCGGTTCCGCCATGTCGACCTCACCGATGCGCGCTTTCACCTGGTCGATCTGACCGGGGTCATGATCCGTGGCGCTGCGCTGGTGAACATGGAGATGAGCGGAGAGATCCAGAACCTACGGGTCAACGGCGTCGACGTCGTGCCGCTGGTGGAGGCGGAGCTCGACCGTCGCTACCCGGACCGCGTGAAGATGCGGCCCACCGACGCCGCCGGGTTCAGCGAAGCATGGGACGTCCTCGGGCGGCTATGGCAAGTAACCGTCGAGCGGGCTCGGGGGATGGCCCCGGAGCTGCTCCACGAGCGGGTCGACGGTGAGTGGTCTTTCATCGAGACGCTGCGCCATCTCGTCTTCGCTACGGACGCGTGGGTGAAGCGCGCGATCTTGGGGGATCCGTCGCCCTGGGACGCTCTGGACCTGCCCCACGACGAGATGCCCGACCAGCCCGGCGTCCCGCGCGATCGCGACGTGCGGCCGTCGCTGGACGAGGTGCTCGCCCGGCGTGCGGACCGCATGGCCACCGTGCGCCAGGTGATCGCCGATCTCACCGACGAGAGGCTGGACAGCATGACCGAACCGGTCAAGGAGCCGGGCTACCCGGCGCCGGAGAGCTTTGCGGTACGCCGATGCCTGGAGGTCGTCCTCAGCGAAGAGTGGGAACACCGGCTGTACGCCGAGCGGGACCTCGGCGTACTCGAGTCCCGGTCGTCTTGATCGGCGTGTTGGGGCAGCTCAGCGTGCGTCGTAAAGCTCACCTTGCGGGAGCGGCTGCCGGCGGCGCGGCGGCGATTCGAGCGAGCCGCTCCGGGCTCGGCCAGCGGGCGTCGTAGGCCCAGCCCAGCTTCTCGAACAGCCAGATCACCCGCGCGGAGATGTCGACCTGTCCCCGGCCGTACGCCATGCCGGGCCTGGGTGGGATCGGCGTGGTGGAGGTTGTGCCACGCCTCGCCCATGCTGAGGATCGCGAGCGGCCAGAAGTTGGCCGACTTGTCGCGCGCGGCGCATAGCCGACGGGCCGCCGGGCGACGAACCGTACCGCACCGGTTCATGAATCCTGGCCTGTACGATCGAGCGCACAGGGAGGGTTGATCGAGGTGGCCACCCAAGCCGAACCCAGCGCCGGGCCGCGCGTCCCGTTGAGCAGGGAGCGGGTGCTGCGAGCGGCGGTCAAGCTCGCCGACGACGGTGGTGTCGAATCACTCACGATGCGTCGTCTCGCCGACGCGCTCGGCGCCGAGGCGATGTCGCTCTACTACCACGTGGCCAACAAGGAAGAGGTCCTGGACGGCGTCGTCGATGTCATTGCGCGAGAGATCAACGATGTTGTCGGCGACGTCGACGTGCCCGCCAAGGGAGCCGACTGGAAGAAAGCGGTGCGGGAGAGAATTCTGTCCGCTCGGGAGGTCTTTCTCCGCCACCCATGGGCGCCGCGCGTGTTCGAGTCACGGACCACGACGAGTCCGGCCGTACTGCAGTACTACGACGCCTTGGTCGGGCTCATGCGGGACGGTGGATTTTCGTACGATCTGGCCCACCACGCGCTGCACGCCTTGGGCAGCCGCGCCCTGGGCTTCACGCAGGAATTGTTCGATCCGGGCGGCGGGACCGGCGACGCGGCAACGACGCCCTCGCTCGAGCACATGGCCGAACGGCTACCGCACCTCGTCGCCATGCTGATGGAGGTCGCCCACGACGATCCCGACTCGACGTTGGGCTGGTGTGACGACCAGACCGAGTTCGAATTCGGGCTCGATCTGGTCCTCGAGGGTCTCGACCGGCTGCGTGCGAGGGCCTGAACCCTCGACAGCCTTGCGTCGTCCGAGTACCTTACGTTGTAAGTCTTACGACGTAAGGTAGCTGGGGGTTGCTGGTTATGAAGGCCTTTGTCCTGCGTTCGTATGGCGCACCCGATCTCTTGGACCTCACGGACATCGACAAGCCCGTGCCCGCCGACGATGAGGTGCTGGTGCGGGTGCGCGCGACGTCCGTCAATCCGTACGACTGGCACAACATGCGAGGCGAGCCGTACGTCGCGCGGCTGATGCCGGGCGGCCTCGGGCTACGCCGCCCGAAGTTGAACATCCTGGGCTGCGACATGGCGGGCCAGGTCGAGGCGGTCGGCCGGAACGTGACGCGGTTCCGTCCCGGCGACGACGTGTACGCGCTGCTCGAGCAGGGTGGTTTCGCCCAGTACGTCAGCGTCCCGGAAACGCTGCTGGCACCGAAACCGAAGAACCTGTCGTACGAAGAGGCGGCGGCGGTGCCCATGGCGGCCGTCACCGCTCTGCTGGGCCTGCGCGACGAAGGCCGGATCCAGCCCGGCCAGAGGGTCCTGGTCAACGGGGCCTCCGGCGGTGTCGGCACGTTCGCCGTGCAGCTCGCCCGAGCGTTCGGCGGGAAGGTCGCCGGCGTCTGCAGCACCGGCAACGTGGATCTGGTCCGGTCGATCGGCGCGGACGAGGTCATCGACTACCGCACACAGGACTTCACGCAGAGTGGGCAGCGCTACGACCTGCTGCTGGACATCGCGGGAAGCCGTTCGGTGACGGCGTGCCGGCGGGTGTTGACGCCCCACGGCACCCTGGTCGTCGCCGGCGGGCAGGCTGGACGATGGCTGCAGCCTGCCGGTCACACGTTCGCGGCGCTCGCGGTGGGACCGTTCGTCTCCCAGACGATGCGCATGGCGGACACGGTCGGGTGCACGGAGAAGGCGCAGCACCTGATGACGCTGACCCGATTGATCGAGGACGGCAAGGTCAGTCCCGTCATCGACCGGCGTTACGCGTTCGAGGAGATCCCGGCGGCGGTCAGGTATCAGGAGGAAGGCCACGCCCCCGGGAAGGTGGTCATCGCCTTCTGACACGGCAGGTCAGGATCCGAGGGGGGCGGTGGCGTCCGGCCCGGGGTCGCCGCCGGCGGCGCGGACGGCCAGCCGGTCCAGGTAATGGTTCCAGCCGTCGCGATGCATATCGAGCGCCGGCAGCGGCAGCCCGCGGTGTACAAGGGTGAGCTGCGTGCCGTCCTCGCCGTCCGCCTCCAGGATGATCTCGACGGTGCTGGAGCCGGGCGGCACCGGTGAACCGTCGCCCTCCCAGCCCCAGGTGAACACGAGGCGGTGGGGTGGCTCCACGGCGACGAAGCGACCCGACGCCCACCCGTCGCCACGCACGTTCATCCGGAACACGCCGCCCGGCCGGGGGTCGATCTCGGCGGTGATGCCCTGCCAGGACAGCCACCGGTCGCGGTCGGTGAAGAAGGAGAACACCGTGGCCGGGCTGGCTTTGATGCTGCGCTGCACCGTCACGACGTCCGCGTTCACGCCCGCGTACCTCCTGAATCTGACTCCGCGGCTTCGGCCAGTTCGGTCAGCCGGTCCAGTTGCCGACCCCACTGCGCCTCCAGGTAAGCGGCCAGCGGCCCGAGCGCTGTCGGGTTTGCCCGATAGTAGCGGCGGGTGCCGTCCCGCCGGACCGTCACCAGTCCGGCGTCGCGCAGCACCTTCAGGTGCTGCGACACGGCGCCGAACGTGATCTCGAACGCGTCCGCGAGGTCCCCGGCGGCGCGTTCGCCGTGCCAGCACAGCCGCAGGATCTCCCGGCGGCGCGGCTCGGCGATGATCTTGACGGCGTCCATGGTGACACAAGTTTACGTCGGCACTAAAGCTTGCGGTGAACCCTCGCTTCAACTATTTTAGCGACTACTAAAACTTGCTCGCCGAGGACGGAGCCAGTCATGGCCGACATGCATCACCTGATCCAGATCGACGGCGTCGACGCCCCGACCGCCTACGCCGCGCTGACCACCCACGACGGCATCACCGGATGGTGGACCAGCCGCGCCACCGTGCCTGGGGCGAACGTCGGGGACGTGCTCAAGATGAGCTTCCCGGACGCCCCGTTCACCTGGGACATGCGCATCGACAAGGCCGACGCGCCGGCCGTGGTGGAGTGGGACTGCATCGGTGGGCCGCCCGGCTGGGAGCACACGCGCATCATCTGGAGCGCCGAGGCCACCGACGCGGGGGCCGTGGTGCGGCTGGACCATACTGGCTTCCCGGCGGTGGACGACATGTTCCGCATCGTCACGGTCGGCTGGGCGCAGATGCTGCTGTCGCTCAAGGCGTACCTGGAGAGCGGAATCCGCAAGCCCTTCTTTGACTTCTGACTCCGGAGCGAGGAGCCATCCGATGGCCGTTGATGTGGTGACCGAGGTGGTCATCGATCGTCCGCGTGGCCAGGTCGGCGCCTACGCCGCCGACCCGTCGAACGCCCCGCAGTGGTACGCCAACATCGAATCGGTGAAATGGCGAACCGAACCGCCGATGGCCGTCGGGTCACGGATGGACTTCGTCGCCCACTTCCTGGGCCGGCGGCTGGCGTACACCTATGAGGTCGTCGAGTGGGCGCCAGGGGAGAAACTGGTCATGCGCACCGCGCAGGGACCGTTCCCCATGGAGACGACCTACACCTGGACCGCGATCGACGAGACGCACACCCGCATGAGGCTGCGCAACCGCGGGGAACCCGCGGGCTTCTCGAAGATCGCGGCACCGATGATGTCGGCCGCGATGCGGCGCGCCAACGTCAAGGACCTGGCGGCGATCAAGCGAATCCTGGAGCGCACGGACACGGCTGGATAGCCCGACCAGCGGCCCCTACGCGAGGGCGACTATCCGGCCCGGCGGCTCATCGTCGTCGATCGGCATGACCGCGGCGCCGGTCGGGGACAGCGGCATGGGCCGGCGCGGCTCCCGCACACCGGCTCCGCCCGGCGGAGCCGGCCCGTCCCCGCCGGGGCCTGCGGGGAGCAGACGGATCACCCGCAGCGCGTAGGCCAGCCAGCCGACCAGCAGCAGCCCCACCCCGCCCGCGCCGGCGAGGACATGCCGGCTGAGCAGCGCCGTAGTGACGGCGGCGGCGACGAGGACCAGAAGCACCAGCAGCATGGGCGGCCGACCCCGGTACACCACCGCCCCGCGACGGACCTTGGCGAGGACCCGCACCCGCCGGCAAGCGGCGGTACGGCGAGAACGCATCCGCGGCAGTTTCATGATCTGCTTCTTCCGTTTGGCCCGCCGGCCCGGCGGGCCCCTTCAGGGTGCGCCGACCGGGCGGTGCCGTCCACCCCGGCGCGCGGCTCAACCGCCGGCAGGGCCGCGGCGTCGCCGCGATCCGTGGCTGCGGCAGGCCTCAGGTGCCGGTGAAATTCCAGCTCGTGGCCACTTCGAGCGGCGCCTGCAGGGCCTGCACCGTCCGCTCCGTACGCGGCTCCTCGACGGTCGTCGACAGCGTCACCAGGTGGCTGCCGCGCCGGAAGACGAAGCCGACGAGGTACGGCCGGCCGTTCTCGTTGATGTTCACGCTGAAGCCCTCGTCCACCCGCGTTCCGAGATTGTTCGCGGTCGCCGGCAGCGTCTTCACGTCGTGCGGTGTGGCGCCACTGCCGACGATCTTGCTCCGGCGCTGCTGGAAAGCACTCGCCGCGGCCTCCGCATTCTTCAAGATCTCGTCGTCGACCAGGACCTTCTGCGACCCGTATCGCAGGTTCACGAAGTTACCGTCGACCAGTTCTGCCGGGTACGACCCGCCGGCCAGCGCCGGAGGCAGATCGAACGTGAACGGCATGACCAATGCCGGCGGCGTCCCGCCGTACGGACCGGTGAGCCGGCTGGTGTCGAACTTCAGGCTGGCGATGATGTGCTCAGCATCGCGGCGGGTCGCCTGGTCGTCGTCCTTACCCAGCGACGCCTTGAGCGTCACCGAGACCGTCCCCTTTGCGAAGAAGTAGAAGAGGTACGTGTCGCCGTTCACCGGGTACTCGGTGCGGTATCCGGTGCCGCCGTTCACAGTGATCCGCTGCATCTTCCAGTGTTCCTTGTCGCCGGTCGCCTTGTTGATGGCCAGCAGCGGCGCGGCGTTGCCCGGGCGTGCCGCGTCAACGACGAAGCTCATGTTGAACAGCGGGCGGTCGCGCAACGTGAACAAGACATGGCTGTAGGTGGTCTCATACGTGTCCGGCAGCGTGGTGAGGCGGTAGCTGAACGGCAGCGGAGGCGGGGCCGGGTAGGCTACCGCCTTCGCCGGGCTCGGCGCGGCGCTGCCGGCCGCGGACCGCCCGCCGGTGTCGCCGCAGCCCATCGCGGCAAGGGCGATCACGAGCAGCGCGACCAGCCCGAGGCGTCGTCGCGGCAACACTGTCTGGCGGTGGCTCACGGGTCGGAGAGGTTAGCAGGTCGACGCTCGCGGCGTGACCCCGGCGGATCCGGGCGAATCAGAACAGCGCCAACTGTCCCGGGATGGGGTCTCGCCGGCTGCGCAATCCGCTCCGGAAGACCCACGGCCGCAGTTCCGGCGTCAGATCCCCGCCGACCGGTGGCGGAGTGCCGCCGGTGAGGGCCCACAACGACGGTCCGAAGTTGATGCCACGAGCGGACAGGGCCGATCTCATCACGGCGAGATCCAACGGCAGGCGCGCCGCGTCGAGATCCGGCATCGGAAGGTCGGCCCGCATCTGCATGAGTCGCCGGTTGCGATCGACGATCTGCCGCATCGCAGCTGAGCTCAACTCTTCGGCGGGCTGATCGCCCACCAGGTCGCGGACCGCCTGTGCCTTGCCGTTGTCGAGTGCCGCCCACGCGGCGTCCACGGTGCCGAACGCCGTCAGCAGCCGGGCGGCTGTGGCGGAGCCGAATCCGCGTACCCCGTGGAGGTTGTCGGACGGGTCGCCGCGCAGCGCGGCGTAGTCCCGGTACTGCCACGGTTGCACGCCACAGAGCTCGGCAAGCGCGGCCGCGTCCACCAGTACCGCCTCGTCGAAGCCGCCATTGCGGACCCGCAGCACCGACGTCGTCTCGTCGATGAGCGCGAAGGCGTCGCGGTCGCTGGTCATCAGGACCGATCTCCAGCCGTTGCGCCGGGCGTGCGCCGCGGAGCTGGCGAGCACGTCGTCGGCTTCGTACGCGGACGGCACGACCGTGCAGATGCCGGCCGCGCGGAGCAAGTCCGGGGCGCCGATGATCTGCTCGTCGAGATCTGCCGGCTTGTCGGGGCGATGGGCCTTGTAGCCGGAATAGTCAGATTTGCGTGCCGAATACTCGTGGCAGTCGAAGCCCACGAGTACCGCATCCGGACGAAGGTGCGCCGCGGCGCGGGCCACGTACCCCACCAGGCCCCTCAACGCCCACACCGGCCGCCCGGCCTCGTCCAGCAGCCCATCCAGGAACGCGGCGTGATACGCGCGGTGGAGCAGGCTGTTGCCATCGACGACCAGCAACAAGGGCGGCGGGAGCGACACCCGCCAGCCTAGGTCGCCGGGCGCAGCAGCACGAGGGGGATCTCGCGTAGGGTGCGTTTCTGATATCCCGCGTAGCCCCGATAGCTGGCTGTGACCCGAGGCCACAACCGCGCCCGCTCCTCACCGGTGGCGATGCTGGCGTGCATCGGCACGAGGGGTCCACCTCGGACGGCCACCTGAACGCGAGGGTCGTCGCGAAGGTTGAGGAACCACGCGGGATGCTGGTCGTCGCCGCCTCGTGACGCGACCACCACGTACGCGTCGCCATCCTGAACCGGGGATGTCAGCATCACGGCCCGCGGCATACCACTGCGCCTGCCGGTGGTGATCAACTCCAGGACCGGCATCCCGCTGAACTCATTACCGACGCGACCACAGGTCACCCGCAGCATCGCTCGGTGGAGCGCATTCATCGACTTCAACATCAGGTCCGACGGCACGCGGACATGCTAGATCACACCAGCGGTACGCCGTTGAAGACCCCGAGCGCCTCGTTGTAGAGCTCGATGCCTACGCCGTTGGGGTCCCGGATGTAGAGGCTGTCCTCAACGCCGCGGTCGGGCCCGAGGTAGGACAGGCCCACCTCGTCGAATCGGCTCTTGGCGGCCGCGAACTGTTCCGCCGTCACCGAGATCGCGATGTGCTGGACGCCGCCGATGGTCTCGGAGAACGGCGGATGGTCGTGCCCGGGGAAGTCGAAGAAGCCCAGCAGGTTGCGGTTGCCGATGTCGAAGAAGAAGTGGCTGGAGCCGGCGTAGTCGCGGTTCTCCACCAATTCCACCAGGGGGAAGCCGATCAGCTCCTGGTAGAACCGGATGGTCTCCTCGACATCCCGGCAGATCAGCGCCGCGTGGTGCAGCCCCCGGCCGGTGGTGGCCGGCCGCTCCGATCGCTGGTGCAGGTACTTGTCGCGAAGCTGGGCGCGGCGTTCGCGGATCGCCTCCAGCTCGCGGCCTTCCGGTTGCGGCATAGCGCTCCCTCCGGCGAGTTGCCCTATGACGCTGAACCTAGCGCCCGACTAAGGACGGCGTCGAGGATCCGTACCGGGACGGAAGGGCGCTCCGATGGTCAGGCCCGCGGCGGCGGCCGCGTTCGCGGCGTCCAGCAGTACGAGGCGTTCGGGCCGACCCTGCCGGCGGGCGACCGCGGCGACGTCCTCGAACTCCGGCATCACCTGCAGGACGACGCCGTCGACGTGGCCCACCTTGACGGCGATCGTGTCGCCGTCGACCAGGACCTCGACGAAGGCGCGATCGAGTACCACCTTGCGCCGGGGTGCCTCGCGGACGCCCAGCGTGCTGGTGTCGCGGAAGATCTGCGTCCGCAGCTTCCCCACGAGCTCCGGCCGGCACAGCACGGTCAGCGTGTGCGCGGGCCGTCCCTTCTTCATGACGATCGGCACGAGCCAAGCATCGGAGGCACCCGCGCGCATCAACCCGGCAAGGACGCCAGGCCACAGCCGCGGGTCCAGGTCGTCGACGTTGGCCTCGAGCACCACCGCCGCCTCGGAAGCGGGTTCGACCGCCGGGGGCGATCCGACCAGCACCCGCACGACATTCGGCCGTCCCGGCGTGTCGCGCCCGCCGGCCCCGACGCCCACCGCCTCCACCACCATGTTCGGCAGGTCTTCGCAGCTCGCCGCCAGCGCGCGGATCACCGCCATACCGGTCGGTGTGGCGAGCTCTCCGGGACCGCCCGCCCGTACCCGCCAGCCCCGGGACAGCTCGGCGACGGCCGGCGCGGGCACGGGCAGCTCGCCGTGCGCCGTACGGACGTGGCCCGAGCCCAGCGCCACCTCACCGGCCGAGACCGTGTCGACGTCGAGGTCCTCGAGGGCCGCGCACACACCGACCACGTCCGCGATCGAATCCAGCGCGCCCACCTCATGGAAATGCACGTCGGCGACCGCGACCCCGTGAACCTGCGCCTCCACGGCGGCCAGCCGTTCGAAGACCTGCGTCGCACGGGAATGCACGCGCTCCGGCAATCCGGCACTGTCGAGCTGATCGCGAATGCCGCGCCATGTCCGGTGTGGTGGGTCGGGCACCAGCGGTTCGACGTCGACCTTCGCGGCACGCAGCCCGGCCCGGTACACGACGGCCGAGACAATGCGCACGGATCCCGGAACGACCGCGTCAACCGCCTGCCGGACCGCGTCGAGACGCGCCCCGGCGTCGGTGAACGCGCCGAGCAGCATGTCGCCGGCCACCCCGGCGGAGGCGTCGATCCACGCGTGCCGACCGGTCACGTCGGCGCCGCGGCGATCTGCGCCGCGAGGTGTCCCGCACCGTAACCGTTGTCGATGTTGACCACTGCTACGCCGGGTGAGCAGGTGTTCAGCATCGCCAGCAGGGCCGCCACCCCGCCGAAGGACGCGCCGTAGCCCACCGACGTGGGCAGCGCGATCACCGGAGCCGCCACCAGCCCGGCGACCACGCTGGGCAGCGCTCCGTCCATGCCCGCGGCGACCACCACCACCCGGGCCCGGCGCAGCACGTCGAGCCGGGACAGCACCCGGTGCAACCCGGCCACGCCGACGTCGACGATCAGCTCTGTGTCGCGGCCCAGGTATCGGGCGGTGAGCAGCGCCTCCCGGGCCACGGGCAGATCGGAGGTGCCCGCGGCCACGACCACGACCAGGCCGCCGGATGGCTGGCGCGGCTCCGGCGGCCAGGCAAGCAGGGCCGCGTCGGCATCGTGCAGCGCGTCCGGCAACTCGGACAGGATCGCCTTGGCATGCGCGGCAGATGCGCGGGTGAACAGCGTGACGACCTCCGGGTGTCGGCGGACCGCGACCGCGATGCCGGCCACCTGTTCGGGCGTCTTACCCTGGCAGAACACCGCCTCGGGATATCCGCGCCGCGCGGTGCGGCCCAGGTCGAGATCGGCGAACGACGACAGATCGCTCTTCTCAGCCATGCGCGGCCTCGACCAGCGGCAGGGTGAAGGCGCCGGACTGCAGACCGGCCAGGTCCACGGCGGCGAACCGGAACCCGGCGTCGATCACCGCGGCCTGTACGGCGCGGCGCAGCGGATCGGTGACGGCACGCACCAGATCGTCGGCGGTCAGCTCGATCCGCGCGACGTCTCCGTGGTGGCGCACCCGCAGGTCGCCGAAGCCGAGCCGGCGCAGCGCCGCCTCGGCCCGCTCGACCTGCCGGAGCTTCTCCGGGCTGACGACCTCGAAATGCGGGATCCGGGACGCCAGGCACGGCGCCGCCGGCTTGTCCGCGCAGGGCAGGTCAAGGGCACGAGCGATTTCTCGTACGGCGGACTTGTCGAGTCCCGCGTCCACCAACGGACGCAGGACGCGGTGCGCGGCCGCGGCCCGGCTGCCGGGCCGATCCGGCCGGCGGGCGTCGTCGGCGTTTTCGCCGTAGGCGACGGCATCGAGGCGGTGGTCGGCGACGACCTCCTCGCCGATCCGGGTGAACAGCTCGTCCTTGCAGTGGAAGCACCGGTCCGGCCCGTTCGCCCGGTACGCCTCCCGGTCGCCCTCGTGGGTGTCGATCTCCACCACGGCGACCCCGATGTGCTGGGCCACGGCGTGGGCGGCGACCCGCTCGTCGGCCGCGAGGCTGGGGGAGACCCCGAGGATCGCCACCACCCGATCCCGCCCGAGTGCCCGTGCGGCCAGAGCCAGCAGCACCGACGAGTCGACGCCGCCGGAGAAGGCGACGCCGAGCCGTTCGACGCCGGCCAGCAGGGTGCCGACGCGGCGGACGGTGTCTTCGGTGAACGTGTCGATCATCGTGTTCCCTTCGAACCCTGGGTTCCATTCGACGTGCTGGTCAGTGGCATGGCAAGCGGCAGCCACGAGTTGGCCTCGTTGTCCGTTCGTCGACCGCTCACCGCAGGCGGAACAGGACCTCACCGGCCTGGGGCACGACGAAGGTGTCCGGGTCGGCCCCGAAGACGTCGAGGTCGACCTCGGCCGGGTCCAGGTAGTCGAGGTTCGCCGCGCGCACCACGTCCTCGGGGATGCCGGTGGCCAGCGTGACGGTCACCCGGTCCCGCTCGCCCTCCACCGGATCCCAGGTGCCGGCGCCGCGCAGGTGTGTCGAGTGCGCGAGCACGCCCCAGTGGTAGCCGGAGAACCGGTCCCACTGTTTGAGGAAGTAGTCGCGGCAGTGGTAGCCGATCTGCTCGATCTCGGGGTGCATCTCGGAGATCCGGGTGATGTGCGGGGCGTACAGGATGACCTGGCCACCGTCGGCCACGATCGGCTCGACCTTGTAGAAGCCCTTCGCGCCGGTCCACATGTCGTCGTACTTGGTCGGGACGATCGACAGCACCCGGCGCACCGGGGCGTCCAGGTAGCTCACGTGCGTCTCGGCGGACACGTCGGCGCACGCGGCCCAGGCCGACTCGGGCGGGCCGAACGACGCGGCGTGCAGTGCGCCCGTGCCGGACTGGACGACCAGGCACAGCGCGAGGCGCCGGCTGGGGACCATCGCGGCGGCCTGATCGATCAGGGCGCGGACCGGGGTGACGCCGCGGGTGCCGATGATCTGGGCGCTGGTGATCAGCGCGCCCAGCCAGTGCGAGAAGTCGATGATCTCCTGGCCGGCCACGCCCGGGAAGAAGTACTTGTTGCCGCCGGAGAAGCCGACCACCTCGTGCGGGAACACCGGGCCGACGACCAGGCAGACGTCGTGCTCGACCACGGCCCGGTTGAGGACCACCTCGATGGACTGGCGCATCCGGCCCTCGGACAGTTCACCGACCCGCTCCGCGTCGATCTCGCCGATCGAGACCAGCATCTCGGGCTTCCACCACTCGTGGTTGCGCACCGTGAAGCCGGGATACGGACCGCCGAGGTGGGTGGCCAGATGCTCGTCGCTCATCGCCGCGTGGGTGCCCAGCGCGACCAGCACCGTCACGTTCGTTGCCCGCCCGTCGAGCGCCTCGTGCACCGCGGAGAGCAGCAGCGGCAGCGGACAGCTGCGGGTACCGTCCGGAACGATCACGCAGACACTGCGCCCGTCGAGGTCGGCGTCGGCCAGGGAACGGTCGACGAACTCCCGTACGGTCGTGTCGTCGAGGATCTGGTCGGGGCCGCCGATGAGGTCCGCGCCCACGGCGAGGCCGGTGCCGGCGCCCAGCGTGTCAGTCATTCCTGCACCATCCGCCTTCGCGCGGTCCTTCGGCAAGCGCGCCAGGCAACACATGGCAATCGCTTGCCGGACGCCGCTTCGGGTGCCCGGTCGTGTGGCCCCAGGGTCAGGCGTCCTTGCGCCACCGGCGCCGCAGCGCAAACGCGGCAGCCTTGGGCTGCCGGTCGCGGGTGAAGACGCCTTTCTTGTTGCCGCCCACCCGCATGATGCCGGAGGTGGTCGCGAAGTCGGCGAAGTTCCACACCTGCTCGCCGACGACGGCGTCGATGCGGTCGAAGACGCGGTGGTTCATCTCCAGGTATTCGATCTGGTATTCCTCCGACCACGGCTGGGCGGTCACGGAGTGCAGGCCGGGGTAGGTGTCGGCGCCGTACTCGGTGATGATGATGGGCTTGTTCTCGCTCGCCCAGCCGTGCAGTTCCTGCTCCCAGGCGGCCTCGGCGGCGACGAGATCGCCGGTGTTGACGTACCAGCCGTAGTAGCGGTTGAGCATGAACACGTCGGCGAACTGCGAGACCCGGCACTTTCCGTACGGGGCGAGCATGACGTTCACGAAGCCGACGGGCCGGCTGGGGTCCAGCTCGCGGGTCAGGTCGAACAGCGGGCGGAAGTAGTTCTCGGCGCTCTCGGTGTCGCTTTCCGGCTCGTTGGCGATGGACCAGAGCACCACGCTCGGGTGGTTCTTGTCGCGCGCGACGAGCTCGCGGATCGCCTGGGCGTGGACCTCGCGGGTCTGCTCGTTGATGGTGTCCGGGCTGAACGTGGTGTAGCCCTGTGCGCCGAAGATGCCGCCGCCGAGGCCCATGTTGAGGCCGACGGCCGCGGTCTCGTCGATCAGGACGATGCCCTGCCGATCGGCGTAGTCCAGCACGTCCTCGGAGTACGGATAGTGCGAGGTGCGGAACGAGTTGGCGCCGATCCACTTCAGCAGCTCGAAGTCGTGCACCATGAACGCGTCGTTGTGGCCCTTGCCGATGACGGCGAGGTCTTCGTGCTTGCCGAAACCGGTGAAGTGGAACGGGTCGCCGTTGATGAGGAATCGGTTCCCGCTGACCCTGACCGTACGTACGCCGACACTCTGGTGGTAGCTGTCCACGAGGGTTTCACCGTCGACCAGCTGCACGTCGAGGTCGTAGAGGTAGCCGTCGCCGGGCGCCCAGCGGTGCACGTTCGCCACCGTCAGCGTCCCGTCGGTCCCCTCGGCGTTCGCCACCTCCCGGCCGGCGGCGTCACGCAGGACGACGCGAGTGCGGGCTGTGCCCGTGGCCGCGGTCCGGTAGTGGATGACCCCGGCCGCGCCGTCCAGATCGGTGACCACCGTGATGTCGGTGAGGTGCGTACGGGGCGTCGCATAGAGCCAGACCGTGCGATGGATGCCCGCGTAGTTGAAGAAGTCGTGCCAGTAGCGCTGCCGCTTGCCGGCCGGGGTGTCTTCGATGACGCCCGGCGGAATCGACTGGAAATTGAGAGTGTTGTTGACGACCGCGGTGACGCGGATCTGCTCGCCGGCGCGGACATGATCGCTGATGTCGGCCTCGAACGGCGTGTAGCCGCCCTCGTGCGAGACGACCTCGGTGTCGTTCACCCAGACGGTGGCCCGATGCGTGGCGGACTCGAAGTGCAGCACGATCCGCTGCCCGTCCCAGCCGCGCGGCACCCGCACGGAGGTCTGGTACCAGACGTCGCCGAAGTAGTCGCGTACCGCCGGGTCGGCCGCGATGTCGTTGAAACTGGCCGGTACGGCGATCTCCCGCGCGTCCGGGAGCGGGCCGGCGAACCACCGCTGGGTGCGCCCCGAGCGTGCCGGGTCGAACGCGAGCTTCCACAGTCCGTTCAGACTCTTGCGTTCCCGCGTTTCGGTGTCCTGGGGTCGAAGCACGTCGAGCCTCCCTGGCGTGTCGCACGTGTTGTCACGGCATGGCTTCCTGGCGGCGGATCTCGCCGGCAGCGCCGATGAGGTAGCCGACGAAGCCGATGGCCAGGGCGACCAGGACCCCGAGCCCGGAGTACGCCCAGGAGCCATCCTTGCCGCCGAGCCCGAGTGGCCCCAGCAGGTATCCCTGCCAGCTCAGCCAGCCGGCGAAACTGTTGGTCACCAGACCCCAACCCACGGCGGTCCCGATCGCGACCAGCGCGAGCGGCAGCACCCGGACGTCGCCATAGCGGCCGCGCGGGTCGAACAGCTCGCTCTCGGCGTAGTCGCGGCGCCGCAGCGCCACGTCGGCGAGCATCACGCCGCACCACGCCGCGATCGGCACCCCCAGGGTGATCAGGAAGCCCTGGAACGGGCCGATGAAGTTGGTGGCGAAGAAGACGACGTAGATCGTGCCGGCGATCATGATGACGCCGTCCACGCCGGCCGCCACGTAGCGGGGGATGCGCACGCCGGCGGTCAGCATGGCCAGGCCGGATGAGTAGATGTCCAGCACGGCCCCGCCGATCAGCCCGAGCACGGCGGTGATCGCGAACGGGATGAGGAACCAGGTCGGCAGCAACGAGGTCAGGGCGCCGATCGGGTCGGTGCCGATGGCGGTGGAGAGGTCCTTCGAGGAGCCGGCCAGCAGCAGCCCGAATATCAGCAGGACCAGGGGTCCGAGGGCGGCACCGAACGTCGTCCAGCCGAAGACCGCGCGGCTGGCGGTGTTCCGTGGCAGGTAGCGGGAGTAGTCGGCGGCGGCGTTGACCCAGCCCAGCCCGAAGCCGGTCATCAGGAACACCAGCGCGCCGATCACCTGCTGCGTCGAGCCGGCCGGGATCGCGGACACCGTGGACCAGTGGATGTGGTCGGCCACCAGGATGATGTAGACGACGGTCAGGATGGCGGTGATCACCGTGATGACCGTCTGCAGGCGCATCACCACGGCGAACCCCGCCACCCCGGCAAGGACGGTGATCGCCGACACCACGATCAACGCCGCGATCTTGGTTCCGGTCCCGCCGCCCCAGCCCAGGCGGCTGAACACGGTGGCGGTGGCGAGCGTGGCCAGCACCACGAGCACGGTCTCCCAGCCGACGGTCAGCAGCCACGACAGGGCGGCGGTGAGCCGGGCGCCCCGGACCCCGAAGGCGGCCCGGGAGAGCACCATGGTGGGCGCCGAGCCGCGCTTGCCGGCCAGCGCGATCACTCCGCAGAACGCGAACGAGATCACGATGCCGACGATGCCGGCGATCACGGCCTGCCAGAACGACACGCCGAAGCCCAGGGTGAACGCGCCGTAGCTGACGCCCAGGACCGAGATGTTCGCGGCGAACCAGGGCCAGAACAGCGACCGTGCCCGACCGCTGCGCTCGTTCTCCTCGACGATCTCGATGCCCTTGAGCTCGATCCGGGCGATCGCGACCGGCCCTTGCCTGACGTCGGTTCCAGTCATCGTCCACTCCGCCCCTTCGGTCGCCGTCGGGTCCGGCCCGTGCGCCTATCCTGCCCTGTTGATCTCCTGGATTACAGGTCTTCGGCGAGTGCCCGAGCGGCGGAGACGAGCGCGTCCTCCGAGCGCCGGGCGTGGGCGCGTCGCTCGTCGCGCCACCGGGAGGCGCCGGCCTGCCGCCGGCCGAGGGCGCGGCAGTGCTCGCGCACCCGGTCCGGCGCACTACCGCCCAGGACGGTACGCCGGGCCACGATCCGCTCTGGATCGAACGTGACCGCCACGGTCTGTGGGTCGACATCGATGGTTGTGCCGAGGACCTCGACGGCCGCCCGAGCCAGATCGATCTCGGCGAACGAGGTCTGACCGGCCTCGATGGCGCGGGCCACGGCCCGGCCGACGACGCGGTAGGCGGATCGGTAGTCCAGTGCGGACCGCAGGACGAGTTCCTCGGCGAGGTCGGCCGCGCCGGTGAAGCTCGTACCGGCCGCGGCGGCGAGCGCATCGCGGTCCACCGCGAGGGTCCGCGTCACCTCGGCGCCGAGCGCGACCACCCGCCGGGCGAGATCGAGCGCACCGGTCACCTCGCCGTACGCGTGCAACCAGTTGTCGGTCCGGGCCGACGGCGTGCGCTGGGTCACCAGCAGCCCCGTGGCCCGGCCGACGAGCGTGCCCGCTCCGGCCCGGATCACCGCGAGGCCGTACGGGTTGCGCTTCTGCGGCATGAGCACCGACGCCCGGCACAGCGAGGGGTGCAGCGTGACATAGCCGAAGTTCGGGCTGGCGAATATCTCCAGGTCCTCGGCCAGCCGGTCGACCGTCGTCGCGGCCTGCGCCGCGGCGACCACCGCGTCGGCGAGGCCGTCGACCGCCCACATGGCGTCGCGGGTGTGCCTGCCCGGGCTTGCGAAGCCGAGCAGGTCGGCCAGGCGCGCCCGGTCCAGCGGTACCCGGCTGCCGCCCACGCCGCCCACGCCGGCGGGCGACCGGTCGGCCCACCGGTAGGCCTGCTCCAACCGGTCGAGGTGGCGGGCCGCCTCCTCGCCGAAGCCGCCCAGGTAATGGCCGAACGTGGACGGCTGCGCCGGCTGCAGGTACGTGGTGTCGGCCCATACGGCGTCGGCGTGCGCTTCGGCCTGCTCGGTGATGGCGGCGAGGAACCGTGAGACCGCCTCGTGCAGGTCGAGCAGGCGTTGGCGGAGGGCGAGCCGGAAGGCGATGCGCCCGGCCTCGCGCCGGGTGCGCCCGGTGTGCAGCCAGCCGGCCACGTTGCCGAGCCGGCGTTCCAGTTCCCGCTCGCGGCTGTTGTAGGCGTCCCCGTACGTAGGGTCATAGGGGAAGTCCTCGGCCGTGGTGCCGAGCACGTCCAGTAGGGCGGGCAGCAGCGTGGCCGTCTGCTGCGCCGGGATCACCCCCGCCTCGTGCAGCGCGAGGACGTGGGCGAGGTCGGCCAGGCCGAGGCCGCGGTGCAGCAGCGGCGCGTCGGCCAGCTCGAGGGCGTACCCGGCCTCGACGAGCTCCGGCGCGGGACCGCTGCTGATCCGCGCCTCGGCACCCAGGTATCCCGGCGGAACGGCGCGGGTCACGTCGGCCCCTTCGGTGCGGTGAACAGCGTCGGCGCGCCGCCGGTCACCAGGAACACCGCCGGTCCGGTCATCCGGCCGGCGCGCGCCGCGTCGATGAGGGCCGCCATCGCCTTGGCGGCGAACACGGGGTCGAGGAACACCCCCTCGGTGTGGGCCACCAACCGGGCCGCGTCCTCGCCCGCTGGCGATCGCTGCCCGTACCGCGGGCCCAGGTACCCGTCGAGCACCGTCACGGCCGGCGCTTCGAAGTGCGGCAGCCGCAGCAGATCGGCGGCGCCGCCGGCCAAGGCCGCCACCCGGTCGAGGCACTCGCCGACCGGCCGGCTCACGGTCACCCCGACGACCTCGTACGGCGCGCGCAGCCAATGCGCGCCCGCGACCAGGCCCGCTTGGGTACTGCACGAGCCAGTCGCCAGCCACAACATCGACGGCGCGAGGCCGGCGGACATCAGCTGACCGGCCAGCTCCAGGCTGGCCCGCACGTAGCCGGCGGCGCCGCGCGGCGTGGCACCCCCGCGCGGTACGCCATAGGGCCGGCGACCCGCCGCGCGAAGGTCGTCGCGCAGCTTCTCGATCCCGGCGTCGACGGAGGCCCGGTCCAGCTCGCCGGTGAACCGGATGTCCGCGCCGGTCAGCTCGTCGAGCAGGAGGTTCCCGGCGGGCCGCACGGGCGGGCCGTAGAAGACCAGGTACGGGTCCAGCCCGCAGCGCCGGGCCGCGAGGGCGGCGAGCATGGCCCAGTTCGACTGCGCCCCCGCGCCGGTCACGAGGCAGTCGCAGCCGTCCTCGAGCGCGTCGCCGAGCAGGTACTCCAGCGCGCGTACCTTGTTGCCGCCGAGGCCGAGCCCGGTGAGGTCGTCGCGCTTGAACCAGACCTCGGCGCCGATCGCCGCGGAGAGCCGGGGCGCCGGATGCAGTGGGGTGGGCGCGGCGACCAACGGAACCCGCGGCAGTTCCAGCAGGCCTCTCATGGGACGGTCCCCCGGCGGGCGGCGGCGCCAACGACGCGGTCGACGAACGCGGGGGCGGCGCCGAGTGCGGCACGAGGGTCGAGGCAGCGCGCGATCTGCTCGGGCGTGAGTTGCCCGGCGATGCGCGGATCGGCGAGCAGGGCGGCCTCGAAGCTGACGCCGCGGCTCCGGCCGGCCAGAGCCGCCTCGTACACCACGGCCTGGGCGGCGTGCTTGCCGATGTGGTCGGCGAGCGCTCGCATCACCGGCTCGGACAGGACGTAGCCGCCCTGGGCCGCCACGTTGGACCGCATCCGGTCGGCGTCGACCTCGAGCCCGTCGAGGAGGCGGCACGCAAATGCCAGGGAGGCGCCGGTGAGCAGGCAAGCCTCGGGGAACACGACCCACTCGGCCTTCCACGCCCGGCCGTCGCGTTCGTGCTCAACGACCATGCCCTCGACGGCCACGGTCGCGTCGGCGCGCACCACCCGGGCCAGCGTGACCAGGTGCTCGGACAGCTCGGGATTGCGCTTGTGCGGCATGGTGATGCTGCCGACCTGCCCGGGGGTGAACGGCTCGCGCAGCTCGCCGATCTCGGGACGCTGGAGCTCGTACACCTCCTGACCGATCTTGGCGAGCGTGGCGGTCACCATGGCCAGCAGGCCGAGAAACTCCGCCACCCGGTCGCGGGCGGTGATCCACGGCAGGTCCGGCGCGCCCAACCCGAGCCGGCCGGCGAACGCGTCCAGCAGCGGCAGCGCCCGGTCGCCCCAGAACTCCATCGTGCCCAGCGCCCCGCCGAGCTGGACCACCTCCCAGCGCCGGCGGCCCTCGGCCAGCCGCATCCGGTGGCGGCGCAGCTCGGAGGCCCACACCGCCGCCTTGAAACCGAACGTGATCGGCAGGCCGGGCTGACCGTGGGTACGCCCGCACATGACCGTCTCGCGGTGCCGCTCGGCCAGGGTCACCGCCGCCGCCTCCGCGTGGCCGAGATCCCGGTCAAGGATCTCGGTGACGTCACGCATGACCAGGGCCGTCCAGGTGTCCGACAGGTCCTGGACCGTCGCCCCGTAGTACACCCACTCGCGGGCCGGCTCCGGCAGGACGGCTTGCAGGCAGCGGATGAGACCGAGCGTGGAATGTCCGGTGGTGCGGGTCTGCGCGCCGACCTGGTCGAGGTCGAGCAATTTCACGTCGGCGTGCTGCCGGATGATCCGCGCGGCCTCCGCGGGGACGGCCCCCACCTCGGCCTGCGCCTCGGCCAGCGCGGCGAGAATGTCCAGCCAAGACTGGACGCGCCCCTCATCGTCCAGCAGCCGATGCAGCTCGGTCGTGCCCCACAGGTGTCCATAGAGGACAGAGTCGGCAAGGTGGGCGCCCATGCGTGGCCGCCCTATCCGACCGCGGTACGGTCGCGCCGGTCGACGCCGGTCAGGATGCGCAACGCCTGGCGAACCTCGTCCAGATTGGACCCCCACGGCACGACGGCCGCGCCGTCCTGCACCTCGATCCCGCGTTCCAGCAGGCAGCATTTGGACAGCGCCGGTTCGCCGTCGAGGGTTTCCGCGCGGCGGCGCGGGCAGATGTCGACCCGTGGCGGCTGGTCGCCGTAGAAGTGGCGGTGGAACTGCAGCGACCGCTCGCAGCCCACCATCAGCCACTCGCGGCGCTGCGCCGGACGGGTGTCCAGGAACGCGATCTCGGCGTCGAGGTCGACACCGCAGCCGCGACACGGCAGCAGGTAGCGGGGCGCCGGATTCTCCGCCGCGAGCGCGCGGATGTCGACCGCGTCCAGCACCAGTTCGATCGGTGGCAGATCCTCGTCGAACGCGACGGCCTGCTCGGCCATGGCGTACAGCTTCGGCGGCTCGGGCGGTACCACTTCGGTGACCCGGATGCGCACCGGCGCCGGCTCCCAGATGAAGTTGACGTGCTCGTAGCGGCCCTGGACCACGTACGCCCGGGCGCCGGCCCGGCGGTGCGCGAGGGCGGCGCGGGCCAGCGCGGTGGCGTTGCCGACGTCGGTATCGGGCGAGCCGACCGCGACGACCTCGTCCGGCCCGGCCAGTATCCGGGCCTCGATCACCGGCGAAAACAGTGGTTCGAGGGACTCCTTGCGTACCGCCACGAGGGCGGCGCGGCCGGCGTGGCGCAGCACGAGGTAGTCGGTGCGGCGGTAGACCTCCCGCCCGAGCAGGAACGGCACGAGGCCCATCTCGGTGAGCGGCACGTCGACGTCCTGGACGGACAAGCCCCGGTACGGCAGGGAGATCGTGTTCGGCGCCGGGTCGGCAAGCACGTCATCGTCCCATTCGCCGGGCGGTATCGGCCCGCAACCCCAGCCGCAGCGTTTCCAGCGGCAACACCTCGTCGGACGGCACGTTGCCGAGATTCACCCCGGTCCCGAACCGGTGGATGAACCAGGCCTGCTGCGCCTTGCGGGGTGCCTCAAAGATGACCCGGTCCACGGGGAGCCGCGCGGCGATCGCCTCGACGAGTTCGACGCGGACGCTGCCGTCGTCGTGGTAGAGCCCGACCGTGCCGCTCTCGCGGCCCTCGGCGATCACCCAGCGCGCCCCGGCGGCCAGGTCGGCCTCCATCTCGGGCAGCCAGCGCCCGCTCACCACCGGCGCGCGGCTGTCCTTCGCGCCCGTCTCGGCGAGCACGGTGAAGTCGGCGGACAGGGTACGCACCAGGCCGGCCTTCTGGTCGGGCGTCATGGCTTGCAGCCCGTCGGAGACCTCGACCGCGGTGATGCCGAGGTCGACGGCCCAGCGCCGCAGGTCGTCCACCCGGTCCTGGGCGACGCACACCTCGAGCAGGGTGCCCCCGAGGCACACCAGCACGTCGGCCGCATTGCACAGTGCGACCCGCTCCTTGACCGTCGGGTCGACGTACGCGATGCCCCACCCGATCTTGATCACGTCGATCAGGTCACCGGCCTGGGCCAGCAGCGCCTCCAGCGTCGGGGTGGTCATGCCCTTGTCGAGTACGTGCGTGAGCCCGCGACCTCGGGGTTTCCGATCACGGTCCGGTAGCTCGAGAAATCCCGAAGAATCCCACACGGTTCGCCCTCCATCATCGGCTGGCCGGGGCATGCCCTCGCGGCCCTCGCTTCGCTCGGTGCACTCGGTCATGCCCGGCTGGCTGGGCATGCCCTCGCGGCCCTCGCTTCGCTCGGTGCACTCGGTCATGCCGTGAGCCGAACGTAAGGCAGGCGCCGCCGCGGCGTCTGTGTCCGGCCGGGATGAATGCCGGGCGGTCCTTCGCCCCGCTGGGCCATGGAGCCCGTGGCGCCGGAGTACCTAGCGTTCAGCGCATGAGTCAGCGACTGGTCGTGATCGGCGGCGGGGCGTCCGGGATGTCGGCCGCGTCCGCCGCCCGACGGGTCGATCCGGCGCTGGAGATCGTCGTGCTGGAGGCGGGCGGGTACGCCGCGTACGGCATGTGCGGCCTCCCGTACTACCTGAGCGGCCTGGTCGCCCGGGCCGACGACCTGCTCGCCTACCCGCCCGCGTTCTTCCGCGAGCAGCGCCGCATCGACCTGCGGCTGAACTCCCGGGCGACCCGGGTCGATCCCGACCGGCACGTGATCTATTACTCCGAGGCCGGCCGGGACTGCCGGATGGGGTACCACCGGCTGATCGTGGCGGCCGGCGGGACGCCCGCCCGTCCGCCCGTGCCGGGCCTGGACGACCCGCGCGTCTTCGCCGTACGCACGCTCGAAGACGCCATCGGCCTGCGCAGTCTCATCGACGCAGGGCACATCGGTCGCGCCCTCGTCGTCGGCGCCGGCTACATCGGCCTCGAGATGGCCGACGCCCTGGCCGCGCGCGGCGTGACCGTGACGGTCGCCGAGTTCCTGCCCAGGGTGATGCCGAACCTCGATCCGCCGATCGCCGCCCTGGTTGAGGAAGAGGTCCGCCGCAACGGCGTCGATCTGCGCCTCGGTGCCCGACTGCAACGGGTACGCCGCACGGAGAGCGGCCTGGAAGCATGGGTGGACGGTGTTGCCGTGGCCGTCGACGCGGTGGTGGTCGCGGCCGGGGTCCGGGCCGCGTCGACCGTGGCCGCGGACGCGGGTGCCGCCACCGGTCCCGGCGGAGCGCTGTTGGTCGATGACCGGATGCGCACGTCGATCCCGGACGTGTACGCCGCCGGTGACTGCATCGCCCCGTACCATCGCATCCTCTCCCGGCCCGCGTTCGTGCCGCTCGGGCCGGCCGCCAACAAGACCGGAAGGGTGGCCGGGACCGTCGCCGCCGGTGGCGACGCCCGCTTCGCTGGCGTTGTGGGCACCGCGGTGGTGAAGGTCTTCGACCTGGCGGTCGCCCGGACCGGGCTGACGCTCGCCGAGGCCGAGGCCGCCGGGGTCCCGGCCGTCGCCACCGACGTGCTCGGCAAGTCGCGAGCCAAGTACTATCCCGGCGCCGAACCGGTGACCGTGCGCCTCGTGCACGAGCGCGACGGCCGGCTGCTCGGGGCGCAGCTGGTCGGCCCCGGCGACGGTGTCGCCAAGCGGGTCGACGTGGTGGCCGTCGCGCTGCAAGCGGGCTTCGACGTCTGGGACCTCACCGCCCTCGACCTGTCGTACGCGCCGCCGTACGCGCCGGTCTACGAGCCGATCCTGCTCGCCGCCCAGGCGGCCGCCGCGGCGATGCCCAGCCGCGCCGCGGTAGGGGCGTAGACATGTCGAGCGAGCGGGTCGCGGTCGTCACCGGCGGGGCATCCGGCATCGGACGGGCCACCACAACCCGCCTGTCGGCGGACGGCGTCCGGGTGGCGGTGCTCGACATCGCCCCGGGTAGCGGCGACGCCGACCTCGTCCTGACCGCCGATGTGACCGACCCAGCCGGCGTGGCGGCCGCTGTCAAGGAGATCCTCGCCGCGTTCGGCCGGATCGACGTGCTGGTGAACAACGCCGGCATCAGCGGGTCGGCCGAGGCGACCGTCTGCCACGAGACGTCGATCGAGGAGTGGGACCGGGTGATGGCGGTCAACGTCCGCGGTCCGTTCCTGTGCACCCGCGCGGTGCTCCCGGCGATGCTGCGCCAGGGCTCCGGTCACGTGATCACCATCGCGTCGGTCGCGGGCCTCGTCGCGTTCCCCGGCCGTTGCGCGTACACGGCCTCCAAGGGCGCGGCCGTGCAGTTCACCAAATCGCTGGCGGTGGACTACGCCGCCGCGGGCATCCGTGCCAACGCGGTCTGCCCGGGCATGGTGGAAACGCCCATGACGCGGTGGCGTCTCGACATCCCCGAACTGCGGGCGGAGGCCGAAGCGAACATCCCGCTCGGGCGGGTCGCCCGCCCTGAGGAGATCGCGGACGCGGTCGCTCTGCTCGCATCCGACCGGCTGGCCTACCTGACCGGCCACGCCCTGGTGGTCGACGGCGGTTGGACCGCCCGATAGCCGGACCCGCCCGCAGGATAGAGAGGAATGCCGACCAATGACCGAGAGGTTCGATGGGCGCGTCGCCCTCGTCACGGGTGCCGGGTCCGGCATAGGCCGGGCCGCGGCGGAGCTGTTCGCCGCCGCAGGGGCCGCCGTTGCCGTGGTCGACCTGCGCGGCGACGCCGCCGAAGAGACGACCGCGAAGATCGTCGCCGAGGGCGGCCGCGCGGTCGCCATTGTCGCGAACGTCGCCGAGGCCGCGCAGGCCGAAGCGGCGGTGACCGAAGCGGTGCGGGCGCTGGGTCGGCTCGACGTGCTGTACAACAACGCCGGCATCAACAGCAGCGGCTCGGTGGTCGACGCCACCGAGGAGGACTGGGACCGCTGCTTCGCCGTGAACGTCAAGGGCACCTTCCTGTTCTCCCGCGCCGCGGTGCCGCATCTCGCCCGGGCGGGCGGCGGCGCGATCGTCAACCAGGGCTCGGTGGCGGCGCTGGTCGGCGTCGCCAATTTCGCCGCGTACTGCGCGGCCAAGGGCGCCGTCGTCGCGCTCAGCCGCTCGATGGCCATCGACCTCGCTCCGCAGCGGATCCGGGTCAACGCGATCTGCCCCGGTACGGTCTTCACCCCGCTCATGGAGCCGATGCTGCGGGCCCGCGGCGGCGGCGACCTGGAGGCCGGGCTCGCCATGACCGTCGTCAAATACCCGATCGGCCGGCTCGGCACTCCCGAAGAGATCGCCCGGGTCGCGGTGTTCCTGGCCAGCGACGAGGCGTCGTTCCTGACCGGTTCGGTGGTCACCGCCGACGGCGGCATGACCGCCCAATGACCGGGAGCGGCGATGTCTTTCCACCTGGACACCGACAAGCTCGTCGACCTCGACCGGGCCGCGGCGACCGTCGCCGACGGCGCGCTCGTCGCGTTGGGCGGCGGGCTGTCCGCCCGGCTGCCCATGGCCCTGGTCCGCGAGCTGATCCGGCAGCACCGCCGCGACCTGCACGTCGTCGGCTCCGCGCACGGCATCGATGTCGATCTGCTCATCGCGGCGGGCGCGATCGCCGTCTGCGAGGAGAGCTACGTCGGTTTCGAACAGGACTTCGGCCTGGCGCCGGCCTTTCGGCGGGCCGCCGAGACCGGCGCGGTCGAGGTCCGCGAGAGTTGCTGCGCCACCGTCCTGGCGCAGTTGCGGGCCGCCGAGTTCGGCCTGCCCTTCATGCCGGTACGTGGCGTGAAGGGCTCCGACATCCGCCGCCTCCATCCGGAGTACCGGGAGATGACCTGCCCGTTCACGGGGGAGACCCTGGTGGTGGTGCCGCCGCTGCGACCGGACGTGGCCCTGATCCACGCCCCGCTCGGCGATCGGCGCGGCAACCTGCACCTCGACCAGCCGTACGTGCTCGACGAGCGGTTCGCCGCGGCGTCGCGCACCGTGGTCGCGACCGTCGAAACCATCGGGTCCACCGAGCAGGTCGCGACGGCCGGCATCACGATCCCGGCCCACCTGGTGAGTGCGGTCGCCGAGGTGCCGTACGGCGCCCATCCCACCTCGTGCTACCCGCGCTACGCCTACGATCGGGCACACCTCGCCGAGTACGTGCGGGCGGCCACCGCCGGCGGCGCCGACCTGGCCGGCTACCTGGACCGGTACGTCGCCGGGGCACCGACCGAGGACGCCTACCGCAAGGTGGTCGGTGAGAACCGCCTCGCCGCCCTCGGCCGGTGGTCCACATCGGCCGCCGCGTGGAAGGACCTGTTCTCATGACCTCCTTCTCGATCGACGAGTGGTTCGTGGTGGCCCTGGCCCGTACGATCCGCGACCGCGAGGTCGTCTTCCATGGCTTCGGCAGCCCCTGCGCCCAGGTCGCCATGCACGTGGCCCGGCACACCCATGCCCGCGACATGCTGCTCGTCGAGGGAGCCACGTACGCGCTCAACCCCGATCCGCCGTTCATCCCGCCGACCGGCAACGATCTGGCACTGCAGCGGGGCGCGGCGTACCGGATGCGCTTCGAGGAATTCTTCGACGCGGCCGTGCGCGGCGACGTCGACCGGATGTTCCTGTCCGGCGGCCAGATCGACCGGTACGGCAACACCAACGTCACGGCCATCGGCCCGCCGGACCGGCCCAAGGTCAAACTGGGCGGTGGTGGCGGCGGCTGCAACCTGGCGGCGACCGTCGGGCACCTCACCCTGTGGACGACCCGGCACCGGTCCGGCCGAACGCTCGTCGAGCGCTGCGACTTCGTCACCGACATGGGACACCGCACCGCTTACGGCACTCGCGCCGAGCTCGGGTACGCCGGAGGCGGCCCGGAGTGGCTGGTCACCGAGCTCGGCGTCTTCGACTACGCCGGCGGGCAGGCTCGCCTGCGCCAACTGTTCCCGGATGTCCGCCTCGACGACGTCCGGTCCGCCACCGGTTTCGAGCTGGCGGTGGCCGCCGACCTGCGGCCCGTGCCGCTGCCCAGCACCGCCGAGATCGCCGCGCTGCGCGCCGTCGACCCACTCGGGGTACGCCGGTCGGAGTTCTCCGCCCCGGAGCTGCGCCGCACCTTCACCCACGCCGAACGGACCGGGTGCGCGTGCTGACCGGCGGCCTCGCGGCGCTGTTCGAGCCCCGGCGGGTCGCGCTGGTCGGCGCGTCGGACCAGCCCGGCAAGGTCGGCGACCTGCTGCGCCGCAACCTGTCCAGCTTCGCCGGCGAGGTTGTCCCGGTGACGCGCTCGGCGCGGAGCGTCGGCGGATGCACGGCATACCCGACGCTGTCGGCCGTGGTGGGCCCGATCGACCTCGCGGTCGTGGTCGTGCCGGCACCCGAGGTGCCCGAGGTGATCCGGGAGGCCGCCGGCAAGGGCGTACCGGCCGCCGTGGTGATCAGCGGCGGCTTTGCCGAGGCCGGACCGGACGGCGCCCGCCGGCAGGCCGAGCTGATGGCCGCGGCCCGGCCCGGCGGGGTTCGGATCGTCGGCCCCAACTGCTTCGGCGTGCAGAACTGCGACCTGCCGCTGAACGCGTCGCTGGCGGCCGGGACGCCCCGCGGCGGTGGGGGCATCAGTCTCGTCACCCAGTCCGGGGCGTACGGGATGGCCGTCCATTCGCTGGGGCTGGATGAGCACGTCCGGTTCGCCAAGGTGTGCGCGACCGGGAACACGGCCGATGTCGGCCACGCCGAGCTGCTGGACTACCTAGGCGCCGACCCGGCCACCCGTACGCTCTGTTTCTTCGTCGAGTCGCTGCCCGACGGCCGGGCCTTCGTCGACGCCGCCTGCCGGGTCACGCCCGTCAAGCCGATCGTCGTGGCGAAGACCGGGCGGTCGCCGGCCGGTGCACGCGCCGTCCAGTCGCACACCGCGGGCCTCGCCGGCAGCGAGCGCGTCTGGCGGGCGGCTTTCACGCAGGCCGGGGTGATCGTGGCGCGCTCCGGGCTGGAGATGATGGACGTGGCCCGCGCTCTCGACACCCAACCAGCGCCGCTGGGGCCCCGGGTAGCGATCATCACCAACTCCGGCGGTACCGGCGTCGAGCTGGCCGACCTGCTCGCCGACGAAGGGCTGGCGGTCCCCGAGCTGTCGGCGGCGCTGCAGGCCGAGCTGCGGACCGTGCTGCCGCCCCTGGCCAGCAGCCGCAACCCGGTCGACGTCACGCCGGTCTGGAACCGGTTCGCCGAGCTGTACCCGCTGCTGGTGGACCGGCTGGCCCGCTGCAGCGAGGTCGACGCCGTGCTGCCCGTGCTGGTACAGCGCGCCGCGGACGAGCTGGTCGCCCGCGGGCTGCGCGACGCCGTGAAGCGCCTGCGCGCCGATCGCGTGCCGGTGCCGGTCTACGCGTGCTGGGTGGCACCGCGCGCGTCACGGTCCAGCGCCGATCTTCTCCAGGATGCCGGCGTGCCGTGCTTCGAGTGGCCCGAACGCACCGCCCGCGCGCTGGGCCACGCCGCCCGCTACGGATCGGCGCGCTACCGGGTGCGGGCACCGGGTCCCGCGCCGGCGCGGCCGGCGCGACTTCCGGCCTTGACCTCCGGGATGCTCGACGCCGAGGCCGCAGCCGGTGTGCTCGCGGCCGCCGCCATCCCGACGGTGCCGGCGCGGACCTGCGCCAGCGTCGCCGACGCCGAGGCCGCCGCCGAGCTGCTCGGCTACCCCGTCGTGGTCAAGGCGCTGCATCCGAGCCTCGTGCACAAGAGCGATGCCGGCGCGGTACGCCTCGGCCTACACGGTCCCGCCGCGGTCCGGGCCGCCGCCACCGACCTGCTCACCCTCGTCCCGGGCGCGCGGGTATCGGTGCAACGCCAGGCGAGCGGGGTGGAGGTCGTCGTCGGCGGCGTGCGTGACCCGCAGTTTGGGGCCCTGGTGATGGTCGGCCTCGGCGGGGTCTTCGTCGAGACCATCGACGACGTCGCGCTCGGTCTCGCCCCGCTGCGCCCGGACGACGCCCTCCGCCTGCTGCGCGGACTGCGCGGGCACGCGGTACTCGGCGGGGCCCGTGGCCGTGAGCCGGTCGATCTGGACGCGCTGTCCGCGATGATCTGCGCGGTCGGCGACCTGCTCGTGGCCGTGCCGGAGATCGCCGAGTTGGACCTGAATCCGGTGCTCGCCGGTGTCGATGGCTGTGTTGCGGTGGATTGGCGAATCCGAGTGCAAAATCCGCCCGCACAGGACGAGGAAGGGGCCGCAGTTTCGCCCCGCCACGCCGGAGAAACCAGCCGCCGCCGGTCGTAGCGTTCGGAGCAACCCAACCGTCACGCGTCACGCCCGGAGGCTGCGGCCTCCGGGGGGAGGAGCATCCATGCGAGTCGGATCTCAGGACTTAATGCTGCCCACGACGATGGTGGGAAACTACCCCAACCCGCGGTGGTACGACGGGCGCGCGTACGCCACGTACCCGAAAGGCGAGTTCGTCTACGACGCCATCAGCCGAGAGGCGTTCGAGGACGCGGTCGGCGCGATCGTCCACGACCAGGAAGCCGCTGGGCTGGATGTGATCAGCGACGGCAAGGTATACGGCGGCGACTCCCCGTACGGGCAGATCGTTTACCACTACGTCGAACGGATGACCGGCTACAAGTTGACGGGTCCGCCGATCGGCCTGCCGATCTACTCGACGCTTTTCGCGCCGACGTGCGTGGGCGAGGTCCGCCGCGAATACCCGTTCCACCTCGCGAACCTGCGCGCGGTCCGCAAGGCCACGAAGAAACCGGTGAAGGTCTCGTACACCGGTATCCAGGTGCTCGCCGCCGCTACCAACAACCAGTACTACAAGGAGACCAAGGAGCTCGCCCTCGCGATCGCCAAGGCCTTCAACGAGGACTTCAAGGAGCTCGCCGACAACGGCTGCGACATCATCCAGGTCGACGAGTTTGTCTGGCCGTACGGCATGGGCGACTGGGAGATCGAGGCGCTGAACACGGCCGTCGAGGGCGTCGGCTGCCAGTTCTGGGTGCACACCTGCTGGGGCAACTACTCGGGTACGCCGGGCTACTTCCCCGACGACGAGGAGCGGGAGTCCGGGGCCTGGGTGCTCGACCACCGTCCGGCCTCGGCGCCCGCGCCGCAACGGGCGCAGGCGATCTTCCCCAAGGTGCTCGACGCCAACATCGACGCGCTCAACTACGAAGTGGGTCGCACCGGCCCGGACGACTTGAAGCCGTTGATGGAACACAACTGGTCGAAAGGCTTCGTCGCCGGAATCATCGACGTCAAGAGCACCATCACCGAGACGTCCGCCGAGGTTGCCGACCGGATCCGGCAAGTGTTGGAGTATGTACCCGCGGACCGGCTCGCGCTCAGCACGGACTGCGGCCTGATCAACCTGCCGCGGATGATCTCCGCAAGCAAACTGCGCGCCCTCGCCGACGGCGCCGCCATGGTACGCGGCGAGGTCGCCTCGACCGCCGCGTAGACCCATCTCGATCCCGGCGGGCCCGGTCGTTCCGGCCGGGCCCACCTTTGTGCCCGGACAGGTCGAACGGACGGCCGGAATCCGTCCCCGCAGGCCTAGAGACGCACCCGCCAACTGCCTATGCTGCTCTATCAGAGAGGGGGCGATGGTCGATGTTCCCCGCCTCGATAGCCCTCGGAATCACCGGGGTGAAGCTCGCCCCGGGCGACCACGTCTGTGCGTTCTACCCCGGTCTGCCGGAACGGGACGAGATCCTCATCCCGTACCTGCGGGAGGGCGTGGAAGCCGGCGAGAAGTGCGTCTGTGTCGTCGACGCCACCGACCCGGAGGCGGTGTTGGCCGCGCTCGGCGCCGATGTCGACCTGACCGCGTGCCTCGGCCGGCACCAGCTGGAGGTGCAACGGTCGCAGGACACCTACCTGTGCGGCGGGGGCTTCTCCACCGACGCCATGCTGGACTTCTGGGACACCACCGTCGGGGGCGCCGTCGCGGCCGGGTACGGCTTCACCCGCGCGGTCGGCGAGATGACCTGGGCGATCCGGCAGATGCCCGGCGTCGAAGAGCTGGTGGGCTACGAGGCTCGTCTCAACCGGTTCCTGCCGCGGTACCCACAGGTGATCCTCTGCCTGTACGAACTCGACCGCTTCAGCGGCGAGGTGCTGGTCGACGTGCTCAAGACGCACCCGAAGGTCCTGCTCGCCGGGATGGTCCTGGACAACCCGTACTACCTCGAGCCGGACGAGTTCCTCGCCAGCCGGCGATGAGCATCCCGGCCGATACCGATCGTCGCGCGCCGAGGGCCGACGCGGAATACCGTGAGCAACTGTCCAACCTGCAGGGCCTGCTCATGCTGTCGATGCTGATGACGGAGAGCGGCGACGAGGACAAGATCCTGCACCTCGCCACCACATCGGTCCCGTCGTTGGGCCGTTGCCACCTGATCGGCGTGTACCTCGGTCACGGTGAATGGCGGGCGTCGGCGGCCGGGGGTGACGCGCGGGCGGCGCTGCGGCCGCAGCTGGACGCGCTGGGCGGCACCGGCGGCGCGGTGACCATCCCCGGCGAGGGCTGGAGCTGGGCGTTGCCCCTGCGCGCCCTGCGGGGCGAGGTCAGCTATTTCGTGGTCGCGGCGGCCGGCGAGCCGTCCGGGTCCGAGCAGTTCCTGGTGCGGGTGCTGGCGCAGCAGACCGGGGTGGCGCTCGCGAACGCCCGGCTGCATGCGCGCGAGCGGGCCGCCGCCGAGGAGTTGCGGTCCGCATACGCGGCGCAGGCCGAGACCGTACGGGCGCTGGAGCACACCACCCGCATCCACGACCGGTTCACTCGGGTCGCGGTGTCCGGCGAAGGCCAGGAGGGGATCGCCCGGGCCGTGCACGAGCTGACCGGCTATCCGGTCGCGATCGAGGACCGGTACGGCAACCTGCGCGCGTGGGCCGGCCCGAACCGCCCCGACCCGTACCCGAAGGACCCGCCGGTGCGTCGCGAACAGATGCTGCGCCGGGCCTTGCGGGAAGGCCGGCCGATCCGGGAGGCCGGCCGGCTGGTGGCCATGGCCAGCCCCAGCGCGGACGTGCTCGGCGTGCTGGCGCTGATCGACCCGGCCGGTGCGGCCGGCGAGCGCGAGCAGATCGCCCTCGAACACGGCGCCACCGTCCTGGCCATGGAGCTGGCCCGGCTGCGCACCATGGCCGAGATGGAACTGCGCCTGCGCCGCGATCTCGTGGAGGAGCTGCTGTCCGGCACCGATGAGGAGAGCGCACTGGCCCGAGCCCAGGTGCTGGGTCACGACCTGGAGCGGCGGCACCGCGTCGTTGTGGTGGAAGGACGCGGCCGCACCCAGGACGACGAGGTGTTCTTCCACGCGGTACGGCGGGCCGCCCGGGCGTCCGGCATCGGGACGCTGCAGGTGGCGCGCGGCGGGGCGGTGGTCCTGCTGTCCGAGGCGGAGCTGTCCTGGGAGCGGTTCCGCACGGCGGTGCTCACCGAGCTCGGGGGCGGGCGGTGCCGGGTCGGGGTGGGCGGCTGGTGCGAACGCCCCCGCGACTTTCCGCGCTCGTACCGTGAGGCCCAGCTGGCGCTGAAGATGCAGCGCACCGCCCGCGGCGACGACCGGGCGACCTGCTACGACGATCTGGGCGTCTACCGCATCCTGTGCGAGGTGGAGAACAAGACGGCGGTGGAACTGTTCGCCCGGCAGTGGCTGGGTTCGCTGCTGGATTACGACGCGCGCAAGGGTTCCGAGCTGGTGGCCACGCTCACCCAGTACCTGGAGTGCGGGGGCGCGTACGACGCCACCGCGGCCGCGATGTCGGTGCACCGCAGCACCCTGAAGTACCGGCTGCAACGCATCCGCGAGATCTCCGGGCACGATCTCGCGGATCCGGGGACCGGCTTCAACCTGCAGCTCGCGACGAGGGCGTGGCAGACCCTGCAGACGCTGCGCGGCGTCGGCCCACCTCCGACTCAGCGGCCGTAACGCCGCCAGTGCGCCGCGAAGAGCTCCTCCTCGCTCACCGGCGTCGCGGCGATCGGGCGCGACACCCACGTGAGGTTCACGAAGTGGTGGGCGTTGACGTTCTCGCAGGTGATGTTGCCGCCCCAGGTTCCGCAGCTCAGGCTCAGGGTGAACGGCAGGCCGTTGCGGGCGCTGCCGGCACCCTCGTTGAGGTTCTGGTTGACCAGGACCCGAGCCGTCCGGGTGCCGAACGCGAGCGCGTCGACGTGGTCGTCGCGGCTGGTGTGGATGCCGCAGGTGTGCCCGAGCCCCTGGTACCCGGTGATCGCGTTGACCAGCTCGACCGCGCGGTCGATGCCGTCGCGGTACCGGTACAGCGCGAGCACGACGGACAGCTTCTCCCCGGAGAAGGGGTGCTCGGGGCCCGCGCTGTCCTCCTCGACGATCAGGAACGTGCGATCGTCGGGGATGGTCAAGCCCGCCAGCCGCGCGATCGCCGGCGCCGACTTGGCGATGACGTCCGGAGTCGGGATGTGGCCGCCGTCCGGCCACATCCGCCGCTGCAGCGCGGCCTTCTGCTGGGGGGCGCACAGGTACCCGCCCCGCGCGACGAGCCGGTCCAGCAGATCCTGGTAGACGCTCGCCTCGGCCACGACCGCGTTGTCGGCGAGGCAGCTCGTCGCGTAGTCGAAGGTCTTCGCGGCGACGATGGCGGTGGCCGCATCGTCGAGATCCGCGGTCTCGTCGACGACGTGGACGGCGTTGCCGACGCCCACCCCGTACGCCGGGGTTCCTGAGCTGTAGGCGGCCTTCACCATGGCCGCTCCGCCGGTGGCCACGACGAGATCCGCCTGGGTCATCAGCTCCTGAGCCTTGGCGATCGTCGGCTCGGCGATGGTCTGGATGAGGTCGGCCGGCGCACCGACCTGGACGCACGCCTCCCGCATGTGCGCCACCACCGCGGCGGTGGTGTCCTTGGTACGTGGATGCGGCGCAAGCACGATCGCGTTGCGACCCTTGAGCGCGAACAAGGCCTTGACCGGCGGGGTGGCGTCCGGCCCAGTGGTCGGTATGAGCGCGGCGACGACGCCGACCGGTTTGGCGATCTTGACCAGACCGCGCGCCGGATCCTCAGCCACCACTCCTACGGTGCGGACCGTACGCATGTCGGCGAGCACCCCGAGGACCCTCTTCTTGATCTTCGTGACCTTGTCGTCGTACGTGCCGAATCCGCCCTCGTCGACCGCGAGCTTGGCCAAGGCCTCGGCCCGGTCGGTGCGGGCGACCGCCCAGGCGACCGCGGTGCACAATGCGTCGACCTGTTCCTGCGTGTAGTCCGTGATCGCCGCCTGGGCGGCCCGCGCCCGCGCCACGACCTCCGACACCGTTTCGTTCATGCGCTCACATTGCCCGGCCCGGTGGCCCAGCGACTCGGCACGGCAGGACCAAGTGGCGGCGATCCTTCGCCCCGGCGGGATGTACCGGTGCCGGCCGGGTGGCTCGCATGCTGGCGTGAACGACAGGCCGGCAGGCCACGAACGGCGAGAGGCGGGGCAGTCATGGACGTTCGGGACCGCTCGTTCCGTACCGGGGAATGGCGCACGATCATCGATCGCGCCGAGACCGGTGAGATCGACGAGCCGATCGTCAACGTCGACCGGGAAGACCGGCGCGAGTTCGACGCGATCTTCGTCGGCGGTGGCGCGGGCGGCCGGTTCGGGTCGGCGTACCTGCGCGCTCGCGGCGGCCGGCAGCTCACGATCGACCGCTGGCCGTTCCTGGGCGGCTCCTGCCCGCATCAGGCGTGCGTACCCCATCACCTGTTCTCGGAGGCGGCACGCGAGCTGGACCTGGCCCGGTCCCTGTCGGGCCGGTTGTGGTTCGGCGAATTCGACGAAAAGCGGGCGTCGATGCTCGCGGTGATCGAGCTGTTCCGCAGCGAGCGCGACCGGGCGCACGCGTTCATGAACTGGCAGAGCAAGGAACAGCTGGGGATGGAGTACATCCTCAACGCGCCCGCGACGGTGCTGGACGAGCATACGGTCGAGGTCGCCGGGCAGCGGTTCCACGCCCGCAATCTCGTACTCGGCACCGGCGCCCGCACCGAGGTGCCCGAGGTGCCCGGTGTCGACCTGCCGGGCGTGTTCGACTTCGCCAGCCTCGTCGAGGAGCTGGACTACGAGCCGAACCGCTGCGTCATCATCGGCGGCTCGAAGGTGGCCGTCGAGTATGGCTCGTTCTTCCAGGCCGCCGGATGCCCGACGACGATCGTGTCGCGCAGCCCGCTGATGCGTACGGCCAGCCTGCACCACGTCGACGAGGACATGCGCCAGTTCGTCGTCTCCGGCATGCGCAACCGTGGTATGACCATCCTGGAGGGCGCCGAGCCGGTCGAGATCACCGGCAATGGACGGGCGACCGGTGTCGTGGTGCGTACCGCCGGCGGCGCCCTACACACCTTCCCGGCCGACTTCGTATTCCTGGGTACCGGAGAGCGGGCCTGCTCGCAGCCGTTCGTGGACACTTTGGGCGTCGAGGTCGACGACCGCGCGTCCATCGTGGTGAACCCGCGCATGCAGACGTCGGTGCCCGGCGTGTATGCCATCGGCGACCTGATCGGGCCGCCGATGGAGATGTTCAAGGCACGCAAGTGCGGCATGGCCGCGGCCCGCAACATCATGGGCGAGCCGTACGAGTTCGACTTCTCCGAGTACCCCGACTTCCTGCATTCGACGTACGAGGTGACCTGGGTCGGCCTGACCGAGGCCGAGGCCCGGGAACGGTACGAGCGGGTGATCGTCATCCAGATGCCGCCGCCGGGCATGGGTCTCGACGAGACGCCGCTGCCCTGTGCGGAGGGCAGCATGCTGACGGCGTTCACCAACCCGGCGGCCAGCGGGTTCCAGAAATGTGTCATCGACGCCGTCAGCCGCCGCGTCGTCGGCGCCCACCACGTCGGCTTCGGCGCGAAGACCGCCTTCCAGTACCTCGACCACCTGATCCACCGGCCGGGCGGACTCACCATTGATCAGATGGCCGAGATGAACGAGCTGTTCCTCAACTCCGAGCACTTCGTGCAACTGTGCCGGCTGCGGGCCGGCCAACTCGACCTCACCGACCTGTGAAGCGGTGGTAGGTGGTCAGCCTGCCGCCGAGCCCGCCATCGCAGGCTTTTCGTTGCGCCATGCCTCGAGGCCGGCGGACGTCGCCGCCCGCGCCTGCGACCACCGGCGCCGTGCCATCTGGCTCGGCGTTTCCTCCAGTTGCTCGGTCCAGCGACGGATCGCACCGACGGTGACCGCGGCGGTCAAGGCGGCACCGGCGGCACACATCAGCCCGCCGACACCGACGAGGCAGGCCGCCAGGCGGAGGGTGTTCCGGTCCGAGATTGTTGTCATTGTCGTTGTCCTCCTACGCACGGACCTTGCGCAGCTGGAAGGCCAGCACCAGCTCGCCAAGCCCGATCACGATGGCGCTGATGCCGGTCATCAAGACCAGCACGGCAAGCGACAGATTCGGCGTGAACACGAACACGAGTCCGGCCACGATGGACAGTACGCCGAGCAATCCCAGCCACAGGCGGGAAGCACCGGTCGCCTGGAACGCGATCGCCAACTCGGACAGGCCGCTGAACAGCCACGTCAGAGCGACCAGGAACGCGAGGATGGCGAGCCCGTTCGCCAGGTCGCGCAGGCATGCCACGCCGCCGATGACGAGGACGACGCCGACGATTCCGGAAAGCACCTGCCGACCGGCACCCCTGCCGGGCAGGAACGCGCCGACGATTCGAACGATCCCGGCGAGCAGTAACCAGATGCCTACCAGGACCGCCATGGCTTTCAGAGTGACGTCCGGCCAGGCGAGCACCACGATACCGAACAGCGTCGATGCGGCCCCGAGGAGCAGGAGGGACCACCACGGGAACAGCCCCTCCTGCTCTTCCACGACCGTCGGCGCCCAGGCGACGCCCGGCTCGGCCGGGCGGGTTCCAGGTACTTCCGTCATCGTCAGCTCCGTGTGTTGGTGACGTCAGCCCTCTAGGCGACCGTGCTGTGCTGGCCGGCTCGACCCTCGTCGGCGTACGGATCGATTCCTGAGCGCGCTTCCGACCACCGCACGGTGAGCGCGAACAGCAAAACGACGTCGAGAGCGACCATCAACAACGACCAGACCGGGTACGCGCCGATCCAGAGGACGTTGATGACCGCGTGCAATCCGGCGAGGATGATGGCGGTGATCCGTGCCCAGGTCTGCGCCGAGAACAGGCCGATGCCGGTCGCGATCATCACCAGTCCGAATATCAGCAGCGTCCAGCCCCAGCCGGTCAGATCGACCGCGACGAGCTTTCCGGGCGTAATGACGAGCCGTTTGTCGTCGAACAGCGCCACGAGTCCCTCGACGACGTTGAACACGCCGATTATCAGGAGCATCGAAGCGGCAAAGATCACCCAGCCGGCCCACGCCCAACTGGTGGTCCTAGTCGTGGCCATCTGTGAGTCCCTTCTCGAATCTTGCGGGTACATCGATGCTCATGTCGGCACGGGGACGGCGCATCACCCGGAGAAGGTGAGCCCGCCGTTGTCGGCCGCATCCGGCCGACCCGGCATGATCACGTTGCGCTGCCCGGCTCGGCGGATCTGGCAGCGGCGGTAACGACGTCGTCCACCCACCGATCCCTTCGCCGGCGAGCCGGGATGATCGAATCGTGAGCCGATGCCGGGCTCCTGGTCCTCACCCGTTGCGGATGAGCCAGAAGCAGGCCGCCGCAGATGATCGAGTTGATCGGCGGCGGTTAATGTGAGATGGCGCGGCGCATCAATCGTTCCGGGACTTCCAATTCACCCGCCACGGGTGAAGCGAAGCTCGCCACCGCCCGATCACCGCATGACGGCGCCGATGACGTGCATTTTCCACCCGCTCGCGCGATGCGTGTCATCGAGGTGGCGCCGCCGCGCGGCGCTCACGCGCTCGGGTGCCGATCTGCCGCGACAGCACCGAGGCGCCGGTGGCGATGACCGCCACGTTGAACACCAGCTGGACGATGACGACCGTGCGCGCGACCTGGCCGGCGGCATGAACGTCGCCATACCCGACCGTGGTCAACGTCGCCAGCGTGAAGTAGAGCGCGTCGGTCTTGGTTTCCAAGTCCACGAACTGCCCCGGCCCGAGGATGGCCGTGGTGTAGTCGGCGAGGGCGAAGAAGGCCACCCCACCGACCAGCGCGGTGAGCAGGCCGGCCACCGGCGTGGTCTCCGGTTCGGTGAGGTGGTGGGCGACCTGGCGCACGATCAGCCACGTAATCAGTAGGCCGACGGCTACCGTGCCGCCCACGCGTAGCGCCAACTGCACGCCTCGTACGCCGGGCTCCACCGGGATGACGTAGTAGAACCCGACGATGAGCGCAGACATCAACGCGGGTTGGCCGATCGTGACCAGCGCGGACCGTTTCCGTGACTCCATCCCCGGATTGTCGCGGACGGCGCGCCGCCGCCGGAACGCTACGGCCAGCCGACGCCGGCCGCCGGAGCCGCCGCGGTCAGCACCCGCCCAGTCCGCGGGCCGCCGAACGGGTCAGTCGGGTTCCACCGTGCCGCCATGATGAACAGCGTGCGCCGGTCCGGCCCGCCGAGCATCATCGCGAACGGCCACCGGTCCAGCTCGACCCGGTCCAGGACCGCACCGCCGTCGCGGACTCGTACGCAGTTCGTGCCGCCGTCCGACGTCCACACGGCCCCCTGCTCGTCGATGCAGATGCCGTCAGGCCCGATCCCGTCGGCGAACACCCGGCGGTTGGCGAGGCCGCCGTCGGCGGCGATGTCGAACGCGGTGAGCCGGCGCGTGAACGACTCGGAGATGATCAGTGTGGCGTTGTCCGGCGTGACCACCATCCCGTTGGGGAAGTCGATGCCGTCGGCGACCTGCCGCACCGTGCCGTCGGGCGTGATCAGCCCGATGAATCCGGGCCGGTAACCCGGCCGCTCGGTCAGCGGCGCGTCGGAGGGCTGCGCGATGAAGGTCAGGAAGTCGAAGTCGGCGCCGTTGACGTAGACGTTGCCGCGTCCGTCAACGACGACCTCGTTGAACCCGCTGGGCAGGGAACCGCAGTCGGCGTAGGGCTCCACCGATCCGTCATCGTGGCGGAGCAGCAACCGTCCAAGATCGGTCTTCTTCGGCACGACCAGTTGGCGTCCGTCGGGCAGCCACTCGATCGAGTGCGCACCCACCCGAGGGTCGAGCGGCAGCACTTCGGTCTTGCCGTCCAGGTCCACCGCGACGATCTCGTCCGGTCCCCAGTGGCAGAACCACAGCCGCCCGTCGTGCCACCGCGGCGACTCGACGAGGACCAGATCGGTGAGCAGGACATGTGCTGCGGGCATGGGGTATCTCCTCCCGTTCGTGTGTCACCTACCACACGAACGGCCACGGCCCGGATCGACAGCACAGGGCGGGTCGTTATCGGTCACCGGGCGTCGATCTCGGCGTCGTCGATGTTTCGTGACCGTACCTCAACGTATTTCCTGAACTGAGTTCCATGTTCGTGGGAGCCGTTCTCTCCATACGCCTCCTGCGCCGTGTGATCGGGTTGCCGGAGGTCGAAGTTTCCAAGATCGCGGAAAGGAGGGAGGCTGGCGGGGTGTCCGAGGAGCGGTTGCTTGCCGACGCCCGGCGGGGCGACGAGGCGGCCTTCGAACTTCTGGTGCGGCGGCACCGCGCGGAGCTCTACGCCCACTGTTACCGGATGCTCGGGTCGGTGCAGGACGCCGAAGACGCCCTGCAGGAGTCGCTGCTCGGCGCCTGGCGGGGCCTGGCCGGCTTCGAGGGCCGCAGCTCGCTGCGGACCTGGCTGTTCCGCCTGGCCACCAACGCCTGCCTGCGGCTGTCCGCGCGGCGGCCCCGCCGGATGCTGTCGTTCGACCACGGCCCGGCCCGCCACGACATCGGCGATCTCGGCGAGCCGGTGACCGGCCCGGTCTGGCTGGAGCCGTGGCCCGACGAGCTGCCCGCGGACGACGAGCCCGACCCGGCGGCGGCGTACCTGCGCCGGGAGCGCGTCGAATTGGCCTTCGTCGCCGCGCTGCAGCACCTGCCGGGCACCCAGCGGGCGGTGCTGATCCTGCGCGAGGTGCTCGGGTTCAGCGCCGCCGAGGTCGCCGAGATGCTCGACACCACGCTCGCCTCGGTGAACAGCGCCATGCAGCGCGCCCGGGCGACCCTGCAGCAGCGGGCGCCGCACCGCTCCCAGCAGGCCGAGCTGACCGCGCTCGGTCCGGGTGGGCGGCGCGCGTTGGTGGACGCCTTCGTGACGGCGTGGGAGCGGGCGGACGTCCCGGCGCTGCTCGACCTGCTGGCCGACGATGCCCGGTTCACGATGCCGCCGCTGCCCGCGTGGTTCGACGGTCGCGAGAACGTCGGCCGGTTCATGGCCGAACGGATGTTCGCCACGCCATGGCGGCTGGTGCCGATCGCGGCGAACGGGCAGCCGGCGTTCGCGTGCTACCAGCACGACGGGCAGCGGTTCCGGCTGGGCGCGGTCAACGTCGTGAGCCTGCGCGACGGCCGGATCTCCTGGCTGGCCGGCTTCCTCGACCCCCAGGTGCTGCGCCGCTTCTCCGTTCCCTGGGACCTTTCTCGGCCGGACCGATGAATCCCGCGTCGACGGTGTCTCTCATCGGGGTGAAAGGTCCAACACCAACCTGAGGGGTGTGCATCATGCGCAAGCTCATCGTCTCCACCATCATGTCGCTTGACGGGTACGTCGCCGGACCGGGCGGGAACCCCATGGTCTTGCCAATGGACGCGTCCTTCGACGAGTTCAACCTCGACGAGCTCAAGGCGGCCGACGTCGTCCTGCTCGGCGGCACCTCCTACGGCATGTTCAGCGGGTTCTGGCCGGGCGTGGCCGGCGATGCCTCCTTCTCGGCGACGAACCGTGAGTTCTCGCGGCTCTACAACGCCGTCGACAAGGTGGTCATCTCCGACCGCGCCACCCCGCCCCCGGCGGGCCACCTGTGGGCAAACAACACCCGCATCGTCAAGCGCGCCAAGGCCCGCGAGGAGGTGGTCAAACTCAAGGAAGGCGACGGCAAGGGGATCGTGACCTTCGCCAGCGGGACCCTCTGGAACGACCTGCTCGCCCAAGGGCTCGTCGACGAGCTGCACCTCATGATCGGCGCCCTTTTCCTCCGCGACGGCACCCCCGCCGTCGGCGCGGGTGCCCCACCGCTACGGCGCATCGACGTACGTACGTTCGACAACTCGGACAACGTGCTCGCGCGGTACGCGGTACAGAACAACGCCTAAAGCCGGTGCGTGGACCGGTCGTCGAGCGCCGCCTGCCCCGAGTCCCGATGGTCGAGAGTGCGGGCGGGCGGCGCCGCGAACCGGTTGAGTTCGAGCGCGAACGCGTCCGCCGCCGCCGCCAGTTGCAACCAGACCGCAACTCAATTACCTGACCGGGACTCGATGCTAATCCAAAAACCGGGCAAGCATCGGTACGAGAAGGTCCGCGCGCCTGGTCACCTGCATGTGCGGCGTGCCGGGCAGTACGGCAAGTTGCGAGTCAGGGATCAGGTGCTGCATCAGCGCACCATGCTCCACGGTCGTGAAGTCGCGATCGCCCAGCACCAGAAGGACTGGCGCGGTGATGCCGGCGAGTTGTTCGTCAGTCCAGCCCCGGGTGTCCGCGTCCGACTGAGACAACATCGCCAGGAATTCATCGAAGTGCTCGGGATGTGGGGAGAGCCGCAGGTAGGCCTGCCGCAGATCGGCGAAGTCCTGCGGGGTCGGCATCCTCGTCGAGGTCGCCTGCTTGGCCGGGTCGGTGAGGTCCTCGTGCAGCCCGTCCGGGCGCACGGAGGCCGAGGCCGCGACCAGCGAACGCACCCGGTCGGGGTGGTTCACGCCGAGTTCCAGCGACACCGCCCCGCCCATGCTGTGGCCGAACACATGCGCCCGCTCGATGTCCAGGTGGTCCAGCAGGGCGACTATGTCGCTCGCCAAGGCGGCCGGTGTGATGGCCCGGTCGATGTCACCGGTGCGCCCGTGCCCTTGCATCTCGACGCCGATGACTTGATGCCTATCTGCCAAGGGCGGGATGAGCGTGGCAAAGTTCAGGTCGATGGTCAACATGCCGCCGTGCAGCAGCACCAGTGGCGAGCCCGCGTCCCCGTACACCTCGTAGTACATGTGCAAGCCGTTGACATCGGCATACCCGCTCCGGCTTGGCCGGGCGGTATCGCTCGGGTTGTCCATGGCGATCACAATGCCGTGTCGCGGAGCCTGGAAACAGGTTTGGGCGCCGGCCCGGTATGCCCATCGTGCTTCGGTTCCGTGGCCTTCATCGACACGCTTGATACCGTCGAGGGGCGTTCGGAGTTCGGAGGCGCTGATGTTCCGTCGTTCGGTCATGGTCATGTCCGTGCTCGTGCTAGCCGTCGCTGGCGCGCCGCTGCCGGCGGGCGCCGCCGACCCGATTGGGCAGACGTTGGCACGTATGTCACTGCCCGAGAAGGTCGGGCAGATGTTTGTCTCCTATGTGTACGGCCAGAGCGCCTCAACCCCGTCCACCGCCAACGAATCCCTCTACGGCGTGGCCACCGGCGGGGAGGCGGTCGCAAAGTATCACCTCGGCGGCGTCATCTACTTCACCTGGAGCAACAACCTCGCCAGTCCGCCACAGATCGCGGAGCTCTCGAACGGCCTGCAGCGGGCGGCCATGGCCGACACCGGTATCCCGCTCCAGATCAGCACCGACCAGGAGGGCGGGGTGGTCAACCGTATCGGCGCTCCGCTCGCCGTCTCGCCGGGCAACATGGCGATCGGCGCGACGTTCCGGCCGGGCGACGCGTTCCAGGCCGCCAAGGTCAGCGGTACGGAGCTGCGCGCGCTCGGCATCAACGTGGTCGACGCGCCGGTCGTGGACGTCAACACCAACCCGCGCAACAGCGCCGACGGGCCGCGGGCGTTCGGTGACCGTACGGGTCAGGTCTCGCTGTTCGGCGCCGCGGCCGTGTCCGGGTACCGAGCGGCGGGCATCGGTACCCAGGCCAAGCACTTCCCGGGCCTGGGGGACACGACGGTCAACACGGACAACGGCGTCGCGGTCACGGACGAGACCCGCGAGCAGATCATGGCGACGCACGTCCCGCCGTTCCAGGCGGCGATCGCGGCCGGCGCGCCGAGCGTCATGGCCGCGCACATCATCGCGCCGTCTCTCGACCCGTCCGGCCGCCCGGCGAGCCTGTCGAAGCCGATCGTGACCGGCCTGCTGCGCGACACGCTGCACTTCGACGGCGTGGTCATCACCGACGCGCTCGACGCGGCGGCGCTCGACGACATCCCGGCCGCGCAGATCGTCCTGGACGCGGTCGACGCCGGCGTCGACCAGCTGCTGATGCCGAAGGACGTGCCGGGCGCGATCCAGGCGGTGCTGGACGCGGTGGCGGCCGGCACGATCAAACAGGCGCGCATCGACCAGTCGGTCCGGCGGATTCTGCGGATGAAGCTCGAGCTGGGGCTGTTCGACGACCCGTACGTGCCGGCGCCGGAAGTGGGCACGCCGGCGCATGTGCAGACGATGGCGGACATCGCCGGCCGGTCGATCACCCAGCTCCGCAACGCGACGCTGCCGCTTCGAGCCGGGCAGAACGTGCTGGTCACGGGCTGGGGCGTGAGCACGACGACGAACCTGACGAACGCTCTGACGGCCCGGGGCGTCACCGCCACGCGGTTCTACACCGGCTCGCCGAACCCCGCTGTCATCGCCCAGGCGGTCGCGGCGGCGCAGGCCGCGGACGTGACCGTGGTGACCACGTACAACGCGTGGAGCGACGGGACGCAGCAGAACTTGGTGGCGGCGCTGCTCGCGACCGGCAAGCCGATCGTGGTGGCGGCGATGGGCGGCCCGTACGACATCGCGTATTTCCCGGCCGCGGCGACGTACCTGGCCGCGTACGGCTACCAACCGCCGTCGGTCACGGCCTTGGCGGACGTGCTGGTCGGCCGGCAGGAGGCCAAGGGCCGCCTGCCGGTGACGATCCGAAGCGCCGACGGCAGCGAGGTGATCTTCCCGTACGGATCGGGTACCGGGTGATCGACCGGTCGATCAGCCAGCCGTGGTCAGGCCAACCAGGGCGGCGCTCACGTGCCAGAGCCGTACCGCGGTGGCCTGGTCGTAACTGCGCTTGGCGGATTTCTTGGGTTTGCTGTTGGCGAAGTAGCGGCCCGTCACCTGCTCGAGGTCGGGAGCGGACGCCAAGTGGATCGATGTGGCGGCGCCCTGGGCCGGCACCTTCATGAAGGGCCGCATGAAGGGTACGAACAGTCGCTGGACGCGGCCGGGGTCCTCGGCGCCGAACGATGTGCTGACCATGCCGGGATGCAGCGCGTTGGCGGTGACGGAGGTGGCTTCCAGCCTCCTGGCCAGCTCATAGGTGAACAGCACGTTGGCGAGCTTGGACTGGTTGTACGCCCGTGCGCCGGAGTAGGACTGTTCGCGGTCGTCGAAGTCGATGCGGCCCATGGCTTGCGCGTTGGAGGAGACCGTGACCACTCGGGCCGGGGCGCTCTGCTTCAGCCGGTCGAGGAGCAGGTTGGTGAGCAGGAACGGCGCGAGATGGTTGAGTGCGAACGTGCGCTCCAGGCCGTCCGCAGTGACGTGCCGGGTATTCCAGTACCCGCCAACGTTGTTGATCAGCACATCGATGCGGGGCAGGCTCCGAAGTACCTCGTCAGCCAGCCGCCGGACCTGCGACTGGGCGGACAGGTCCGCGACGAACACGTCCACCTGCTCGCCGCCGGCCGTACGGATCTCGCGAGCCGCGTCCTCGGTTCGCCAGCGGTCACGGCCGGTGATCGCGAGGTGCGCACCCATCGCCGCCAGGCCGAGGGCGGTTGCCCTGCCGATGCCGCCGGACCCGCCGGTGACAAGTACCGTCTTGCCGGTCATCGGCCGCCTGTGGACCTGTTCCACGTTCGCCTCGCCGACCATCGTTTCCTCCGAACCGGCGGGCCGCGCCCGCCATACTTAGTACGGCACGCTACCGTACTAAGTACGAAAAGGCCATCCTAGTTACCGAACGAGCCGGTCTCCTCGAGGACGAACAGGACCTCCTCGACGTCGTCTGCCACGCCGGCTGGATGCGCGACCTCGTGCGCCGGCACCGGCCGGAATCCGCATTTCTCCAGCACCCGGATCGAGCCGGCGTTGTGTACGGCGACCTGGGCATAAAGCGGCCGCAACGGCACACGGTCGAGGAAGAGCGCCAGCGCGCGGGTCGCGATGCCCCGCCCCCAGTGATCGCGGCCGAACCAATAGCCGACCAGGCGCCGCCCGTCCTGCTCCCAGCTCACGACGTTGCCGGCCACCTGGCCGTCCACTACCACGGTCTGCAACACGACGGTGTCATCGGCCCGGATCGTGGCCCAGTGGGCCATGAAGGCATCCCGATCCCGCGGCGGAAACGCCGCCATCCGGATCGCCTCCGGATCCAACTGATGCCCGTAGAAGACCTCGAGATCGTCGTCGTGAACGTCTCTGATCCACACACCCATTCCCCCTTCCGGCTTACTCGCGGATCTGGCGATGGCGATGAATGACCTGGTTACGCCCGCGGCCGGGACCAGCCGAAGTGGTCGAGCGGGCCGTGGCCACCGCCGAGGCGCCACCCGGCGGCGCCCGCGACGGCCTCGGTCACGAACGTCTTGGCGCTCGCCAGCGCGGTGCGCAGGTCGGCGCCGCGGGCGAGATGGGCGGCCGTCGCTGCGGCGAAGCTGCAGCCCGTGCCGTGGTTATTCCGAGTGTCGATCCAGGGCGACCGCAGCTCGTACGTCGTGGCGCCGTCCCACACCACGTCTACCGCCTCGGCTCCGGCGTCGTCCAACCGATGGCCGCCCTTGACCACGACCGCGGCCGGCCCGTACCGGCCGAGGTCGCGCGCCGCCCGGTGCTGGTCGTCGCGGGTGCGGATCGTTCTGCCCAGCAGCACCTCCGCCTCCCACATGTTCGGGGTGATCACAACAGCGTGCCGGATGAGGCGGGTGCGGTACGACTCTTCGGCGGCCGGTTCCAGGAGCCGGTCGCCGCTCGACGCCACCATGACCGGGTCGACGACGAGGTTCGGCAGGCGCCCGGCGGCGGCCATGGCCGCGACCGCCTCGACGGTCGCGGCAGTAGCGAGCATGCCCGTCTTCACGCCGTGGACCGGCAGGTCGTCGAGCACCGCGTCGACTTGCGCGACCACGAAGTCGGCCGGGACCGCGTGGACTCGCCGTACCCCCGTGGTGTTTTGGGCCGTGAGCGCGGTGAGCGCGCTGGTCCCGAAGACCTTGAGCGCGGCGAACGTCTTCAGATCGGCCTGAATGCCGGCGCCGCCGCCGGAATCCGAGCCGGCGATGGTGAGCGCGACTGGCGGGTTCATCGGGCGGCCTCCTGCAGCGCGGCCAGGTAGTCGGTGACGGAACGAGGTGTGCGCATGACCGTGCCCATCACGGCCACGCCGTGCGCGCCGGCGCGGAGGCAGGCGGCGACGTCCGCGGGTCGCACGCCACCCAACGCGTAGGCGGGTGGGCGCGGACAGGACGCGCCGCCGAGCAGCACGCGGAGACCGTCCGGCCGCAGCGCGGGGCCGTAGCCGGGCTTGGACCCGGTAGCGAACACGGGGGAGAGGGTCACGTAGTCGCAGCTTTCGGTGGACGCCGCGGCAAGCTCGATCGCGTCGTGGCAGGATCGTCCGACCAGGGCCGGGCGCGATGCCGGGAACGCGTCGCGGGCCGCCAGGTGGACCGCATCCGTGCCGGCGCCCGCCATGATCAGATTTCCCGCGACCGGGCGGAGCAGGCCGCGCAACGCCGTCGCGATCCCGGCCCGGTCCTCCTCCGGCAGATCCTTCTCGCGCAGCACCACGGCCCGGGCTCCCCAGTGGATGGCCTCCGCGACGGTCTCCACGAGCGGGCCGCGGCATTGGGTGCGGTCCGTCAGCACGAGCAGGCGGGGCAGTGTCACAGCGCGGCCAGGCCGGCCGTCTGGGTGGATGCCTCGGCGTGCCACCGGCGCGGGATCCGTCCCGCCCGCCAGGCGAGCCGGCCGGCCTCGACCGCATGCCGCATGGCCAGCGCCATCAGTTCCGGGTCGCGCGCGCGGGTGACCGCGGAGGCGAGCAGCACGCCGTCGCATCCGAGTTCCATGGCCAGCGCCGCGTCCGAGGCGGTGCCCACGCCGGCGTCCAGCAGGACCGGCACCGAGACGGCCTCGCGGATCAGCGAGATGTTGTGCGGGTTGCGGATTCCCAGGCCGCTGCCGATCGGCGAGCCCAACGGCATCACGGCGGCGCAGCCGATGTCGGCCAGGCGCCGGGCGACGATGGGGTCGTCGTTGGTGTAGGGCAGGACCTGGAAGCCGCCGGCCGTGAGCTGTTCCGCGGCGTCGAGCAGCTCGACCGGGTCGGGCAGGAGCGTGGCCTCGTCGCCGATGACCTCGAGCTTGACCCAGTTCGTGTCGAAGGCCTCGCGGGCCAGCCGTGCGGTGAGCACGGCCTCCCGGGCGGTGTGGCAGCCGGCCGTGTTCGGCAGCAGCCGTACGCCGCAGCGCTTGAGCACGTCCGCGAGTGCGCTGCCGGTGGAGACCTCCACGCGGCGCAGCGCCACCGTGACCAGCTCGGTGCCGGAGGCGACGACGACGCGTTCGAGGACGTCGAGGCTGGGCACGCCGCCGGTGCCCAACAGCAGCCGCGACGTCAGCGCCGCCCCGGCCAGCAGGAGCGGGTCGGCGGGCCGGTCTGATGCCTGCTCGCCGTTCATCCGCCGGCCACCGCGGCGAGCACCTCGACCTCGTCGCCGGCGGCGAGGCGCGTGGTCTCCCACCCGCCACGCGGTACGACCTCGCCGTTGCGGGCCACCGCGACGTGCCGCGCCTCGGTGCGCGACCGCATGAGCTCGGCCACCGTAGCGCCGTGGGAGACCTCCGCCGGTACGCCGTTGATGGTTACGATCATGGTCGCCTCCCTGCACAGTCGGGTAATCCGTGTCGATCGGGTGAGAACGGCGCGGCGAAGGCCGGTACCGTGCCCGTCGACAGCAGCTCGGCCAGCGCGTCGCCGGTGGCCGGCGCGAGCAGCACGCCGTTGCGGTAGTGCCCGGTGGCCAGCAGGAGACCGGGCAGCCGCGACGGGCCGAGCAGCGGGGCGTTGTCGCCGGACCCGGGCCGCCAGCGGGCCAGCGTCTCGACCAGCTCCAACTCGGTGACGCCGGGTACCACCTCGATCGCGTCGGACAGCAGGCGGTGGACGGCGCCGGCGGTCACCGCGGCGTCGAAGCCGAGTTCCTCCACGGTGGCGCCGACGACGAGCCCGTCGACGCCGTAGGGCACGAGGTAGACCGGCCGTCCGCGGACCAGTGCGCGGACCGTACCGGTCAGCAGCCCGCCGGCGCCGCGCAGCCGGAGGATCTGGCCCTTGACCGGGCGCACCGGCACCGCGGGTGCGCCCGGCAGCGTGGCGCTCCACGCGCCGAGCGCGAGCACCACCGTGCCGCCGGCCAGCTCGGTCCCGTCGTCGAGCGACAGCCCGGCCGCCCGGCCGCCGTCGACCAACAGCCCGGCGATGCGCGACCGCACGACGCGGACGCCGTCGGCCTCGGCGGCAGCCCGCAACGCCGCATGCAATGCCCGCGGATCGATCGAGTGGTCGCCGGGAGCGTGCAGCGCACCCCGGAGCCGGGTGGTCAGCGAGGGCTCCGCGCGCCGCGCCTGGCTGGCGGTCAGCCGCCGCGCGGGCAATCCGAGCTCGTCGTAGAAGGCGTGCAGGCGGTCCAGCGCCGCCATGTCGTCGGCGTCGAACCCGACCTGCAGCGTGCCGGCCGTGCGCAGGTCGACGCGGATCCCGCCGGAGCGTTCCAGGTCCGCGAGGAAGGCCGGATAGCGGTCCAGCGATTCCCGGCACAGGGCCAGGAGGCGCTCCTCCCCGTACGCGGCCTCGGTCACCGGCGCCAGCATGCCGGCCGCGGCCCGGGACGCGCCGCTGCCTGGCGACTCGTCGACGACCGTGACCGACAATCCACGCTGGACGGTGCGCCACGCCACCGACAGGCCGATAATGCCGCCGCCGGCGACCAGCACATCCGGTCTCACGGCGCTTCTCCCGTCGCTATGAGCAGCCGCCGGGTGGCGTCCGCGGGATCAGGAGACGCGAAGATCGCCGACACCACGGCGACGCCGTAAGCGCCGGCGGCCAGTAGCTCGTGGACGTTCGACGCGGTCACGCCGCCGATCGCGACGACCGGCACCGGCACGGCCGCGGCCACCGCGGCGACGCCGGCGGGCCCGAGCGGATCGGGCAGCCCGCTCTTCGTGGACGTGGCGTACGCCGGACCGACGCCGAGGTAGTCGGCGCCCGCCGCGACGAGCTCGGCAGCGCGGACCGGGTCGCGCGCGGTGCCGCCGACGAGATGTTCCGGGCCCCCGACCCTGCGTACCGCCTCGACGGGCAGGTCGTCGGCGCCGACGTGGGTGCCATCCGCGCCGACCGCCAGGGCCACGTCGACCCGATCGTTGACGATGCATTTGGCGCCGCCGGCCCGGCACAGCTCGACGACCCGGCGGGCGAACTCGTACCGGATGAGGTCCGTGCCGCCCTTCGTGCGGACCTGCACGATCGGTGCGCCGGACGCCACGGCCGCGCGTACCACGTCGAGCGCCGCGGAGCCGCCCGCCGCGTCCGTGATGACATGGAGCCGCCCGAGCGGTCCGCTCAGTGCTAATGATTCGCTCGGTCGTGCGGCGCCGAAAGACGACGTCTTCCCTCCGCGAAGCGCAGGTCCAAACGCCGCCGCGCCAACTCCCTCGCTCAGTGCTAATGATTCGCTCGGTCGTGCGGCGCCGAAAGACGACGTCTCCCCTCCGCGAAGCGCAGGGCTAGACGCCGCCGCG
>DASYTU010000047.1:0-7542 GCA_036001925.1 Actinoplanes sp.
GGCTACCGGGCCATGGCCCGCCAGGCGGGTGCCGCCGTCACCAGCTTCCGCGTCCGCCACCAGTTCGCCGACGGCGACCTGGTGTGCTCGATCGTCGACTGGACCATGCAGCCGGTCCCTGGCACGCTCAGCGCCGCGGAGATCCTGGAGATCCGCGACGGCAGGATCGTCCGGGGCGAGCTGTTCTACGACGCCGAGGAGCTGCGCAAGGCGATGGCAGGGGGCACCAGCGGGTAGCGCGCGGATCAGGCCACTTGGGCGCCGTGCCGCTCGCTGATCTGCTTGAGGCCCTGCAGCAGGCCGTCGACGACCGTGCGCATCCGCCGCCGCAGCACCAGCCGGTTCAGCATCGCGTACAGCGGGTTGCGCGGCGTGTAGTAGGTGTCGATGCGAAGCACGGTGGCCCGGACGGCCACCGGGTCCAGCGTGATCGTGAAGCCATAGTCGACCAGCATCCGCTGGAAGCCGAGGGTGTCGTCGTCGACCACGTAGCCGGCACGCCGCGTGGGGATGAACTCCACGCATCGTTCGGTCATGGTGCCGGTACGACCGCCGAGCTCGACGTTGCAGTGGCGTGTCATCCCCACGCCCTCCTCCCCCTCGCCGAGGTAGGCGACGTCCTTGACCACGCTCGCCCATTGTGGCAGCAACGTGGAGTCCGCAATCACGCTCCAGATGGCCGCCGGGTCGGCGGCGACCTCGACCGTACGTGATACCTGGTGCTTGCCGTTCATCGCGCTGCTCCTTGGGTGAGCGTCAGCCTGAGGTAGTGGCCGAAATGGGTGACGGCAGCGACCGCCGCGGGGTTGGTGGGCTTGTCGCGGTCCAGCAGCAGCCCTCCTTCGATCGCGGCGAGGAGCCCGTCGGCGAGCTGTCCCGCATCGACGCTGACGCCGCGGTGCCGGGCGGCGGCGGCGATCAGCTCGGTCAGGATCGCCCGCCACTCCCGGAGGGCGGTCTGGGCGGCGGCGGCGACGGCCGGGTGGGTCTTGGGGGTTTGCAGGGCCATGGCGCCGAGCAGGCAGCCCCGCGACAGCAACGGGTCACCCAGCAGGGTGACGACGGCGTCAAGGTACCGCCACAGCCGCTGTGCGGGGTCGGCAGGCGCAGCGCCCATGGCGTCGCGACCCTTGTCGACGAGCTGGCCGTAGAAGCGCTCGATGGCGGCGGCGGCGAGCCGCTCCTTGGACTCGAAGTGGTAGAAGAGCCCTCCTTTGGTGACCTGCGCGGTGGCGCAGACGTCGTCGAGCGCCGCCGCCTCGTAGCCACGCTCCAACAGCAGGCGTTGCGCTGCCTCCAACAGCTGGTCTCTGGCTGGTCCACGTGGTCTCGGCATGCCATTACTATACCAACCAGTCGGTAAATTTACTAGCCCTGAGGGCACCGACGAACTGATGGTCGAGGTCGACGTCATTCGCCTCTGACGAGCTCTCTTGGGTACACGTGTCAATCTGGGCGAGGCCTGTTCGTAGTTGGGTGAGCGGCGGGAAGTGCCGCCCAGCCACAGGAGGAGGACCACCATGCCGAAGTACCTGTTGTCCGTCCACAGCGTCGAAGGCGAGGTCGGCGACCCGCTGACCGACGAGGAGATGCAGCAGTCTTGGAAGCAGATCCAAGTCCTCAACGAGGAGATGAAGTCGACCGGCGCCTGGGTCTTCGGCGGCGCCCTGCACGAACCCGAAACTGCCACCGTCGTGCGGATGTCCGGCGGTGAGGTGCTGACCTCCGACGGCCCGTTCGCGGAGTCGAAGGAACACCTCGGCGGCTTCTACATCATCGAGGCCGAGGACCTCGACGCCGCGCTCGCCTGGGCGTCGAAGGCCACCGTCGCCGTCATGAAGCCGATCGAGGTCCGTCCGTTCCGGGACGCCGAGGCCTGACAGCGTGCGTGACGGCGACGCCGCAGCCAAGCTCGACGCTGCCGAGGTCGGCCGCATCTTCCGCGAGGAGTCCGGCCGATCGGTGGCCGCCCTGATCGGCGTCTTCGGTGACATCGACGTCGCCGAGGATGCGGTGCAGGAGGCATTCGCCGTCGCCCTGCGCAAGTGGCCGGGCGACGGCCTGCCGCCCAACCCGGGCGGGTGGATCACCACGACCGCCCGCAACCGCGCCATCGACCGCCTGCGCCGCGAGTCGCGTGGACGGGAGTTGCTCAGCGAGATGGCGGTGCTCTCGCCCGGCAACGACGAGCCCGGTCTGCCCGAGGAGGTGGGGCCCATGCAGGACGACCGGCTTCGCCTCATCTTCACCTGCTGCCACCCGGCACTCTCCACCCAAGCGCAGGTGGCGCTCACCCTGCGGCTGCTTGGCGGCCTGTCGACCAAGGAGGTCGCAAGCTCCTTCCTGGTGGCCGAACCGACGATGGCGCGCCGTCTCGTGCGGGCCAAGCGCAAGATCAAGGCCGCCCGGATCCCCTACCGCGTGCCGGAGGCGCACGAGCTGCCCGACCGCCTCCGCCCCGTGCTGGCCGTCCTCTACCTCGTCTACAACGCCGGGCTGACCAACCCAGCCGAACCGGGCCTGTGCGCAGAGGCGATCCGGCTGGCACGGATCCTGGCGACGCTCATGCCCGACTAGCCAGAGGTGGCCGGCCTGCTGGCGCTGTTGCTGCTCACCGAGGCCCGTCGCGGGTCGCGACTGCGGCCCGACGGCTCCCTGGTGCTGCTCGGCGAGCAGGACCGCAGACGATGGGATCGAGCCTTGATCGAGGAGGGCCAGGCGATCCTCCGCCGGTGCCTTCGCCGCAACCAACCCGGTGCCTATCAGCTCCAGGCCGCCATCAACGCCGTGCATGCCGACGCCCCGACCGTCGAGCAGACCGACTGGTCGCAGATCCTCGCCCTGTACGACCAGTTGCTCGCGGTGGCCCCCACGCCGGTCGTGGCCCTCAACCGCGCCATCGCCATCGGCGAGGTGCAGGGCCCCGCTGCTGCGCTGGCGCTGGTGGACGAGTTGGACCTGGACAACTACCACCCGTTCCACGCCACGCGAGCCGATCTGCTCTGGCGGCTGGGCCGGCACAGCGAGGCCGCGGCCGCCTACCAGCGTGCGGCCGACATGGCGCCGACCCAGGCCGAGCGGGACTTCCTCAGGCTCGGTGGCCGAGCTTCGCGCTGAGCCAACCGGCGACCCCGCGGCACCGCCCACCAAGCCCCAGCGGGCCTCTCAGCCGACGCCTGCGGCTGCACTCGGGCGCGACATCTCGCTGCGGCGGATGGAACCGGAGGGCGTCACGCCGACCACCGCCTCGGTGGTCGCCGAACTCACCGGCGACTATCCCAAGCACGCCCAGACCATGCGCGGCTGAGCGTGTGAAGATTCAGCCTTACGGCAGATCGACCACGGCGAGTGCGGGGTAGCGGAGCAGCCGCGTTGGAAGGCGATAGTGGACGGAGGTGGTGCCATGTTCGTCAAGCTGGCCCAGTTTCTCAACATCATGCTGTACGTGCTGGTGGCCGGTGTGATGTGGGGAACCTGGCTGTCCCTGGGCCGAACCATGACCCGGTACGACGCCACCACCTTCCTGGCCGACGGCAAACACATGATCGCCAACCTGGCCACCGTCATGGCGGTACTCATGATCTCTGCGGGTGTGGTCGGCCTGGTCGTGGTCTTTCTGCTGTTTCGCCGCCGCTCCACCGTCGCCGCCTGGCTGGCGCTTGTCGGCCTGCTGCTGATGATTGCGGTCATCGCCGTGACGCTGTCGGTCGAGGTGCCCATCGATAACAAGATCAAGACGTGGACGCCGGCTACCCTGCCGGCGGACTGGGAGGACATCCGCGCGCGCTGGGCGGCCTTCCACACGCTGCGCACGTTCCTGTCCCTGGCGGCCGTCGCCGCGGCCGTCGGTGCTGCCCTCACGGCCCGACCCGCCACGGCCGCGTGGCGGTTCGCGCCTGGCCGAACCTCACCCGCAGGGTGATGTCAGGAACCACAGCTCGCACCAGGCCTATGAATGGGGCCGCCTCGATGAGGCCCTCGAGTACACGACCAGCTCGGCGATCTCCTCCATGGGTACCGACGACCTGCATGAACGAATGTCTGCACCCGCGCGTTTGAACCGTCCTCGTCGCCTGCTACATGATCACGCGCGATTCGTTCGGACTTGCCGGGGAGTCGTGATGACAACGGTTCGTCGTCTGCTGGTTGTCCTTGCCGCGGCGACGGGGCTATGCGCCGCCGTGACGGTGCCGGCGCTGGCCGGGCCGCTTCGCCCGCCGACCGGTGTGACCGCTCGCGCGGTGTCGGACACGCAGGTGACGGTCTCGTGGAACGCCGTCATCGCGGCGACCGGCTATCAGGTGTTTCGCGGCACGCACGCCGGCGGGCCGTACCTGCTGGTCACAACGACGTCGGCCCTCTCGCACACCGACGGTGGGCTCGCGCCGGCGACGACCTACTACTACGTCGTGCGCAGCAAGTCCGGCAGAAAGGTGTCGCAGAACTCCGCGGAGGTGGCGGTCACCACCCTGTTCACGCCGCCCACAAACGTCAGGGCCATCGCTGACCTCGACCGCGTGGACCTCGGCTGGAACGCCGTCCCGGGCGTGCTCCGCTATGACGTGGTGCGTTCGGGCACCGACGGGACCGGCGTCGTCGTTGTCGGTTCCACCACCGAGACGGCCTACGCCGACACGACAGTGGCGCCTGCCACTGGATACGTCTACCGGATCCGGGCGGTCGCGCCCGGCATGAGCAGTGACTCCGCGCCCGTGTCGGTGTTCACCGGACGGCGCACCACCACGGCGCTGTCGGTGTCGCCGTCCCCAGCGAGGAGCGGCAGTACGTCCTGCTCACGGCGACGGTTCGGCCGGCCGACGCCACGGTGACGCGCTACACCGGCGAGGTTGTCTTCTACGCGGACGACACCTGGCTTGGTGCGGCGTGGGTCGAAGACGGCCGCGGTGTCGCCGAGGTGCAGAGGCTCGTCCCTGGCGGCAGTCTCCGTGCGGAGTACCGGGGCGACTCGTCGGTCCCGCTGGGGTCCAGCAGCTCCGAGCCGGTGCCCCACGTCGTCCAGGCCCCAGCGAATGCTCCAGTGTCGTTCGGGCCCTTCCGGGTGCACCGCTATGGCCTGGACTCCTGGCCGATGGCCGCCGCCGTTGCCGATGTCACCGGCGACGGACGGGCCGACGCGCTCATGACGACCCAGTCCCACGGGGTGGGCTCCGACGAGGACTTCCGCCTGTGGGTCTTCGCCCAGCAGGCCGACGGCTCCCTGGCGGCGCCGCGGGTCCTCGCGACCCACGGCGCGCCGGCCGCGACCATGCGGGTCGCGACCGGCGATGTCGACGGCGACGGCGACGCCGACGTGGCGGTGACCGTCCGGGAGGGCGTCGACCTGTTCCTCCAGGCCGACGGCGGGCTCGCCGACCCGATCCTGGTCCCCGTCCAGGGCGGCGGCAGCGACCTGCTGAGCGGTGATGTACGGCTCGCCGACATCGACCGGGACGGACGGGACGACCTCGTTGTCGCCGGAGTCCAGCTCGTGATGCTCTACCGGAGCGGGCCGGGCGGGACCTTCGGCGACCCCGTGGTGGTCGAGACCGCCGCCCGCCAGCAGGTCGAGGTCGGCGACGTGACCGGCGACGGACGCCCGGACGTCGTGACACGCGACCGCTACCGAACCGTCTTCGTGCACGCGCAGACCCAGGACGGCGGCTTCGTCGAGCGGTGGCGGCAAGCCGTGCCCACCGGGTACATGCCGCTCGTCAACGCGGTCGCGGTGGGCGACATCACCGGCGAGGGCCAGGCCGACCTGGTGGCGGCCGTCGACGGCAACGTGCCCGGCTCGCGGCTGCAGGTCTACGCCCAGACCGCGGCCGGCGACCTCGCAGATCCCGTCACCTACGCCGCCTACAACATCCCGGAGCCGCTGGCACTCGCCGACCTCAACGGTGACGGGCGCCGCGACGTCACGACCGTGCACGGCGGCTGGCAGACCTTCAGCGTGATGCTGCAGCGGCCTGACGGGCGACTCGGCGCCGACTACTTCTACGACCTGCCGTACGCCACGCACTACGACCCGCGGGGCCTCGCCGTCGGCGACGTGACCGGTGACGGTCGGCCCGACGTGGTGGTGGCGGACTACAACTACGGCCTCGTCGTCGTGCCGCAGACCTGAGGCCGCGTCCGGGGAGCGAGCGGGGCGGGAGCGCCTCGACGGCGACCACCGCAACAGTCAGGCGAACGCCGCGAACAGCTGCCACTTTCCGGGCAGCCCACGGAGGAATGGACGCTCCGATCCTCGAACCGGATCTCCGCTCCTGCCACCAGGTCCTTCACCATACCGGACACCGGCACCTCGTTCGGCCGGGCCGGCCCCATGACCCGTGCGGCGACCTGGACCGCATTCCCCGCCGATGTCGCCGTTCCGGAGCCCCGCACGGCCCCAACCGCGGTCGTTCCCTGAATTCGACGACCTGAGCCTCCGGTAATCCGGGGGCGGTTCACGGGGCCGAGCCGCAAGACGTGAGGTTGCCACCTCCCGATGCAGGGTTGACAAGGGTTTCCGCGTTGCCTGGTAATGGCCCTGTTTGTGTGGAGTTCCGTTGCCCGACGCGGGAGGTGTCCCATGGTCGGCCGCTCCCTGCAACGCCCGCGTCTTCTGCTCATGCTGCTCGCGCTGGTCTGCCTCCTGGTCGGCGGCACGGTCGCGCCCGCCTCGGGAGCGCCGGGCGGCGGGCAATCCGGCCGCGTGCGGATCCTCAGGGACGAGTACGGCGTCCCGCACGTCTACGCGGGCCGCCTCTCCGCGCTGTTCCATGGCGTCGGCTATGCCCAGGGCCAGGATCGGTTGTGGCAGGCCGACATCCATCGCCGCCTGGCCACCGGCACGCTGTCGGACCTGCTGGGCCCCTCGGTGCTGGCTGGTGACGTCTTCGCCCGGCAGCTGTTCGGGTCGCAGGCGCGGCGGGCGGCGCTGTTCGCGCAGGCGTCCCCGCTGACCCGCACGGTGCTGCAGTCGTTCACCGACGGGATGAACGCCTGGATCGCGCATGCTGAGGAGACGCACGCGCTGCCGACGCCGTACGCCGTGTTCGGCCCGCCGCGACCGTGGACGGTCGACGACTCGATCGCGACCTACATGTACTTCGCCAGCTTCTTCGGCACCTTCGGGGGGGACGAGCTCGACAACCTCGCGCAGCTCGAGGACCTGAGCGCCCGCCTCGGCACCGTTGAGGGGCAGCGGGTGTTCGCCGACACGCACTGGCTGGACGACCCCAGCGCGCCAACCACGGTGCCGGCATCGGAGGCGGTCGGCCCGCCGCGGCGCGGCAGGGCGCCGTCACCGCACCTGCCACCGGGCACCACGACGGCCGCCAAGGCCGCCCGCGCGGGGATCGACGCCGCCGCGCGGGTCTTCGCGCGGTTCGGCGTGCGCCGCGCCCCGGCATCCAACGCCATCGTGGTCGGGCCGCGGCTGAGCGCCGACCGGCGCGCGCTGCTGCTGGGCGGCCCGCAGATGGGCTACTCGACCCCGCAGATCAACCACGAGATCGGCATCCACGGCGCCGGCTTCGACGTGACCGGCATGGAGCT
>DASYTU010000048.1:0-8708 GCA_036001925.1 Actinoplanes sp.
GCGCTCAGCGAAGGCGTCGTCGACTCCGGCGGTTCCGCCCGCGTCCCAGAACCGGGTACCGAACATCCACTCGTGTAGACGCTCGCCCGCATGGCCGAACGGTGCATCGGCGGACTGCGGCTCGCCGGTGGCGAAGCCGTCCAGGGAGATGGACAAGTTGTGGATCCGTGTGAGTGACATCCGCGCGCTCCTCGATTGGTGATGCGCTGTGCAATCAGTTCTGGGGAGACTGATCAGGGTGACCGGAGATTCTCATCGGCCGCCGAGGTCGGGATGCGCGATAACGCCGCCATCGAGGTGCTCGGCGACCCGTGGTCGATGCTAGTGCGGCGCGACGTGATCTTCGGCAACCGGCGCTACTTCCGCGAGCTGCTCCAGGGCTCGGAGGAGGGGATCGCGCCCAACATCCTCAGCAGCCGGCTCAAGCGGCTCGTCGCGGCGGGCCTGCTCACCCGGGAGGAGCGACACGTGGGCAGCGGGCGGCGTACTCAATGACCGAAGCCGGCATCCAGACCCTGCCGGTCATGGTCGCGATCGGCAACTGGGGCCTCGCCCACCGCGACGGCACCCGCGAGCTGCGGGTGCGTGCCGAGCTACTCCGCGACGGCGGTCCCGAGCTGATCGAGCGATTCATGGACGAGCTGCGCGAGGCCCACCTCGGCATCCCACTCTCCGACCCCGACCGGCCCCGGGCGAGCGAGCAGCCGCAGGCGGCGTACGAGGCCGCGACGACCGGCGACCTTGATCAGTAGTCGCGGGACCTAGGCTGACGTGACACGACAAGTCAACCTTGTCGTAGGGAAGATTGCCCGGTGACCGCCGAGAAATGTGGTCCGATCAGGGCTCGGCTTGCCGCCGGGTCAAAGTTCGCGCGCAGAGGCAGAACCGGATGTCGCCTTCCCACAGGTGGCGTTCGTCAGCAGTCAAACACCGACCAGCAGATGTCGTTCCGCAACCTCTGGTCATCAAGTACGAGCTCGCGAATCGCCTCTGGGAGTTGGTCACGCTGCCACCGGCACTCGAGACGCCCTGCAACCTCACCCTCGTCCTCCGGCGCCGCAGCACGAGCGGCCTTGATCGCATAGGCGGCCGCGCCGAGCTCGTGCGCGGCGACGTGGGCAACGGCCGCGGCATGGCCCGCGGCGTACGCGGCGTGCCGTGCTGCCCCCCGCAGGTCCCTGGCCGCGCCCATGGCATGGCCGCCGGCCGCGCGAGCCTGCATCATCTTGACCTCGCCACGCACCCAGGCACGGGCATGCTCGATCGCCTGGCGCGGTCGTGGGTCCCTAGGCTGAGCCGCCTCGAAAAGGTCGAGGACATGCTCAGCGCACGCGGCAGCCCATAGAGCGAGGAGATGGTGATCCGAATCGGTGAGCGTTCCACCACGGCGGATCGTCACGAAGCGTGGGTCCCGGACTTTCGGGAGGATCATGGTTGGGCACTCCTGTGCGTCCAGTAGGGATAGGTGGTTGATCATGTGAGCGGTTGACGGCTTGTTTCGTAAGCTCGTCGTCGCTTGCCGGTGGAAGTCCGATCCGGGTAGCCGCCGGGGCCCGGTAGCAGGCTGGCGGTTCCGTCTGGAAACGGGCGGGGTCGAAGCCCAGCGTTGACCGGGTAAATGCCATCGGCTCGCCAGTACGTCAGGGCTCAGAATCCGCAGACATCGGTCACGAGGAGGGCCTCACCGATCCGGACGGTCACCGCGGCGGCTTGCTGCTGGCTCGCTGGCGGCTCGCAGGTGCCGAAGTCGCTGCGCAGCAGCTCTGTATGGTTCCCCGAGCAACGCCCGAAACGCCCTCGTGCACGGTCTCACGCCTCGCGCTTGTAGGCCATGTGCCCAATTGATGTCTGTCGGTCGCGTTTCCCGTTGCGGTGCACCTCATCGATATTACCGACCGGCAGAGCAGGGCAGATTCAGACGGTCGAAGCATTTGCCTCTACGAGTTCGGCGAATATCTCGGAGGGCTTCTTCCAGTTATGGATCTTACGGGGCCGGTCGTTGATTTCGGAAGCCACCATCGCCAAATATTTCGGGTCGGCGGTTATCGGGACGCCTTTCGGGAAGTACTCGCGCAGAATCCGGTTCGCGTTCTCGTTACTGCCGCGCTGCCACGGCGAGTGCGGGCGGGCGAAGTACACCGGCAGCCCGGCCGCGGTGATCCGGGCGTGCTGGGCCATCTCGGCGCCGCAGTCCCAGGTCAACGAGCGGGCGATCTGCGACGGCAGGGTCCCGGCGGCGGCGATCACGGCGTCGCCGACGGTCAGCGCGTCACGGCCGGACAACGGGACCAGGACCACGAACCGGGAGACCCGTTCGACCAGGGTCGCCACCGCGGTCTTCCCCGCCTTGCCGATCACCAAGTCGCCTTCCCAATGGCCGGGACCTGCCGGCCTTCGACCTCGGCGGGCCGTTCGTCGAGGTAGCGAGGCTCCCGGATCCGCGGCGCGGGAGCCGGGCGCGGGCCCGAGCGGCGGGCGGGACGGCCGGTCCGCGGCCGGATCAGCTCCCGGGCAAGGGTGGACATCGGCTGGGCGTAGACCCACTGGTAGATCGCTTCATGTGACACCCGTACAGCCTGATCGCCGCGGTAGTCGTGCGGCAACCGGCCCGCGATCGACGCCGGCGACCAGCCGGCACCCAGCAACTCGGTGACGACCGTCCGCAGCCGCGGCGACCGGTCGACCGCGTACGCCTTCGGCCGCTGCCGGCCGTCCACGGCCGATTGGTCAGCCGCCACCGCCCGGTACCCGGCCCGACCGCCGTGCCGGGCGACGTCCCGGGAGACCACCGACGGGTTCCGGCCGATCAGGACCGCGATCCGCTTGTACTCCAGGCCCACAGCCCGAACCGGCGGCAGGCCGAACGCAGGAACAGGTGGTCGGCCATGTTCCGCTCGTCGGTCTGCAGCAGGTTGTGATCCACGTACTGGACGGACTCGGTGCGTACCCGGTCCAGGTCGAGCGCCTCCAACTCCAGCATGACCATGGTGCCGGTGGCGTCCTGCGTGAGAGTTTGATCGACTCGTAGGCCGATCTCCTGGCCAGCCGTCGGCTCGCCCTGCACGAGATGTGCTCGGATCAGCTTCTGCGCGACATTCAACGCCACCATGCCATGCCCATACCCGGCCAGGCCCGGCCCGAAGCCGCCCTCCAAGCGATCCGCCGCCTGCGCCGGCATGACCGCCGCGCGCAGCGGGTATCCGTCGAGCATGGCTACCAAGACACGACACGAGCTGGACGCCGCGGACCGTAACGCCATGCCCGACAGCACCTTCGCGTTCCCCCGCGTCCGCAAGGAGCCCCTCAACGACGCGCGGCACGTCCGCAACGCGATCGCCCGCTTCGACCAGGTACGCGACGTGACCGACAAGGAACGCGACGAGGCCTTCCGCCGCATCAACCGAGCCGCCGCGAAGTTCGGCGTGGACTTGACCGCGACCCGGTGGCAGGAGCTCGGCAAGCCGACCAAGACCATGAAGTCGTCCGACAAACCCCGCACCCCCACCAAGGCGGAGCTCGCTGACTCGCCGCGCGCCAAGCGTTCGAAGACCGATCTGTACGCCGAGGCCCGCAGGCGCGGGGTCGAAGGCCGCTCCACGATGACCAAAGCCGAGCTGCTGCGCGCCCTGGAAACTCCCGGACGGGCCGGCTAGGTCGTAACGTCAAACGTCGTCCAGGACGGCGTCGGCCGCCTTCTGGTCCCGAGCGACGCGTATCAGCGCCGCCATGAGACGTGGCAGGTCACTCGTTTCGGCGAGTCCGGCGATGTCCTGGGGGTTGGGTGAGAGGTGCAGCCGTTTGGCGCCGTCGGTGACCTTGCGGTCGACGAAGGGCGCTATGTCTGACCACACCGCCTGCACCTCGCGCAGGAAGATGTCGGCACCGGTGGGCCCGATCCCGGGGAACTCGGTGAGCAACGCGCGTAGGCCGTCCGCGTCCGCGGTGGCCTCGGCGTGCAGGCGGCGCAGGTCGCCCCGCCAGCGGTCCAGGCACAGCTGGGCTCCGTCGCCGAGCATGGTGGCGGTCCGCTCGTCGTAGCGGCGATAGTGACCGCGGCCCAGCGCGTCCACCCGGTCCTGCCAGCTCGCGTCAAGCATCTTGCGCGGCGAGCGGTACCCGGCGGCGAACAACTCCCGCGCGGCCGCGACGGCGACGCCGGCGGAGATGCGCGCGCTGAGCAATGTCGCCAACACCAGTAACTGGTACAGCGGGCCGGGTCTGTCGGCCAGCTTGATCCCGGCCTCCTCGGCGAAGGTCCGGCCCTGCTGTTTCAGCAGGACCGCGACCGTACGCCGCTCATCCTGCGTCGCCACGGGAGCTACCTGCCGCGAGCCTTGGCGGTGCTGCGCGCGTTGGCCTTCTGGATGGCGTCGACCAGCTCCGGCTTGCTCATCCGGGACCGACCGCTGATATCGAGCCTCTTCGCCACGTCCATCAGGTGCTGCTTGCTGGCGTTGGCGTCCACACCCCCGGCTGTCTCCGCCCTGGTGTCCCGCCCACCCGCGGCCTTCGCATCTCTGGGGCCCTTCTTCTGCTTGGGCTCCCAACGATCGCCGACCTTCTCGAACGAGTGCTTCACCGAGGCGAACGCCGTGCGGTGAGCGCGCTCGCCCTCGCCGTACTGCTCGACCGCGGAGTCATGAGTCTTGGCGTACGTGTACTGCGCCTTCTTGGGCGACCGCTTGAGCGTGCCCGGCATGTCCTCACGCGCCGGCATGACCGCCCTCCTCTCATCGGTGACACCTGGACCAACGGTGACATCTGGATCAGTGCCCGGTTGATCCGCCTTCAAAACGGCGCCGAAGTGCCGCCGCGCGCGGCAGCTTTTCGAGCAACCTCCGTCATACGGGATTCGGTCTCCGTCGAAGGGGGTACGCGCGGTTGGTGGCTGAGATAACTTCCGAAGTCTTGATAAAGCGGCTGGCCGACTGGGGCGTCGACACCGTCTTCGGGCTGCCCGGTGACGGGATCAACGGCATCATGGAGGGGCTGCGCCGGCACGCCGACCGGGTGAAATTCGTCCTCGTGCATCACGAGGAGGCGGCCGCGTTCATGGCTACCGCGTACGCGAAGGCGACCGGAAAGATCGGCGTCTGCCTGGCGACCTCGGGGCCGGGTGGCATCCACCTGGCGAACGGCCTGTACGACGCGAAGCTGGACCACGTGCCGGTGCTGGCGATCACCGGCATGCAGGAGACGAGCGTGTTGGGCACGGGTTACCAACAGGAGGTCAACCTCGAACGACTGTACGAGGACGTGTCCGAGTTCGACCAGGTCGTCATGAACCCCGCGCAATTGCCGTCGCTGGTCGACATCGCCGTCCGCACGGCCTACGCCCGCCGCGGGGTCGCCCACCTGACCTTCCCCAACGACGTTCAGGTCGCTCCCGCCGACAAGGATCCCTACCAGTCCGTCGCACCGGTCCGGCCGCCCTCGACAGCGCCGGTCTATCTTGCTCCCACGGTCCGCCCGACCGACTCTGACCTGCGCCGGGCTGCCGCGATTCTCAACGCCGGCAGCAAGGTCGCCATCCTCGCCGGCATCGGCGCCCGCGGCGCCGGCGCGATGGTCGAGCAGGCCGCCGACGTGCTGGGCGCACCAATCATCAAGTCGCTACTCGGTAAGATGGTCGTCCCCGACGACTCCCCATACACGACCGGCGGTCTCGGTCTGCTCGGCACGGCACCGAGCGAGGAACTCGTCGAGGACATCGACACCTTGCTCATGCTGGGCACGGACTTCCCGTACACGAAATTCCTGCCCGAGCCCGGCAAGGTGAAGGTCGTCCAGATCGAGATCGACACGACCCGCGCCGGCACCCGCATCCCAACGGACGTGCCCCTGGTCGGTGACGTCGGCGCGACGCTCGAAGCGCTGGTCCCGATGCTGCAACCCAAGGACCACAAGCACCTGGAGACCTACCAGGACAAGACGCGGGACTGGAAGCACGCGATGGCGGCGCTCGAGTCGCCTGACCGCGACCCGATCGCCCCGCAGTACCTCGCCCACCAGCTCGACCTCCTCGCCGCCGACGACGCGGTCCTCACGTGCGACTCCGGCACCATCGCCACCTGGGCCGCCAGGCACTGGCACATCCGCGGCCGGCGCGAGTTCTACTTGTCCGGCAACCTCGCCACCATGGCGCCCGGCCTGCCGTATGCCCTCGCCATCCAGCACGCCCACCCGGGGCGGCAGGTCATCGCCTACGTCGGCGACGGCGGCTTCGCCATGCTGATGGCGGAGTTCCACACCGCCACGCGCTACCAGTTGCCGATCAAGGTTGTGATCAACAACAACAACTCGCTCGGGCAGATCCTCTGGGAGCAGATGGTGCTCGGCTACCCGGAGCACGGCGTCCGCTTCGGCGAACCGCTGCCGGACTACGCCGCCTGGGCCCGCGGCTGCGGTGGTTTCGGCGTGCACGTCGACAAGGCCGACCAGGTCGAAGGCGCCCTACGGGAGGCGTTCGCGTATCCCGGGCCGGCTCTGGTGGACGTGGCTGTCAACCCGGACGAGCCGCCGCTGCCCAGCAAGGTCAGCTACGACCAGGCGAAGAAGTTCGCCGCGGCGTGGCTGCGCGGCCAGCCGAACAAGGCGTCGATCGCCACCACCCTGTTCAGGGACAAGATCCAGCAGCTCAAGGGCTGACCGATGGCGGTCATCTCGCTCCCTACCCCGACCGCCCGCCGCGCCGCCCCGGCGGGGGACTACTCAGCCCTCGAGGCCGCCCTGCGCAGGGCGCTCCGAGGCGATGTGCGTTTCGACGCCGGCAGCCGGGCCACGTACTCCACCGATGCATCCAACTACCGGCAGGTGCCCATCGCGGTGATCTGCCCGGCCGACATCGACGACGCGGTGGAGGCCGTACGGGTGTGCCGCGACCACGAGGTGCCGGTGCTGTCCCGCGGCGGCGGCACCAGCCTCGGCGGAGAGTGCTGCAATGTCGCCGTCGTGCTCGACTGGTCGAAGCACGTCCACGGCGTCGAGTCCGTCGATGTCGACGCCCAGACGGCGATCATCCTGCCCGGAACCGTCCTGGACGACGCCAATGCGGTTCTGACCGAGCACGGCCTGGTCATCGGCCCGAAACCCGCGACCCACTCGCACTGCACCATCGGCGGCATGATCGGCAACAACTCCTGCGGCGCGACGGCACAATGGAGCGGCACCACCGCGGCCAACGTCGAACGCCTCGAGGTGCTGACCTACGACGGGGTGCGCATGTGGGTCGGTCCCACCTCCGACGAGGAGTTCGCGCGGATCCAGGCGGAGGGCGGCCGCAAGGCGGAGATCTACCATGCGCTACGGAACCTACGGGAGAAGTACCTGGAGCAGATCACCACCCGATTCCCGGACATCCCGCGCCGCATCTCCGGCTACAACCTCCCCGAACTCACCGACGACAACGGCTTCAACGTGGCCCGCGCCCTGGTCGGCACCGAGTCGACCTGCGTGACCGTGCTGCGCGCCGAGCTTCGTCTCCTGCGGCAGCCGAAGAAGCAGATCACCGTCGTACTGGGCTATCCCGACGTCGGCGCCGCCGGCGACGCCGCCCCGATGGTCGCCGCGTACTCGCCGATCCAGCTCGAGGGCCTCGACGACAAGATGCTGCGCTATGAGCGCGAGGAACGTCGACCCACCCACGTATTCGACGCGCTGCCGGATGGCCACGCCTGGCTGATGGCGGAGCTCGGCGGCGACAGTGACGACGAGGTCCGGGCCAAGGCGCAGCGGCTGGTCGATGACGTCGCCGACGGCAACGCGGTGATCCTTGACGACGACGAGCAGCGCGGCCGCCTGATCGCCGTTCGGGAGGCGGCGCTGGCCACCACCGCCCGAACCCCGAACGGGCCGGACGCGTGGCCCGGGTGGGAGGACTCCGCCGTCGATCCGGAGCAGCTCGGCGACTACCTGCGCGCGCTGAGTGACCTACTCGAGGAGTACGGCTACGGCGCGACCAGCCTCTATGGGCACTTCGGGCACGGCTGTGTGCACTGCAGCATCCCGTTCGACCTGGCCAGTGCCCCGGGGATCGCCAGGTATCGCGACTTCGTCCAGCGTGCCGCCCGGCTCTGCGTCGCGCATCGCGGGTCGTTGTCCGGGGAGCACGGTGACGGCCAGGCCCGCGGCGAGCTCCTCGGCATCATGTACGGCGACGAGATCATTCATGCGTTCGAGGAGTTCAAGGCAATCTTCGACCCGGGCAACCGGATGAACCCTGGCAAGGTCGTCCACCCCAACCCGCTGGACTCGGATCTACGCCTCGGCTCCGACTACGCCCCGGCCCAGCCGGCCACGCACTTCCGCTACCGCGACGACGACGGCGCCTTCTCCCGTGCCGCCCTGCGCTGCGCCGGCGTCGGGGAATGCCGTCGCTTGGAACCCGGCGGCGGGGTGATGTGCCCGAGCTACCAGGTGACCCGGGAAGAGGAACACTCCACCCGCGGTCGGGCGCGGATCCTGTTCGAGATGATCAACGGCGGCGTCATCACCGACGGGTGGCGCAGCCGGGCGGTCAAGGACTCCCTCGACCTCTGCTTGGCTTGCAAGGGCTGCAAGAGCGACTGCCCAGTGCAGGTGGATATGGCCACTTACAAGGCGGAGTTCCTGTCGCACCACTACGCCGGCCGGATCCGGCCCCGGGACCACTACTCACTTGGTTGGCTCCCGGCCGTTGCGCAGGCGGCCGCGCTCGCGCCCGGGCTGGC
>DASYTU010000049.1:0-46396 GCA_036001925.1 Actinoplanes sp.
GTCAGGCCTCGGACGAAGTAGCGCAGCGGCGGGCCAGGCTCGCCACCGAGGTGGCGACGACCGGGAAGACCAGCCGCACTCTCCCGCCGCGGTGTCGCGGCGGGAGAGCAGCGGGCCGGTGTGGCATTCAGCCCTTGACCGAGCCCGCGGTCAGGCCACGGACGAAGAAGCGCTGCATGGACAGGAACACGAGCAGCGGAACGATCATGGTGAAGAAGCCACCGGCGGTGATCAGCTGCCACCCCTGGCCCTGCCGGCCGACCAGGCCGGCGAGGTTGACGGTCAACGGCTCGTTCTCGCCGGGGCCGAGGAAGATCAGGGCCACCAGCAGGTCGTTCCACGTCCAGAGGAACTGGAAGATCGCGAACGAGGCAAGCGCGGGCACCGACATCGGAACGATCAGCCGCCAGAACGAGATGAAGTGCGAGGCGCCGTCGATCTTCGCCGACTCGAGCAACTCCTTGGGCAGCGTCGCCATGTAGTTGCGCAAGATATAGATCGCGAGCGGCATGCCGAACCCGATGTGCGCCAGCCATACGGCCGGGAAGGTGCCGTTCAACCCGATCTGCCCGTAGATCTTCAGCAGCGGCACCAGGGCGACCTGGTTGGGCACGACGAGCAGGCTGACGATCAGGATGAACAGGGCGTCCCGGCCCGGGAACTGCATGAAGGTGAACGCGTACGCAGCGAACGCGGCGATGAGGATCGGGATGATCGTCGCCGGCAGCACGATCGCGAAGCTGTTGACGAACGCCCGCGCCATGTTGCTCTCGGTGAGGACCTCATTGTAGTTGCTCAGCGTCCACTGGGTGACGTCGAGCGGCGACTTGAACACCGTCCACCAGCCGCTGGAGTTGGCGGCATCCGGTTCCCGCAGGGACGTGATGAACAGCCCGATGACCGGCACGATCCACAGGAAGCACACCACGATCAGGACGATCCTGACGGCCCAGTTCGCGCTACCGGCCTTCTCGCCGACGCCGGCCACGCCGCGCCGGTGGCCGCCCACCGCCCTGCGTTCGCTGACCGGACGCTGGACCGGGGTGGGCTGCGGCCCCTTGACGGTTGTCATCGCGCTGCCTCCTGTGCCCGGAATTGGCGAACCTGGTAGATCATCACCGGAACGATCGCCACCATGAGCAGGACGACGATCGCCGCGGCGTACCCGGCGTTGCCGTTGGTGAACAGCTGGTTGTAGAACTCCAGCCCGACGACATTGGTATTGAAGTTGCCGTTCGTCATCACGTAGACGATGTCGAAGACCTTCATCACGCCGATGAGGACGGTAATGAACACCGTGAGCACCGTGGGCCAGATCTGCGGCACCACCACCCGGAAGAACGCCTGCCGCTCATTAGCCCCGTCGATCCGGGCCGCCTCGAGCGTCTCCGTCGGTACGCTCTTGACCGCCGCCGACAGCAGCACCATCGAGAAGCCCACCTGCGCCCAGATCAGGATGATCATCAGCCAGAAGCTGTTGAGGTGAAACTTCTCCTGCTGCAGCCACACCACCGGATCGAAGCCCAATGCCGTGACGATGGCGTTCTGCAAGCCGATCTGCGGCTCTCCCGCCGGCCGGGCCTCGTACACGAACCGCCAGATGGTCGCCGCACCCACCATGCTGATCGCCATCGGCAGGAAGATGATCGTCTTGGCAACCTTCTCACTGCGCGGCCGCAGCCGGTCGGCCAGCACCGCGACGGCCAAGCCCAGGACCACCGTGGCGGCCGGCACGATCGCGATCCACAGCAGCGTATTGAACAACGTCTGCTGGAACGGCGGCGAGGTCAGCAACTCCTGGAAGTTGTCCAGGCCGACCCACGCGGTCGAGTCCCGGTTGGCGAAGCTGTACACGATCGTCTGGATGGCCGGATAGACCAAGAACAGCCCGATCGCGGCCACCGCCGGCAGCAGATACACGTACGGCTTGATCCGGTCCTCCCAGCGACCGGGCAGCTTCTCGGCGAACTTGTTCAACAGGTAGTACAGAATCAGCGCCCCGCCGACCCCGGCAATGATCGAGATCAGGGCGTTGAGGACCTTGATGGTCACACCGACCAGCTCCTTCCCGCGTTACCCCCCGGCCGGCTGAGGCGCCGCCGGGGTTGGGCGGCGCGACGTCGCGCCGCCCACCCGGCCAGCTCCGGCTACTTGTTCGGCCAGCTCTTGTCGATGTCACTGAGTACGGTCTTGGTGTCCTTCTGCCCGGTGGTCCAGGCCACCATCCCTCGCCAGAAGCTGCCCGATCCGACCTCGCCCGGCATGATGTCCGAGCCGTCGAAGACGGGGTCGGCGGCGGCGTAGGCGGCCTTGGCGATGGTGCGCATCGTCTCGTTGGGGTACTTCGACTGGTCGAAGTCCTTCCACGGGGAGATGAAGCCGCCCTTCGGCGCGAGCTCGTTGCCGAACTCCTTGCTGGTGATGAACTGCAGCACCTTGACCGTGTTGTCGTTCTTGTTGAACAGACCCGCCAGGTCGCCGGCGCCCATGATGGGCTGGCCCGAGCCGGCCTGGATGGGCGGCAGCGGGAAGACGCCGGCCTCCTGGTCGATGTTGTTCACGATCTTCTCCGGGAAGTTCCCCTTCTGCGCCAGGAAGCTGGCCTGGCGGTGCAGGAAGCACTTCGGCGGGTTGGTGAACATCGGGTTGCCCGCGGTGGCGAAGTTCGTGCTGGCGATCGCCTTCCGGCCGCCCAGCACGTTGCCTTCGGTGAACCAGATCTTGCCGATCTCGTTGAGCGCCTGCTCGACAACTGGATCGGTGAACGGGATCTGGTGCGTGGTCCATTGCTTGTACTTGTCGGCGCCGCCGAAGCGCAGGACGTAGTCCTCCACCCAGTCGGTGGCCGGCCAGCCGGTCGCGGCCTGGGACTCGATGCCGACGCACCACGGCGCCGTGCCGTCCGCCTTGATCTTGTCGGTCAGAGCCAGCAACTCGGCCTCGGACTTCGGGATCGTGTAGCCCTTGGCCTCGAACGCCTTCTTCGGATACCAGACCAGGCTCTTCACGCTGGTCGACATCGGGACGGCGTACACCTTCCCCTCGGCGTCGCTCGCGGCGTCGAACAGGTACATCTTGTCCTTGCTGTACTCGGCCTTGTCGAGCACCGTATTGAGGTCGATCAGCTTGCCGGTCTTCGCGATGTCCAGCGTGATGCCGGGCTGCGGAAAGATCGCGATGTCCGGCAGGTTGTTGCCGGCGACGCGGCTGCGGATGAGCTTGTCGAAGTCGGGCGTCGCGGACAGCTTGACCTTGATGCCCGCCTTCTGCGCCCAGGGGTTCACGATGTTCTCGAAGTTCTTCGCCTGGTCGCCGGTGAATCCGTACATCACCTCGACGGTGTCGTCGCCACCGCCGCTGGTGCCGCCGCCGCTGCTGCCGCCGCTACTGAGACACGCCGCGGTCGTCAGGACCACGAGCGATGCGGCCGCGGCGACCGCCACGGCCCGAAAACCATGTGTGCGCATGCGTTCTCCTGTTCGCCGAGAGCCCGGGCCTCCGGCGGCGCGACCGTACGTCGCCGCGCGGCCCCGTGCGCCCGCGTCTGGAATATCCGTAAAAGCAGAGCTAGCTCGATTTAGCAATGGGGGCAAGACGCCCCGCCGCAGTGTCGCGACCAACGGTTGCGGTGAGAAAGGCGTGAGAGGTCGAGGACTGCGCCATCCTGGCCAGGGATGAACGCAGCGTGCGGAACACCCGTCGGCACCCGGGTGCACGAAGCGTGTCGATCACATGACTTCTGCCCACAGGTTCTTCCCAGGCCACCGTCGGTGTCAAGGGACAGTTTCGAGTTTGTTACGTGTCGCCAGCGTGGATGTATGGGACCGCGAGACAGGCTAGTGACCATGGAGGTTCACGAGTCCCCTGTTCACTTTTCCGCCGCCGGCGTCAGCCTGATCATCGACTGCGCCGGTCCGGGGCTGCCCCGGATCCGGCATTGGGGCGCCGCCCTCGGAGACCTGTCCGGCGCCGAACTCGCCGACCTGCTCACCGCCGGCGTGCCCCAACTGGTCTCCAACGGCCTCGACCAGGTCGTTCCCGTCGCCATCCTGCCCGAACAGTCGGCCGGATGGCTGGGCACGCCTGGCCTCTCGGGGCACCGCGACGGCGTGGACTTCTCCGCCGCGTTCACGGTCGACGGCGTCAGCGTGGACGGGAACCGGCTGGCCGTCACCGCCCAGGACCCCGTGGCCCGCCTGGGACTGCTGATCGAGGTCGAGATGACCGGTTCGGGCCTGGTGCGCCAGCGGGCGACGCTAACGAACGACGGCGACGGGCCGTACACGGTCGACTCGCTGCTGCCGACGCTGCCGGTGCCGCCGCACGCCGGCGAGCTGCTCGACCTGACCGGACGGCACCTGCGCGAGCGGAGCCCGCAGCGGGCGTTGTTCACCATCGGCACGCACGTACGCGAGGGCCGCCGAGGCCGGACCGGCACCGACGCGTCCCTGATCCTGGCCGCGGGCGTCGCAGGCTTCGGGTTCGCGACCGGCGACGTGTGGACCGTGCACGTCGCGTGGAGCGGCAACCACCGTACGTTCGCCGAGCGGACCCCGACTGGGGATGTCCTGCTCGGCGGCGGCGAGCTGCTGCTCCCGGGCGAGGGCCGCATCGCCCCGGGCGAGTCGTACGCGACGCCCTGGCTCTACGGCTCGTACGGCCGCGGCCTGGACGAGGCGGCCGCGCGCTTCCACGAGTTCCTGCGTGACCGCGACGGCCACCCGCGCACCGCGCGCCCGGTCACCATGAACACCTGGGAGGCGGTCTACTTCGACCAGAGCCTGGACAAGCTCACCGCGCTCGCCGACGCCGCCGCCGAGGTCGGGGCGGAGCGCTTCGTCCTCGACGACGGATGGTTCCGGGGCCGGCGCAACGACCGTGCCGGTCTGGGCGACTGGTACGTGGACGAGGACGTGTGGCCGGACGGCTTGCGGCCGCTCGTCGACCACGTGACGAAGCTCGGCATGCAGTTCGGCCTCTGGGTGGAGCCCGAGATGGTCAATCCCGACTCCGACCTGGCCCGTGAGCACCCGGACTGGATCCTCGCCGCGCGCGGCCGCACCCCGCCGGAGTCACGCCACCAGCAGGTCCTCGACGTGGGCCGGCCCGAGGTGTACGCATACCTGCTCGCGCGGATCGACGCGCTGCTCGGCGAGTACGACATCGGCTACCTCAAGTGGGACCACAACCGTGACCTCGTCGACGCCGGCCACCTGCCCACCGGCGCCGCCGGCGTGCACCGGCACACCACCGCCGTCTACCGCCTGCTCGACGAGCTGCGCGGCCGGCACCCGGGCCTGGAGATCGAGTCCTGCTCGTCCGGCGGTGGCCGCGTCGACCTCGGCGTGCTCGAGCACACCGACCGGGTCTGGACCAGCGACACCATCGACGCGCTGGAACGCCAGCAGATCCAGCGGTGGACGGCTCAGCTGCTGCCGCCCGAGCTGCTCGGCGCGCACGTCGGCGCGCCGGTCGCACACACGACCGGCCGGCGGCAGGTGCTCGACTTCCGGGCGGGCACCGCACTGTTCGGCCATTTCGGTATCGAGTGGGACCTCACCGGCGCGGACCCGGCCGAGCGTGCCCGGCTGGCCCGGTGGGTCCGCGCGTACCGGGAACTGCGGAACTTCCTGCACTCCGGCCGGCTGTTGCGCGCCGACCACCCGGATCCGGCGATGTGGGTGCACGGCGTCGTGGCACCGGACGGCTCCCGCGCGGTGTACGCGCTCGTACAGCTCGCCACGAGCGTGCAGGCGCCCGCCGGCCCCGTACGCCTGCCGGGTCTCGATGGTGATGCGCGCTACCGCCTCGCCCCGCTTCCACCGGGCGATGCCGTCGACGGACCGGCGCAATCCGCGCTGGCCTGGTGGTCCAGGGGCGTCGAGCTGCCCGGACGGGTCCTGGCGGAGGTAGGCGTGCAGGCCCCCACGCTCCACCCCGAGCGCCTGGTCCTCCTGGAGGCCCGGCGGATCTGACCTCCCGGATGTGCGCCACGGTCGCCCGCCTCACCGCCGCAGCGGCGTCGGTGTGCTTCGATGTGCGGACACATCTCCTGGGGAGGACGATTTGGGAGAGCAACGGGGTTCCGCGCGCCTCGCCACCGCGGGGTTGGCGGTGCTGATCGGCGGCGGGCTCGGCGCATTCGCGCTGGCCCCCGCCGCCGGCGCCGCCGTGCGGACGGGCACGCCGGTCACCACGGCGGGCCTGACCGTCGTCACGAAGGCCGCGGCCGCGTGCGCGACGGGCAAATATCAGAAACAGGTCGAGGGCTACCTCAAGAAGCTCGGTGGCTTCGGCCTGGTCAAGGTCGACGGCAAGCAGTCCGCCGCCGACTGTTCGGCCATCAAGAAGTTCCAGAGCCGGTACGGCATCCGGCCGGCCAAGGGCCTGGCGGGTCCGACGACGTACGGCGTGGCCAAGCGTCTCGCGAACACCAAGACGTCGGCCTGCCATGCCAAGAAGTCGGTCACCACCGTCTGTGTCGACCTCACCCACCAGACGGTCTGGGTGATGAAGAACGGCAAGGTGATCTACAAGCCGACGGTGACCCGGACCGGCATGAAGGGTTACCGGACACCGACCGGCACATTCAAGATCAACAAACGCGCCAAGAAGGAATGGTCCAACCCGTACCACGTGTGGATGCCGTACTGGCAGCGCTTCGTGGGCGGCATCGGCCTGCACCAGACGACCACCTACCTCCATGACGGGTGGCGGGGTTCGCACGGCTGCGTCAACCTGCTGTCGTCGGACGCCAGGTCGCTGTACGGCAAACTCAAGATCGGCACGACCGTGAAGGTGTTCGGGCGCCGCCCGGGTACCTGATCGTCCTGGCGGAGAACGCGGCCCACCGGCGATGCCGGTGGGCCGCTTTCTCATGCGGTCGGCGCCGTTCTCATAGGCCTTGCTTTTAGCGCCGCTCTCATGCGGCTCGCGCGTTTCTGATGCGGCGCGCGCCCTTCTCACACGGCGCGCGCTCTCATGCGCCTCGCGCCAGTGCGTGCGTGGTCAGGACGTCGTGCGGCGGAAAGGCCTTCTCGTCGCCGGTCGCGGTGATCACGCGGAGGCCTTCGCGACTGATCGTGTACGTGACATCGGTGAAGCGGCTGATCGTGTCGTCGTGGTGCACGACGGTCAGAATGTCCGCTCGCAGCATTCCGTTCACCACCCTTTCGCCTTCGGTACGGATGCCGGAGCGCCCGTGGTTCAAAGCGTGGCCGGCACCTCCCGCTGGCGCGGTCGTCGTCGTGCCAGCCGCGCCGCGGATTGCCGACTCGGCTGACGTATCGGCCGTGCGCGACCGAGATAGATCACACGATCCCGGCGGCATCGGTTCCTGTCAGTGATCCGGCATAGAGTGGCGCTCGTGTCTCGCGTCCCCACGCGCATGGCGGTGCTGCTCGCCGCTGCCGCCCTGCTGTCGTCCCTGACCGCGGCCTCGTGCGGCGACAACGCCCGCGGGGTGTCGGTGGGCGCGGCGGCCCGCGGCACCGTCGACGAGATCGTCGAGGCACCGGGATCGGTGACCGCCCGCGCGGCGGGCACCGTCAGCTCGCCGGCCGACGGCACGCTCGCGGAGCTCCGGGTCGACGCCGGCGACCGGGTGAGCAAGGGCCAGGTGGTGGCCGTCATCGACTCCCCAGCGGTGCAGCAGCGGCTCACGGACGCGGAGCGGGCGCTGGACCAGGCCTCGCGAGGCGGCGTGCCCAGCGGCGGCGGCACCGCGGCGTTCACGGCGGTCCGGCGCCGCACCGACGCCCAGGCCGACGCCGCGTTCGACGCCGCCCGCGACGCCGCCCAGAAGGTGTCCGACGCCGACCTCAAGGCCGCGCTGCTCAAGCAGGTGGACGCGGCGCGGAAGCAGTACGCCGCCGCGTCGGAGGCCGCCGCCGCGGCGGTGCGATCGGTGCAACGCGGCGTCGCCGGCCTGGCCGAGGCGGTCGGCGCGCTCACGGCCGCGCAGCGACTGCAGGCCGAGCAGGCGTACGACCTCGCGTACGCGGCCGTCGAGGCGCTCACCCTGCGCGCGCCGGTCGCGGGGGTCGTCCAGCTCGGCGGCACCGCCCCCGGCGGTACGGCGTCCCTGACCGACCTGCTCTCCGCGGGTGCGTCCACCGGCTCGGTTCCGTCCGCGCCCGCCGCCACGCTACCCGGCGTGGACGCGGCGGTGCCGGAGGGTGCGGTCGTGAGCGCGGGTACGCCGATCCTCACCGTCGTCGACACGGGCAAGCTCGGGCTGGCCGCCGACGTGGACGAGACGGACGTGCTCCTCGTCAAGACCGGCGGCACGGCGACGGTCGAGCTGGACGCGGCGACCGGCGCGACGTACCGGGCCACGGTCCGGGCGATCGACCTGCTGCCCACGACGTCGGCGCGTGGCGGCGTCTCCTACCGCGTGCGGCTCGACCTGGGCAAGGGCACGTACGGCGACGGGCGTACGGCGCCCACACCGCGGCCGGGCATGAGCGCGGTGGTCCGGTTGCGGGTGAACCGGGCGACCGACGCGATCACCGTGCCCGCGTCGGCGATCGTCAACGCGGACGGGCGCGACACGGTGTGGGCCGTACAAGGCGGGCGGGCCGAGCGGGTGCCGGTCACCCTTGGTGTGCAGGGCGAGGACGTGGTGCAGGTGCTGTCCGGAATCGACGCCGGGCAGCGGATCGTCGTCGCGGGCGCGGACCAGGTCAAAACGGGCCAAGAGCTGCGATGACCGAGTGCACCGAGCGCAGCGAGGGCCGGGAGGGCATGGCGAAGGTGGCACTGCGATGACCGAGTGCACCGAGCGCTGCGAGGGCCGCGAGGGCATGGCGAAGGTGGCATTGCCATGACCGAGTGCACCGAGCGCGGCGAGGGCCGCGAGGGGGTCACCGGTCCCGCCATCGTGGCCACCGACGTGAGCCGGATCTACCAGCTCGAGGGCGTGTCCGTGCCGGCGCTGCGGGGGGTGTCGTTGACCGTGGAGCCGGGCGACTACCTGGCGATCGTGGGGACGTCGGGTTCCGGGAAGTCGACACTGATGCACCTGCTCGGCGGGCTGGACCGGCCGACCGCCGGCACCCTGGTCATCGGCGGCCGCGACGTGGCCACGCTATCGGCGCCGGAGATGGCCCGCCTCCGCAACGAGACCGTCGGGTTCGTGTTCCAGTCGTTCCACTTGCTCGCCCGGACTACGGCGCTGGACAACGTGGCACTGCCGCTGGTCTATCGCGGGATGGGCCGGCGGGAGCGCCGCGAGCGAGCGATGGCGATGCTGCAACGGGTCGGGTTGGCGCATCGGATGAACCACCGGCCCAACCAGATGTCGGGCGGCGAGCAGCAGCGGGTGGCGATCGCGCGGGCCTTGGTGACGGACCCGTGGGTGCTGCTCGCGGACGAGCCGACCGGAAACCTGGACTCGGCGACCGGCCAGTCCGTCCTGTCGCTGCTCGAGTCGCTGAACGCCGATGGCGTGGCGGTCGTCCTGGTGACCCACGAGCGGGACGTCGCCGCACGGGCGCGCCGCCAGATCGTCATGCGCGACGGCCTGATCGTGGCCCGCGACCCGGCAGCCTCCGCAGGCTGGTCCTCCGCCGGCACACCCGAGGAATCGTCGGCGCCGCCCTCCTCGGTGGAGGCCGCGCCGTGAGACTCGCGGAAGCCTGGCGGGTCGCCCTCGACGCGCTGCGCGCCAACCGGCTGCGCAGCATCCTGACGATGCTCGGCGTCGTCATCGGCGTGGCCGCGGTCGTGGCGCTGGTGGGTATCGGGACGGGCACCAAGCAGCTCATCGAGCAGCAGGTCGAGGGGCTCGGTTCCAACCTGCTCGTCGTGGTGCCGGGACGGCTCGAGGCCGGGGCCACGCAGACCGCGTCACCACTCACTCTCGAAGACATCAATTCCGTCTACCGGGTCGTCGGCGACCGATCGCGTGTCGCCGTCACGATCAGCTCCGGCGAGACGGTCCGCGCGGGTTCGAAGTCCAGTTTCGTGAGCATGCAGGGCGTGTTCGAGACGACGCCGTCGGTCTTTGTCCGGCACCTCGACCGCGGCGCGTACCTGACCCGCGCGGACGTGAATACCGCCCGCCGGGTCGCGGTCCTCGGCGCCAGCGTGGCGAAGCAGCTCTTCGGCGACCGTGACCCGATCGGCCGGCAGATCACCATCGGGGGCGTGCGGTTCCGGGTGATCGGTACGTTCGCCCCGCTCGGCCAGAGCCTCGGCGTGGACCGCGATGCCGAAGTGCACATCCCGGTCACCGCGGCACAGCGCCTGCTCGGCACGGACCGCATCGACGGGATCGCGATCCGCGCTCCCGACCGTGACACTATCGGGCAGCTGGGCGACGACATCGTCGCCGCGCTGGTCAAGCGCCATCCCGATACCGACTTCAGCGCGGTGACCCAGGAGCAGATTCTGGGCGTGCTGGGTTCGATCCTGGGCGTACTCACCGGCGTACTGGCCGCCATCGCCGGGATCAGCCTGCTCGTCGGGGGCGTCGGCGTCTCGAACATCATGCTGGTGTCGGTCCGCGAGCGGACCCAGGAGATCGGGTTGCGCAAGGCTGTGGGCGCCCGTCCGCGGGACATCGGCATCCAGTTCCTGCTGGAGGCGGTGCTGCTGACCACGCTGGGCGGGGTGATCGGGATGGCGCTGGGCATCTCGGCGGCCCTGCTGGTCGACCGGCTGTCCCCGGTGCCCGCCGCGATCACATGGTGGTCACTGGCGCTGGCGTTCGGCGTCTCCGCGGGCGTCGGCATCATCTTCGGGGTCGTCCCGGCCCAGCGGGCCGGCCGGCTCGACCCGGTCGTGGCCCTCCACACCGAATGAGCGACTCCGACCGCGGCCGCGCCTTGGGCGTCGGTACGGACCGGGAACCCGTCCGCACGGGCGGCCGGCCGCGGATACCGCCGGCGCTGCTCGTCTTGGCCTCCATCGCGTCCGCGCAGTTCGGGAGCGCGGTTGCCCGTACCCTCTTTGACGACCTGGGCGCCGCGGGCGTCACGCTGTTACGCCTGGGCATCGCGGCGTCGGTCTTCGGGTTGGTCTTCCGCCCCCGGATCCGCGCGTGGTCCGCGGCGGCCTGGTGGGCCGCCGCGCTGCTCGGCGTGGTCATGGCCGGGATGAACCTGATCTTCTACCTGTCGCTGCGGACCGTTCCGCTCGGAACGGCGGTCACGGTCGAGTTCATGGGCCCACTGCTGCTGGCGCTGGTGCAGACCCGTCGGCTGCTCGAGGCGCTGTGGGCGGTGCTGGCGGCGGCGGGGGTGGCGCTGCTCGGCCTTGACTCGGGCGGCGCGGCGCCCCTCAGTGGGCTCGCGCTCGCGCTGATCGCGGGCTCGTGCTGGGCCGGCTACATCGTGCTGAGCGCCCGGTTGGGCAGCCTCGTCCCGGGCACCAGCGGGCTCGCCGTGTCGCTGGCCGTGGCGGCGTTGATCGTATTGCCGTTCGGTGCCCGGGGCGCCGCCGCCGTCGTGGACGGGCCGGTCCTCCTGGTCGGCGGCATCGCGGTCGCCCTGCTTTCGTCGGTGTTGCCGTACGGGCTGGAGATCAACGCGCTACGGCACATCCCGACCCGCGTGTTCGGCGTCCTGATGAGCCTGGAGCCAGCCGCCGCCGCGCTCGCCGGCCTGCTCGTGCTGCACCAGCGGCTCGGGCTGCGCGAGATCGCCGCGCTGGTGCTGGTGAGCCTGGCGAGTCTGGGCGTGACGATGGGACGCCGTGAGCAGTTTGCGGCGCCCCCGGCCGGTTGAGAAGCCAGGGCTGGTGGCTTGACCGGAGGAATGCGGGCGATATATGGCGTCCACGGATTCCAAGATCTCGATCGTGGCGGCGTGCTTCACTCGCCTAGTCTTTCCGCTCCGGCCCCGGGCTGCGTGGAGGTCCGTCGGGCGCCGGCTTCGCGAGCCGGGCCTGGCCGAGGATCTCGCTGCGCAACCGGGGGTACGGGCCCCAGCCGTCGCGCAACACGTGGATATAGACCGCCTCGAGGCAGACCTCGATGCGTTCGGCGAGATCCAGGTCATCGGGCGAGCCAAGCCGGATCGCGCGGGCGAAGTGGTCCAGCGCTTCCATGTGCCGGCCCTGGTCGAAGCAGCTGCGGCCGGCGTTCTCGTGCACCACGCTGCGGAGCCGCTCCGGGGCCTCGGAACTGGCCGCCTCCTCGAACAGCCGGTCCGCCTCCGCGAAGTCGCCCCGCAGCCGCAGCACGTGGGCCAGCTCGGCCTCGGCGATGACGACGGCCTGCACATTCTGCGCGGACTCGGCATGCGCCAGCGCCAGCCGGCTGGCGGCCGCAGCCAAGCCCAGCTCGCCGAGCAGCCGGTACACCTCCGCGCGGACGCTGAGCACGCCGGCGCGGGCGACGTGGTCCGCTTCCTCGCTGAGCGGCTCGTCGAGGCGGACGCCGAGCTCGCGCAGCGCTTCCCGGTCGTCGACGACCTCGCGCAGCGTCGCGCCGTCGAGTCGCCAGCGGATGGCCTCGAGGTCCGCGGCGGTGAGCGGCGTCAGAGGACGGACCGGCGGGGTCGGCTCGGCGGGCACGGGGCCAGGCATCAACGAGGACGCGGATACCTCGTCGTGGCCGGACTGGTCGCTCCGTTCGCCAGCATGGCCGGTCGGTACGCCGGTGTCGTCCTGCTGGTCCCGGTCCTGGTGGAGTTGGTCGGGGTGGCGGCCGTCGCCGTGTGGCTGGTTCGGCCGGCCGGGCGGCGGCTCGGCGGCGGAACGGTCGCGGGGCACGATGATCGCCTGCTCGGCGGTCATCCCGTTGAGCAGGCCGGTGATGTCGACGCTGATGACGACGCTGGAACGCTCCCCAGACGTCTCGCGGCCGTCCGCGAGCTGACCATCGGGCTCAGATGCCGCAACCTCGGCCGCTGGGGCGTCCGCGGCGGCAGCGCGCGGCCCAGTCGTCGCCCGGGTGGCGTCTCGTCCGGCCGTCCCGTTGCGGCCAAGTGCCGGGTCGTGTCGGGCCACCGCGTCGCGGCCAGGTGCCGGGTGGTGCACGGCCGCCGCGTCGCGGCCCGCTGCCGGGTCGTGTCCGGCCGTGGGCTCGAGTCCGGCCGTGGGCTCGTGTCCGCCCGCGGGCTCGTGTCCGGCCGGCGCCTCGCGCCCGGCCGTGGTGCCGATCATCACCCGGGCGTCCGGACCCGGAATCCCAGCCGAGCCCGCCCCTGCCTCCGCGACCGCCGATCTACTGACGGAGCCGTCGGAAGCTTCCGCGGGCGTCGTTTTGGCCTGCTTCGTGGTGAACCAGCCGTCGCCGATGTCGGCGTCGGCGTACCGCCGAGGCTCCGTGTCCGGCCCGGAGATCGCCAGCTTGGCGATCGGCGCCGGGTTCGCGTCGGCCGCGGTCGTCCGGCGCCGCGCCTGCCTGGCGTCCGGCGAGGCGCCCGCCTCGGCGGGTCCACCCGGCGCCGGGGGCGTGGCCTGGCCGCCGCGTGGGTGGGGCGCATGTGGTGTCGGGGGTGCTGCGCGGCCCTCGCCCGGGTTGGGCGCGCGCGGTGCCGGCTGCGCCACGAACGGATCCGCCGCGTGGGTGGCCGGGTACCCGTTGATCGGCGTCGGCTCGACGCGCGGGTCGACCTCTGGGGGCGACACCGGTGGCGGCACGGCATGAGGCTGCGGTGACCGCGGTCGCCGGCGCAGATCGGCGGTCGGCATCGACCCCGGCGGCAGCGACCGCTCGGCTGGCATCGACGGTGACCTCGGCACCGGTCCCGGACCTTGCGCGGCCGGGGCCGGAGGCGCCGACCGGGGAGCGGCCGGCTCGGGGATCGGTGGTGGCGGCGGAGCGGGGGCCGGAACGATGGGCCGCGGCGGCGGCGATCCGCTGCCGGGACGAGGGATCGTCGACGGAACGACCTGGGCAACACCGGATGCGGCCGGCGAGGACGGAGCGACCGGAGGCCGGCCGTCGCGCCGCTGGGGGCCCGGTGGCGCGGAAGGAGCAATCGGCGGCCGGCCGTCACGTGGCTGCGCTCCCTGAGCGGACGGGGAAGTCGGGGGCCGGCCGTCGCGCGGCGACGGGCCCTGCGGCACGGACGGCACGATCGGGGGTCGGCCCTCGCGCGCCGGGTCCAGCGGCACGGTAGTGCGGGACGGCACGGGACGGGGGCCCGGGATCGGCGGCAGTTCGTCGAGCTCCCACGATTCGCCGGACGAGCCGTCGGGCGCCACCGCGGCGACCCGAGGCCGCCCGGCCGAGGGGCGCGCACCTCGGGTCCGATCGAGCGACGGCGCGGCCGCCGGATCGCCCGCGCCGGCCGGCGTGGGACGAGACGACGATGATGGGTTGTTCCTCGTCGCCGGATCGGGTGCGGGGCGAGCGGACGGTGGCTGGCCGGAGCGGGTGGCCAGGTCGCCCGTAGCGGTGGGGCTCACGGGTGCGTCCGGCCTGCGGATCTCCCGCGTCGTGATCTCGGCCGGCGTGCCGGCCTCGGAAGGAGCAGCGCGACCTGCCGCTGTTACCGGGGAAGCCGTGGAGGCTGCCGCCCCATCCGCCGGAGGAGTGCTGGGGACGGCCGCGCCGGCCCCGCGTGCCTGGAGGCCTGTGTAGAGGGCCGCCCCCTCGGCAGGAGGAGTGCTGGGGATGGCCGCACCTGCCGGGGGAGTGGTGGAACCGGTCGCGGGAGTGCTCGGTACGGCCGGACGGACCTCGGCTGCCGGCGGAGCGGCCGGGGTGGATGGACCGGCCCCGGCCGCCGGTGAGGCCGGGGCAGCCGGCGAGGTCGGCCCCCCAGGCGCTACGACCTTCGGCTGGACCGTCTGCGGCTGGACGCTGACGACCCGTGGCTTCGGCGACGGGTCCGCCCTCTTGATCACCTTGGGCGCGGGTGACGGGCTCGCCTTGCTCACTATCCGTGGCTGGACCGGCGGAGTGGCGCGGCTCGCGACGCGCGGTCCGTCGCCGTCCGTCTCATTCCCGACCGGACCGGGACCGTCACCGGCCATCTCGACCCCGCTCGAGGCTGCGGCGGCCGCAGATCGGCGATCCGCCGGTTCCGGCGCACTGCCGGACCGGTCGCCGGAGGCCACGTCCCCGAACCGGCCGTCGCGGTCGCCGCCGCCGTCGGGCCACGGGCTGTCCTGCCAGGGGCGTCCCGCGTTCGGCTCGGCGCCGGTACGTGTGTCGGACCGCTCCCGGTTCCGCCACGAGTCGTCCGGGCCCCGCTCGTCGCGGGGGCGCCGATATAGATCGGGCACGCCGTCGGCATCGCCGAAGGCGCCGGAGTCATCGAACGACTCAGGGTAGGCGAAAGACTCGGGGAAGGAGCCAGCGCCGGTGAAGGCCGCAGGATCGGATGGAGACTCGCGGCGGCGCGGCGGCGGTGCGACCCGCCCTCGGGCAACCGGTCGTTCGTCGTACCCGAACTCCTGGTCGACGCCGAAGTCGTCGGTGCCGGACCGCTGGTCGCCGTCCAAAGCTTCGTCGGCGCGTGGCTGTGGCACCTGAGCGCGGCCGGTCGCTGGACGGCCGGTGTGCCGCGACGGCTGGTTCGCCTCGCGCGCGTCGCGCGATGCCGGCCGCCGGCGCCGGTCTCGCGGGCGGCCGCCGCGAGCCGGCCGGACCGGCCGCTCGAACTCCTGGTCGTCCAGTTCGCCGAAGTCGTCCAGTTCGCCGAAGTCGTCCGCCGGCGGGACGTAGCCGTCGAGGCCGCGGACGGTCGAGCGGCGGTCCATGCCGGCGCGGTGGTCGTATGGCTCATCGATCTCGTCGTCCCAGTCGTCCTCCTCGACCCGGGGCGCGCTACGGCGTGGCCACCCTTCCGCGCCGCGTTGGCGGCCGGATCCGGCGAAGTCCGGGACATCGAAGTTGGCACCGAGCTCGGGCCGGTTGAAGTCCAGGACGGCCGACTCCGGTCCCGCGAGGTCCGGGCCGGACACGTCGATCGGGACGAAGTCGGGGTCGTCGAGCCACCCGGGCCGCTCTGAGTCGAAGCCCTCTTGGACGGGCCGCTGCCGCTTCGGTGACCCTCGGCGGCCGACTCCCCGTCGCTTGCGGCGAGCGGCGAGCTCGTCGACGCCGGGATCCGGTGCCGCGGGCTGGGCAAAGCCGCGATCCGGTACGGAGGGCTCGCCGTCATCGTCGTCCCAGGTTTTCCCGGACTCGGGCGGCCGGCGGTGTGGCGAAAGGGGATCGGCCGGCGCAGGACGTCGCGCGGCATAGCGGTCACGCGCGATTGCCGTGTTGTCGGCATACGAAACCGGGGGCCGGTCCGAGTATTCCGACTCCCAGTATTCGTCGTCCTCGAAACTCATGATGCGGCCCCGAGCACGACGTTGCGGCAGGGGAGCGATCCGCCGTCCCGTTGCCGCATCCGGCGCCCCCTCCATCGCTCGCCGTCGTCGTCCCTTCGCGCCCGCGCGTCCCCTCCCACGCGGTCGAGATGGAAGGCTAACCACGGAATTGCGAAGCGCGCCACCGTCTGTGGAAGCGCTCTACCCTCCCCCCAGGGGCCTCGGCGCCGTGGGCCGGGCCGGTGCCGGGGGCCGCCGGGAGGGGGCCGTCAACAGATAGTACGGACGCCGGCGCCTTACGGTTCACATCTGCGAACAGGAAGTACGCGTCGTCGGCGGCGAGGGACCGACAGTTACCAAAACAATGGCGACCGGCCAATGTCGTGGACCGTTCCGGATCGTTACCCGCGCGGAGAAATTAAGCAATTCTTAATGGCCCGCTGAGGAAGTCAAGAAATGCGGGTGACGCTCGAACGGTGAATACCACTTTCCATCGTGGGTGGGTGGGAGTGGCGAAGGACACTGTCCGTAGTCGCGGATCACGGGCCTTCCGGATGCCACGGTGGATGTGCGGGTCGACGCGGCAGCGCCGGTCCGCATTCGTGAACGTCCGCCGCCGAGCGAAGGGAGCGGATCATGCCGCGCCTCGACCTCGGCGCCGTCCACGCTGCGTTCCGGATGGCTCCGCGCCGCCTGGACGCCTGGACTCTGGACACTCTGAACTCCCCGACCGGCGGCCGACGCCCCCGCTTGTAAGCCCGCCGGTCGGGATAAGGAACGGCGGCGAGGTGCACCTCGCCGCCGTTTCCGACCCTTAGCGAACGACCCCCGCCCGCCAGTGATCCAAAGGGGAACGATCTACAGAGGGCCGTCGCTCGTGAACGGTCCCACCTTCGCCGGCAGCACCAATCCCGCATCGCCGAGCGCGTAGAGCAGAGCGCGGAGTTCGTCGTGGTTGAGCGCCCCGGGCATCTCCGGCTCGCGGTGCGGCACGTCGAGGGCTCGGGCCGCCTCGATGGCCCGTACGCCGATGGCGGCCTCGATCGCCCACAGCCGGTGCGCCCGCAGCGCCAGGTGGGCCGATGCGGTCAATTCCCCATGCAGCCGCAGCAACCGTCGCAGGTCTACGGCGAGCTGCTCGATCGGCGGCCCGGCGGGCTCGGGCCCGCGGGAGCCACGCTCGGGCCACGCACGCGCGATCGCCGCGCACCACCGCGGCGCGGTGATGACCGTAGCGCCGATCAGGGTCGGGGTGATGATGATGAGGACGAACCTGCCCACATCGAGGAGATCCACGGCAGGCTCCTTAGGCCGCGCGCGAGGTGTTACACCTCGACAATCCGCCCGGACTCGGCGAGCGTCAAGGAAACCGGAAAGTGGATCATCGAAGGGTGGCTCAGCGCACGCGGCCACGCGGCACGAGCCGCGTGATCGGCATGGGTGGCACCGGTATCGGGTCGCCGTCGTAGCCGCGCACCCGGCCGAACCGGCCGCCCTCGCCCGCGAACTCGGCCCAGTCCGCGCGCGCTTCCACGATCTCGTCGTGGTCGCGGGCCACGAAGTTCCACCACATGACGATGCGCTCGGCGAACGGCTCCCCGCCGAGCAGCAGCACCCGGGCAGGCGATCCGGCGGCCAATCGCAGCGACGACCGCCCGTCGCCCAGGTAGAGCAGCGGGCCCGGCTTCAGCGTCGTACCGTCCACCGTGGGCGCGCCGTCCAGCGCCAGGGCCGCGTACTCGAAATCGGGTCGCAGCGGCAGCTGGGCCTCGGACCCGGCGGACAGCGTGATCTCCGCGCCCACCAGCGGTGTGTAGCACCGGGCCGGCGATGTCGCCCCGGCCAGCTCTCCCATCAACACGGTCGCGGTCAGGCCTCCGTCGGCGACCACCGGCAGATCCGCGTGATAGTCGAACGCCGGGGGCCGGTCGCGGTCCCCGCCCGGCAGGGCCACCCACAGCTGTACGCCCTGCAGCACGCCGGAATGTCGAGCCGGCGTCTCCTCGGCATGCGCGATGCCGCGCCCCGCCGTCATCAGGTTGAGCTGGCCGGGCCGGATCTCCTGCACGTTGCCGAGACTGTCCCGGTGCAGGATCTCGCCGGAGACCAGCCAGCTCACGGTCTGCAGCCCGGTGTGCGGGTGCGGCCCGACCCGCATGCCCGCCGTTCCGTCGAGGTCGTGCGGCCCGTACGCGTCGAGGAAGCACCATGCGCCCACCATGCGCCGGCGCCGGTTGGGCAGCGTGCGGGTGACGCCGATGCCGCGCGGCCCGCCGAGCGCCACCGCCGCCCCCTCGAGCAGCTCCGTCGACGGCGCCGGCTCCACCGACGTAGGCGGCCGGCCGACCTCGGGATCTGCCTCGAGACTGCTCACCCCGCTCACGCTACCCGGCCCGCGTGTCAGCTTTCGCGCGCCGGTCCCCGGGGTCTTGTAACGTGGCCCGGGTTGCCCAGGAGGAGGGGTCGAAGTGCACCGATCTGCCCGCCGTACGGTCGCGGCTCTGGCTCTGGTCGCCCTGGCTGGATGCAGCACCGACCGCCCCGGCCTCGACGCCGCCGCCGCCGCGCCGCAGCCGAGCGCCGCGGCGACATCGGCGCCCGCGCCGTCGCATCAGCCGCAACCGAAACCGGCGCAGCTCCCGCTCGGCGGCACCATGATCTTCCCGGCGTACCGGGTCGTCGCCTACTACGGCACCGCCGGCAATCCCACGCTCGGCGTCCTCGGCGAGGGCAGCCCCGACGCGATGCTCCCGAAGCTGCGCACGGCCGCCCGCGGCTTCGCCGGCGGGCGCAAGATCCAGGTGGCCTACGAGCTGATCGCGAGCGTCGCCCAGGCCGGTCCGGGCAAGGACGGCGACTACAGCCAGATGATCGACATTGCCAAGATCCAGCGGTATGTGGATCAGGCGCGCCGCAACAAGGTGCTGGTCATCCTCGACCTGCAGCCCGGTCGCGGGAACTTCCTGCCGCAGGCCCGGCAGCTCGAGCGGTTCCTGATCCAGCCGCACGTCGGGATCGCACTCGACCCGGAGTGGCGGATGCCCGCCGGCAAGGTGCCCGGCAAGACCATCGGCACGGTCCGCGCGGCCGAGGTCAACAGCGTCTCCGCGTACGTGTCGGGGTTGGTCGCCCAGCACCGGCTACCGCAGAAGCTGTTCGTACTGCACCAATTCCGCGCGTCGATGCTGCCCGACGTGCAGCAGGTGCGGCAGCGTCCCGGCCTTGCGATGGTGCAACACGTCGACGGTTTCGGTACCCGGAGCGAGAAGGACGCCACCTGGAACCGGCTGCGCCGGCCCCACCAGTTCCACATGGGATACAAGCTGTTCTACGACGAGGACATCAAGCGGTACGGCCCGGCGGAGGTGCTCAGGTTCAAACCGGTGCCGGAGCTGGTCAGCTATCAGTGAGCCGGCTTCACGCCGGGACCGCTGGCAGCATGCCGCGGCGGACGGCGTCGACCAGCTTCTCGTAATCGGCCTCGACCTGGTCGGCGTACGTCCGGGCGAACCGGCACAGCATCTGGTCGAGCTTGTCGCTGCTGCCGATGTACCCCGCGATCATGGACGCGCCGCTGGTCCGGGCGTGGCTCTTGGCGAGCAGGTAACCGCAGATCCCGGCATAGTCGCCGAGCGCGCCCGCGTCGATGTCCTCGACCAGGATCGCGCCCTTCATGTCGCGGAACTGGCGGACGTAGAACTGCTCGTCGCCGACCGTGGTCCAGCCCAGCAGCGGATCGCTGACCGTCTGCAGCGCCTGCTGGTACTCCACCACACGCTGACCCTGGTGCCGGTGCCAGGCCGCGTCGCCGTGCTGGTGCCGCGCCACCACCGATCGCCGGGCCTGCTTGAGCTGCAGGAACACCACGTCGTCGGGGCTGCTGCCTTCGCACAGCGCCACGTACGCGCGCAACCCGACCGAGCCCACGCCGACCACCTTGTGCGCGATGTCCACGATCCGGTACCCGGCGAGGATGCGTGCCCAGTGCGGCGGCAGCGTGTTCAGGTAGCCGTCCAGCGCCTCGGCCAGCTGGTCGTACTCGGCCTCGCTCGGGCGGGTGATCAGCGGCGGCTCCTCGACCAGGCGGGCGCCGCCGTCCCGCTGTTCGGTGAACCGGGGGAGCGCGCGGTCGCTGGTCCGGCGGCGGGCGCGGCGGGCGGCGCGTTCGATCTCCTCCCGGAAGCTCGCCCGGGTGGCGGCGGCCCGCAGCCGATCCACGTCCAGCCGGTCGAACGACCGGGCCAGCAGCGGCTGGGCGGCGAGGTGGCCGATCTGCTCGCGGTACTCCGCGACGCAGTGGGTGACCGCGTCGGCGCACGCGCTCTCGCGGAAGCCGTTCTGCCGGCCGCCCACGTACACGCTGGTGACGAGCCGCCGCAGGTCCCATTCCCACGCGCCGGGGTGGGCCTCGTCGAAGTCGTTGAGGTCGAACACCAGCTCGCGTTCGGGGGAGGCGTAGAACCCGAAGTTCCCCAGGTGGGCGTCGCCACAGATCACCGGCGTGATACCGGTGGCGGGCAGCCCGGCGAAGTCGTCGGCCATGATGTTGGCCGAGCCGCGCAGGAACGCGTACGGGGACGCCACCATCCGGCCGACGCGGATCGGGATGAGCCACGGCACCCGACCCTCGTGGGCGCTGATGAGCTGCTGCACCGGATCGACCCGGTCGTCCGCCGGCGTCCAGTACGCGAGGTCCGACCGCGGCGCGCGTTCGCGGAGGCGGCGGCCCAACTCGTAGCGCTCGGCCCGGGGCCGGGCGGGCAGGCGCAGCGACGCGAAGCCATCGTCTCGAGCCGCATCCAGCACGACGTGGCCGTTGGTGAGCACCGCCTCGTCCATCAGCCTTCAGCGTACGGGCCCAGGGTGAACGGCCGGTGCCGTAGCGGTTGCCTCAAATCGTCCGGCTCCCGTTTCCAACGCCCGATGGGCGGACGTACGCTCGTGGCGTGGATCACACAGAGACGGTACGCACGCCCGCGTCGTGGGTAGTGGTGGGCCTCGACAACGGCGGCACATGCAACAACGCCACCGTGCTGGATGCGACGGGTCGCTTCCTCGTCGATCAACTGGTCGAGAATCTCAGCCTGGTTCAGGAGGGCCCCGAGTCGGCGGTCGAGCAGCTGGCCGCGGCGTTCACCGACATCCTGACGATGACCAGCACGCCGCTGACGCTGGTGCGCGCGGTGGGCCTGGACACGCCCGGCCCGGCCAGCGCCGACGGCGTCATCTCGTCCAAGGGCGCGACGAACTTCTCGCAGGTCTCCTGGCACGGCTTCGACATCCGTGGCGCGCTCGAGCAGCGGATCGGCCTGCCGGTGATTTACAACAACGACGCGAACGCGGCCGCGCTCTACGCCCACCACCGGCACTTCGGTCCGGACGCGATGGGGCGGTCGTCGGTGGCCGCGATCGTCGGCACCGGCCTGGGCGGTGGCGTGGTGGAGAGCGGCAGGGTGGTCAGCGGCGCGGCCGGCATGGCGGGCGAACTCGGCCACGTGCAGATCCCGCTGCAGGGTGTGCTCGAGGACGACCAGCCGATGCCGCAGTGCAACTGCGGGTTCGAGGGGGACGTGGAGAGCGTCGCCTCGCTGACCGGCATCAAGAAGAACCTGCTGCCGTACTGGCTGGCCAGGTTCCCGGACCACCCGCTGGCCCAGGAGCCGATCGACAAGGCCGCGAAGCTGCTGCGTTCCTACGGCGAGAAGGAGGACCCGCTCGCACTCGCCGTGTTCGGCCAGCAGGCCAAGGCGATCGGCAAGCTGTTCACCATCGCCGCGAACTTCACCGACCCGGACGCGTACTTCCTCGGCGGCGGCGTGGTCGAGGCCGCACCGAAGTTCCGGCAATGGTTCCTCAACACCGTGCGCGAGCACACCCAGCTGCGCCGGGAGCAGATCGAGGTGGCCACCTTCGCGCTGGTGCCGGACCTCGACATGGCCGGCGCCCGCGGCGCGGCGGTGGCCGCCCTGGACCGGGTGCAGTCCAGGTAGCACCCGTCGACACCCATTGATCGCCCTAGATATCGATCACTCTCTTCAGTAGCGTCGCGTATGCCGTCCGTGGCGGGGAACGAGGACGCGGCTGAAGGGGGAGACCTGATGCGACGAAGCATCGCGATCATCGGGGCGATCGTGCTCGGGCTCGCGCTCACGCAGGGCACCGCGCACGCCGCACCGCCCAACGCGGATCCGGGACCGAACGCCGGGCAGGAGGCGTCACTGGTCGCCGGGGTCGGGGTGGCCGCCAAGGCCGCTGCCGGCGCCAAGCCGGCCGGCCCCAACCCGTTCCTGGCCCTCGTGCCCGACGCCACCAAGGTCGACTACGCCGGCTGGGCGAAATATCTCAAGGGCCAGGCGAGTGCCAAGGCCGCGGCGCGCCTCAAGGCGCTGGCCGCCAGCAACTCGCCGGCGCTCAAGGTGGCCACCGCCGCACCCATCGCCGTCGACGAGGACGAGCCCGACGGCACGTCCGGCTCCAACGACACTCCGGCCACCGCACAGCAGATCGGCGACTTCGGTACGGGCGCGAACAAGGCCCCGAAGATCCGGATCCTCGGCAGCCTGGACAACGAGCAGATCACGATCACCTCGATCTCGCCCAGCACCGAGGACGACGGGGCGATCCCGCTCGCGGCCGACACTGGGATCAGCACGTTCCGCCGCGGCGCCACGACCACCGGCACGGTCGGCGACGGACCGCACGGCTCCGCCGGCACGGGCACCAACGACTACGACTTCTACAAGCTCACGGCGGACGCCGGTGACGTGATCACGGTGACGACCGCGACCCCGACCGGCTTGCTGGACACCGTGGTCCTGCTCTACGACACCGCCGGGAACCTGCTCGCGTCCAACGACGACTTCAGCGGCCTGGACAGCCGGTTGCAGTACAAGGCGCCCGCGTCGGGCACGTATTACGCGGCGGTGGTCGGATACCGCGGCATCCCGATCGACCCGTTCGACCCGGCGCTCGGCACGGGCGGCGGCAGTGAGGGCCCGTACACCGTCACCATCACGGCGGGTGTGGTGGACACCGACTTCTTCGCGGTCAAGCTCAAGGCCGGCGACGTGATCGGCGCTTCGGTGGCGGGCTCGGCGACATACCTGACGGTGTACGACACCACGCCGCGCGAGGTGCACGGATCGGAGCAGGACGCGTCGTTCATCTATCCGATGGACTCGCCGCTGCCCGGCGGCGGGAAGGCGGTCACCGACTACGTGGCGACGAAGCCGGGCTGGCACTACGTCGGCGTCGCGGCCGGCAGCGGCTCCTACGACATCACCGTCGAGGGGTACCGTCCGCCGCTGCAGGGCGCCAAGCCGACCCAGACGCTGTTCCTGGACTTCGACGGGGCACGCGTCAACACCGGCGTCTGGGGCGGTACGGGCAACGTGCAGCTCAGCCCGTTCTCGGCGTTCGTGGCCAAGTGGGGCCTGACCAACGCGGACCGGGACGCGCTGATCGACGCGGTCGTCGCCGGGGTCACCGAGAGCATCAAGCAGGACATGATCGACAGCGGTCTCAACAGCCGGTTCAAGCTGAAGATCCTGAACAGCAAGGACGACCCGGACCCGTGGGGCAAGCCGAACGTCAGCCGTGTCGTCGTCGGCGGCACGATCGCAGAGTCCGGCATCGACACGATCGGCATCGCGCAGAGCATCGACCCGGGCAACTTCGAGACCGAGGAGACCGCGCTCGTCCTGCTCGACGTGCTCAGTGAGCCGGCGGGCGGCCAGGCGTCGCTGAACACCTACCTGACGCCGGAAAGCGACCGGATCGCGTTCATCGGCCACGCGCTGGGCAACGTGATCGCGCATGAGAGCGGACACTTCTTCGGCAACTTCCACACCGACAACGTCGACGAACGGGCGAACATCATGGACGCCGGCGGCGCGGGCTTCGACACGCTGTTCGGGGTCGGGCCGGACGGGGTCGGCGGCACGGCGGACGACCCGGACGTCGACTTCGGCGAAGACGCGTTCCTGCCCGCGGAGGGGTTCACCGGCACCGAGGACACGCTGGGCCGGATCGCGTTCGGTGTGACCAGCTGACCGGACTGAGCGGCAGGCGCCACCGCCTGCCGAGCTGGCTGGGCATGCCCTCCTGGCCCTCGCTGCGCTCGGTGCAGTCGGTCATGCCGCTCACTCGTTGAGGGCGGCCTCGACGTCGTGGTGCAGCGACAGGTAACCGGTCAGCCCCAGCGTGTCCAGCAGCCGGCGCAGGAAGCCCGACGGCGCGGCCAGCCGGACCCAGCCACCCCGCTCCATCGCCCGGCCGTGAGCGGTGACCAGCACGCCGACGCCCATCGAGTCGCAGAAATCGAGGCCGGACATGTCGACGACCACGCGCGGACTGGGCCGCTCCACGAGCCGGTTGAGATTCGCCTTCAGCGACGGCGCGGTGTCGATGTCGAGGGAGCCGCGCAGGGTCAGTACGGCCGTGTTGGGCGGGCGGTGCGCGACCGAGACCTGCATGGCGATGTCGCTTTCATGTGGGGAGCGGGGGCGGGGGTAAACGACTGGTTACACAGTATTCGATGGTTTCGCGCCCCTCGTGTGGGCGAGATCCAGGCGGTTCCTGGCGGGCGGTAGCGTTGGTGGCGTGCCAATCGATATAGGCGATCTCGTCGATGACTTCGAGCTGCCGGATCAGACCGGTACTCCGCGCCGGCTCAGCGAGCTGCTTGCCGGCGGCCCGGTGGTGCTGTTCTTCTATCCGGCCGCGATGACCAGCGGCTGCACGGCCGAGAGCTGCCACTTCCGCGACCTGGGCGCCGAGTTCGCCGCGGCGGGCGCCCAGCGTGTCGGGATCAGCCGCGACCCCGTCGACAAGCAGCGGCAGTTCTCCGACCTGCACGACTTCGACTACCCGTTGCTGTCGGACGCCGACGGCACGGTCGCGGCCGCCATGGGGGTGCGCAGGCGCCTGCCGCTCGGCGCGCTGAGCACCCGCCGGATGACGTTCGTCATCGACACCGACCGTCGGGTGCTCGACGTGATCCACAACGAGCGGAACATGGACGAGCACGCCGACCGGGCGTTGGCAACGCTCAGGGCAAGGTCAGCGCCGGCCTAGAGTTCGCTCCTCCACTTCCGGCCGCTGCGGCCGATGAGGCGGTCGGCGTCCGCGGGTCCCCACGAGGCCGCCTCGTAGGTCGGGATCGGCGACGGGTCGTTGGCCCAGTGCTCGATGATCGGGTCCACGATCCGCCAGCACTGCTCGACCTCGTCGGTGCGGATGAACAGCGTCGGGTCGCCGAGCAGGGCGTCGAGCAGCAACCGCTCGTACGCCTCCGGCGACTCCTCGCGAAACGTCTTGTCGTACGAGAAATCCATGCTCGCGGTCCGGACCCGGAACGAATGGCCGGGCACCTTGGCCCCGAACCGCAGCGAGATGCCTTCGTTGGGCTGGATCCGCAGGATCAGCGCGTCCGCCTCCAGCTCGGTGAGCTGGTTGGTCGGGATGGGCAGGTGCGGGGGCCGCTGGAACTGCAGCGCGACCTCGGTGACCCGGGCCGGCATCCGCTTGCCGGTACGCACGTAGAACGGCACGCCGGCCCACCGCCAGTTGTCGACGTTGAGCCGCATCGCCGCGTACGTCTCGGTGCGCGACAGCGGGTCCACGCCCGCCTCTTCGCGGTAGCCCGCCATCAGGTCGTCGCGCGTGCCGCCGCGGGTGTACTGGCCGCGTACCGCGAGGTCGGCGATGTCGCGGTGGGTGGGCAGCCGGATCGCCTGCAGTAGCTTGACCTTCTCGTTGCGCAGCCCTTCGGCGTCGAACGAGGCCGGCGGCTCCATCAACGCCAGCGCGAGCACCTGCAGCACGTGGTTCTGGACGATGTCGCGCATCGCGCCGGCGCTCTCGTAGAAGCTTCCCCGGGTGCCGACGCCGAGCGTCTCGGCGACCGTGATCTGCACGTGGTCGATCCAGGTGCGGTCCCAGATGGGCTGGAAGATCGAGTTCGCGAAGCGCAGCGCGATCACGTTCTGGACCGTGTCCTTGCCCAGGTAGTGGTCGATCCGGAAAACCTGGGGCTCGTCGAACACGGCGTGCACGGTCGCGTCCAGCGCACGGGCCGTGGTCAGATCCTTTCCGTACGGCTTCTCGATGACGAGCCGGGTGAACGAGCCTTCGCGGGCGTGATTCAAACCCGCCCCGGCGAGGCCGTTGATCACCGGCTCGAATGCCTCGGCCGGCGTGGAGAGGTAGAAGAGCCGGTTACCCGCGGTGCCGCGGCGCTCGTCCAGCTCGTCCAGCACCTCGGCGAGCTGCTTGTACGTCTCCGGGTCGTCGTAGCCGCCCGATACGTACCTGATTCCGCCCTCGAGCTGCGGCATGCCCTGCAGGCCGCGCTCGCCCAGCGCCCGTTCGACGAACTGCTCGTCGCTCATCGCGGTCCGGGCGACGCCGATCAGGGCGAACTCGTGGGGCAAGCGGCGGTGCCGGGCCAGGCTCTCGACTGCGGGAATCAGCTTGCGCCGGGTGAGGTCGCCCGAGGCGCCGAAGATGATCAGAGTGGCAGGTGGGGCGCTGCGCTCCTGCGCGATCTGCGGGGCGTTGTCCATGGTCCGTGTGTCCTCCGACCGGCGTCCTGGGCGTCTGACTGAACCTTACGCAGCGCAGGGTGCGGAAGGTTCACGTTGGTACGCCGATGCGACAAGGGCCATGGCCGCAAAGGTGGCGAAGCTGGTATATCCGGCATTTAGCGAACCGGCAAAGCACAGCCGGGGCGGGAAGCCGAACCTTCCCGCCCCGCCGTGCGCAGGTCGTGGGTCGTGCCCTGGACCCCACCCGCCCGTCGTGTTCCGCGCCCCACGCGCATTGCACGACAACCCGCGCCCACCTGCGCGGGGAGCCTCTCCTATGAATCGTCGTGGTACCGCCACGAGGAGGCGCGCAGCTTGGCGGCGCCGGTACCCGCGGCCACGGGCTCCGTCTCCGCGGCGACGTCGTCCGAGCCGGTGACGTCCGTGTCCTCATCCGCGCCGCGGTCGGGCGCCGGCTTCCGGCGCCCCCGCAGGATCGCCACGACCGCGCCGATCCCGGCCAGCGCCGCCGCGATCCAGCCCAGGATCGACCACCAGCTCGGCCCCCGCTCGGCCTGCGCGACGACGGCCGCGAACGCCGCGTCCTCGGAGTCGCTGCCGCCGGCAGCGGTACCGGCGGCCGGTGCGCCTCCGTGACCGGCGTGTCCCGCCGCTGCCGCACCGGGCGCGGCGGGCGTCAGTGTGAGCAGCACCGGCGACACCGGACCGGACGCGCCATCCGCGTACGTCGGCTGGACTGTGAACCGCATCTGGCTCAGCGTGGGCAGCGGTCCCAGCGCTATGCCCAGGTCCGCGTACCGGCCGGGCGCGATGGCCTTGCCTGGCATCGCGATCCAGGTGATGTCTTTGGCGGTGATGGTGACCGGCGTGCCGCCGTGGATCGTGGTCAGCGGCTTGGTCAGCTTCTGCTGGGTGATCTGCGGCGCCCAGTCGTCCACCGAGAGCGGGTAGACCTCGGCGACCGGGCTGTCGGGCGGCAACACCAGCGTCACCCGGGTGATCGCACTCCGCGCCGGGTTGTTGACGCGGAACGTCAGGTTGGCGCCGCTGCCCTGCTCGGCGCTCGTCGGGCTGACCGAGACATCGGCCACGGCGGGACCGGCGACGGCGGGACCCGCCACGGCCAGCATGCCGGCGGCGGCGACGACGGCCAGGACGCCCGCACGGCGGGCCTTCACGAGGTGCCTCACGACGGGTAGTTCGGATCGGCGCGCCGATCGGTTCAACAACACCCCGATTTTCTATCCGGGATTTCGGCATGATGGGTCGCATGCGCGAGGTGTCCATCGGTGGCGACACGATCAGACTCGGTCAGTTCCTCAAACTCGCCGATCTCATCGACACCGGTGGCGAGGGCAAGATCCTGATCGCTTCCGGCGACGTGACGGTCAACGGCCAGGTGGACGTGCGCCGGGGCCGCCAGCTGCGTCCCGGCGATGTCGTCCGGGTGCTCGGCCGCGAGGCGCGGGTGGGCCGGTAAGTTCGGGATGGCCGCTGACCAGGAGGAACATCGATGACCACCATGAACGGCGTCGTGCTGCCGGGCAACAGCACGGTCCGGCACATCACTCTCGAGGTCCCTCGGCCCGGTCCGGGGCAGGTGGTGCTGGCCATGAAGGCGTCCTCGATCTGCGGCAGCGACATCCGTGCCATCTACCGCGAGCATCTCGGGCACGGGCCGGAGGCGTACCAGGGTGTCGTCGCGGGACACGAGCCGTGCGGGCAGGTCGTCGAGGTCGGCCCGGAGTGCAAGCGCCTCGAGGTCGGCGACCGGGTGGCCGTCTACCACATCGCCGGCTGCGGTGTCTGCGACGAGTGCCGCGGCGGCTACATGATCGGCTGCACGTCGCCGTATCGCGCCGCGTACGGCTGGCAGCGCGACGGCGGCCACGCCGAATACCTGCTCGCCGAGGAGCGCACCTGCCTGCCCCTGCCGGACGGCCTCTCCTACCTCGACGGCGCGCTGGTGTCCTGCGGCTTCGGCACCGCGTACGAGGCATTGCTGAGGCTCGAGGTGTCCGGCCGTGACCGGCTGCTCGTCACCGGCCTCGGACCGGTCGGCCTGGCCGCCGCCATGCTCGGTCGCGCCCTGGGCGCCGGGCCGGTGATCGGCACGGACATCGCGCCGGAGCGCCTGGCCATCGCCGTCGAGCTGGGGCTCGTCGATCACGCTGTGCTCGCCGGCGACGAGGCCGCGGCCCGGATCGCCGACCTCACCGGCGGCCAGGGCTGCGAGGCCAGCGTGGACTGCTCGGGCAGCGCGGCCGCCCGGCTCCTCGCGCTGCGCAGCACCCGTACCTGGGGGCGGTGCGCCTTCGTGGGGGAGGGCGGCCACGTCACGCTGGACGTCTCCCAGGAGCTCATCCACCGGCAGATCACGCTGCACGGCTCCTGGGTCACCTCGCTGCGGCACATGGCCGAGCTGCTGGCCAACCTGGTGCGGTGGAACCTGCGCCCGGACGTCACGGTCACCGACCGGTTCGCGCTCACCGACGCCGGGGCGGCGTACAAGGTGGCCGACGCCGGTACGGCCGGAAAGGTCGCGATCGTTTTCGACTGAAATGGGAACCGCCGCGATGCTCGTCTCGTCTGAGCCCGCATGACCAGACTCCGTGGCTCGTGGACGGCCGCCGTCACCGTGACCCTGTTCCTGCTCACCGCCTGCGCCCGCCCCGGTGACGTCCCGGATGGTGCCGGTTCGTCCGGCCACGAGAGCTCCGCCCCGGCCGACGCCGACGCACTGGTCCTCCGCGTCGAACGCATCGGCGGCTTCGTCGCTCCCGACCAGATGCTCGGCCGGTTGCCTGTGGTGAGCGTGTACGCCGACGGCCGGGTCATCACCCAGGGCCCGCAGATCACCATCTATCCCGCTCCGGCCCTGCCCAACCTGCTGGTGCAGCAGCTCGACCCGGCCACCGCCCGCGGTCTCGTCGACAAGGCGGTCGAGGCCGGGGTCCGCTCGGGTGCCGACCTGGGCCAGCCGGGGGTCGCCGACGCACCGACCACCCGGATCACCGTCGCGGCGCCCGGCGGCACGCGGACCCTGGACGCGGTCGCGCTGACCGAGGCGCAGGCGGACGACCCCCAGCTCACGGTCGCACAGCGCGCGGCCCGGGCCAAGCTCGCCGCGTTCGTGCAGGAGCTGAGCGACTTGTCGGCGGCCAAGGGAATGCCGGAAGCGCAGCCCTACCAGCCGGAGGCGGTCGCCGCGCTGGCGAGGCCGTACACGAAGCCGTCCGACGGCCTGCCCGAGCAGCCCGACCCCGTCGCGTGGCCCGGGCCCGCGCTGCCCGGCGAGACGCTGTCCGGCACGACCGGCTGCGTGACGGCGTCCGGTGGCGACGCCGCCAAGGTCCTCGCCGCCGCGAAGGCCGCCAACGCCATCACACCGTGGACCTCCGGCGGCAAGCAATGGTCCGTCGTCTTCCGCCCGCTGCTGCCGGACGAGACCGGCTGCGCGGCGCTCAAGGCCGCCCGATGATCCCGATCAGGGAGCCGTTCGACCTGGCCGAGGCCGGGCGTTTTGCGGACGCCGGCGGACCGGCGCAGGGCCCGGGCGGACGACGCCGCCCACCCCTGCCCGTCCGGCCTGCCGGCCGGCCCTCACCGCACGTCGAGAAGGTCCACCACGAAGATGAGCGTCTCGTTCGGCCCGGGCCATGCAACCACAGCGACTTGCCTGTTCGGGCAGACGGCTCGTACGTGGTGAACGACTGGCGGCCAATCTTCGTAGTGTCCCTCACGGGGCGGCTGCGCTCCCGCCGACCGGACCGCGAAACGAGAGGGACACCCCGTGACCCGACGGATCCTCGCCCGTACCGCCGCTGCTCTCGCCGCGGGCGGCTTCGTCGCCGCCGTGGGGTTGGCGCCCGCGGCGCCCGCGTTCGCGCACGGCGCGCCGGTGCAGCCGATCAGCCGCACGGCGGCCTGCGCGGCCGGCGGCGAGGATGCCGGAGCGCCCGCGTGCAAGGCCGCGCTGGCGGCGAACGGCCGCCCGTTCGGCGACTTCGACAACCTACGAGTGCCGTACGTGAACGGCAAGGACCGGCAGTACATCCCGGACGGCAATCTGTGCAGCGGCGACCTGCCCGAGTTCCAGGGCCTCGACATCGCCCGCGACGACTGGCCCGCGACCACGCTGACCGCCGGTGGCACGCTGACCGTGGTGTACCGCGCCACGATCCCGCACCAGGGTTCGTTCCGGATCTACCTCACCAAGCCGGGCTATCGGCCGACCCGGCCGCTGCGCTGGTCCGACCTCGGCGACGAACCGATCCTCACCGCGGACGACCCCCCGATGCGCGACGGCTCGTACCGGATGAGCGGGAAGCTGCCCGCGGACCGCACCGGCCGGCACGTGCTCTACACGATCTGGCAGACCACCAGCACGCCCGACACCTACTACTCGTGCTCGGACCTGATCCTCAAGACGGCCGGTTCGGGCGCCGCCGCGCCCGCGGCCGCGCAGCCGGCGGCAAAGGCCACGACGCATGCGGCGCAGCCGCTCTCGGGGCGGTCGCCGGAGCCGGGCGCCGTCGCGGATCCCGCCGACCCGGCCGGTCCCGACGGCGCGCCCGCCGCACGCGAATCGTGGCTCAGCAGGGCCGGCGACGAGGACCGGGTCGCGCTGGGCCAGCAGATCGTCACCGCGGCGCTGATCGTCCTCGTGGGCATTACCGGCGGCCTGGCGTTCGTCCGGATCCGGCGGGCGCGGGCTACTGAGGGAGTTGACAAAGGCCCCGAAATCCGTTGAACCGCAAGGGGTTCGGCCTTCGTACTGATGGGCGTCGACGACACGCACGTCCCTGCGCGCACCTCCTCGCCGACCCTCACCCGTCTTCCCTCCGAAGGGCCGATGGCGCATGCCTTCGCACCGTGAAGCACCTGAGATCAGCACGGACCTGTACGCGTTCGTCAGCCCCGACGTCCCGGACACCGTCACGATCATCGCCAACTACGTGCCACTGCAGGTGCCCGCCGGCGGCGCGAACGTCTTCGAGTTCGGCGACGACGTGCTGTACGAGATCCACATCGACTCCGATGGAGACGGTCGCCCCGACCTGACATACCAGTTCCGGTTCCGGACCGAGCAGCGCAACGACAAGACCTTTCGCTACCACACCGGTCCGATCGAGTCCCTGGACAGCGAGAGCTGGAACCGGCGGCAGTTCTACTCGGTGACCAAGGTGGACGCCTTCGGCAAGGCCATGGTGCTCGCCGAGAAGCTGGCCTGCCCGCCGTGCAACGTGGGGCCACTGTCCATCCCGGACTACGGCTCGCTCGCCGCGGACGCCGTGCACGAGCTTAAGACCGGCGAGAAGGTCTTCGCCGGGCAGCGCGCCGACGCGTTCTACGTCGACCTCGGCGCGATCTTCGACCTGGGCACGTTGCGCCCGTTCCAGGACGAGCACCTGATCGGCCGGACGCTGTTCGACTACGCCGGCAAGGCGGTCAGCGCCACCGACACGACGAACGTGCACAGCATCGCCGTGCAGGTGCCGGCGCACGCGGTGCGCCGCGACGGTAAGCGGGAGGTCCGCGGCCGGGACCCGGGCGCGGTCATCGGCGTGTGGACGTCCGCGAGCCGGCGCCAGGTCCAGGTCCGGGGTGGCGACGCCGACGACGTGTACGTCGGCCCGCAGGTCCAGGTGTCGCGGCTCGGCAACCCGCTGTTCAACGCGGTCATCGTGCCGAGGGCGGAGAAGGACCGGTGGAACAGCCTGCCGCCCAGCGAGGACAAGCGCTTCGCCGGGTTCGTCGAACGGCCGGAGCTCGCGTCGCTGCTGCCGGTGCTCTGTCCCGGACTCTTCGACAACCTGGCCGCGCTCAACAAGGCCAAGACGCCGCGGGCCGACCTCGTCGCCCTCCTGCTCACCGGCATCCCGGACGGCCTGATCGACGACTTCCAGAACAGCACCGGTGACGTGCAGGCCGACATGCTGCGGCTCAACACGGCCGTCCCGCCGGGCGAGGAGGAGAACCCGTTCGGCATCCTCGGCGGTGACCTGGCCGGTTTCCCGAACGGCCGCCGGATCGCCGACGACGTGGTGTCGATCTCGCTGCGGGCCATCGCCGGCGCCACAGTCCCGCTGGTCGACGACACGTTCCTGCCGGACGCGGCGGCGTCGCACGTCGAGCAGGGGCTGAGCGCCAAGGACCTGAGCCCCGGACTGCTCACACACTTCCCGTACCTGGGTACGCCATACGACGGCTTCCCGAACTCACCGTGAGCAGCAAGGCAGGAGCGAGCGCAGCGAGTGAGGGCCGCCGTCGCTCACGAGGGAGAGCAGAGTGAGCAGCGAGGTCAGAGCTCGACGCGCTGGCCCTTGCCGATCACCACGACGCCCTCGTCGGACACGGTGTAGAGCTTGCGGTCGCGGTCCAGGTCGACGCCGATCTGCGCGCCCTCGGGAACGATGATGTTCTTGTCGATGATGGCCCGGCGGATGACGGCGCGGCGGCCCACCTGCACGCCCTCCATGAGCACTGAGTCCTCCACCCGCGACCAGGAGTTGATCCGCACGTTGGGCGAGACCACGGAACGCTCGACGAGCGAGCCGGACACCACGACGCCCGGGGAGATCATCGACTCGATGGCGCGGCCCTGCCGGTCGTCGTGGCCGTGCACGAACTTCGCGGGCGGCCACGTGCCGTAGTTCGTGAAGATCGGCCAATCCATGTTGTACAGGTTGAAGATCGGTACCGTGGCGATGAGGTCCATGTGGGCCTCGTAGAACGAGTCCAACGTCCCCACGTCGCGCCAGTAGCCGCGGTCGCGCTCGGTGCTGCCGGGAACGTCGTTGTCGCGGAAGTCGTAGACGTTCGCCTCGCCGCGCTCGACCAGCATCGGGATGATGTTGCCGCCCATGTCGTGCTTGCTGTCCGGGTTCTGCGCGTCGGCGGTGACCGCCTCGACGAGGGCCCGCGCGGTGAAGACGTAGTTGCCCATCGACGCGAAGATCTCGTCCGGCGCGTCGGGCAGGCCTTCGACCTCCCTCGGCTTCTCCCGGAACGCGCGGATCCGGCGCGGATCGCCCGGGTCGACGTCGATGACGCCGAACTGGTCGGACATCGACTTCGGCTGGCGGATGCCGGCCACCGTCACCGCGGCGCCCGAGGCGATGTGGTCGTTGACCATCTGCTTCGGATCCATCCGGTAGATGTGGTCGGCGCCGAACACGATGACGTAGTCAGGGTTCTCGTCGTTGATGAGGTTCAGGCTCTGGTAGATGGCGTCGGCGGAGCCGGCGAACCAGCGCGGGCCGAGCCGCTGCTGGGCCGGTACGGGCGTCACGTAGTTGCCCAGCAGTGTCGACATCCGCCAGGTCTTGGTGATGTGCCGGTCGAGGGAATGCGACTTGTACTGGGTCAGCACCACGATCTTCAGATACCCGCCGTTGGCGAGGTTCGAGAGCACGAAGTCGATCATGCGATAGATGCCGCCGAAGGGGACGCCGGGCTTGGCCCGGTCGGCGGTGAGCGGCATCAGGCGCTTGCCTTCGCCGCCTGCCAGAACGATCGCGAGCACCTTGACTGCCATGAAAGCGACGCTAACTTTCCGCGTGCCGCAGCACCAGCCGAAGCGACTATTCTCCGTGATGTGACCGACTCGCGCTCCACATCCATTCGCGTCGATCTGCTGACCCGCGAGTACCCCCCGGAGGTTTACGGCGGCGCGGGCGTGCACGTCGAGTACCTCGCCCGGGATCTGCGCGCGCTGGCCGACGTCCGGGTGCACTGTTTCGGCGCCAAGCGCGACGAGCCGGGCGTGACCGCGTACCCGGAGCCGGTCGAGCTCGCCGGCGCGAACGCGGCCCTGCGCACCATGGGCGTCGATCTGGAGATGGCGGCCGGCTGCGACGGCACCGACATCGTGCACAGCCATACCTGGTACGCGAACCTGGCCGGTCACACCGCGAAGCTGCTGTACGGCGTGCCGCACGTGGTCACCACGCACAGCCTCGAGCCGCTACGCCCGTGGAAGGCCGAGCAACTCGGCGGCGGGTACGCGCTGTCCTCGTTCTGCGAGCGCACCGCCATCGTGAACGCGGACGCGATCATCGCGGTGTCCGGCGGCATGAAGCGGGACGTACTGGCGGCGTATCCGGAGGTCGACGAGAGCAAGATCCACGTCGTCTACAACGGCATCGACACCGAGCAGTACCAGCCGGACCACGGCACCGACGTGATCGAGCGGCTGGGCATCGATCTGAGCCGGCCCAGCGTCGTCTTCGTCGGCCGGATCACCCGGCAGAAGGGCCTGCCGTATCTGCTGCGGGCCTGCCACGATCTGCCGCCGCAGGTGCAGATCGTGCTGCTCGCCGGCGCGCCCGACACCAAGGAGATCGCCGCCGAGGTGGAGGGTCTGGCGATCCAGCTGCGCAACGCGCGCGACGAGCACGGCGTCGTCTGGGTGCAGGAGATGCTGCCCAAGCAGGAGGTCATCCAGGTGCTCACGCACGCGACCGTGTTCGTCTGCCCGTCCATCTATGAGCCGATGGGCATCGTGAACCTGGAGGCGATGGCCTGCGAGACCGCCGTGGTCGCCACGGCCACGGGTGGTATCCCCGAGGTGGTCGCGGACGGCGAGACGGGCCTGCTGGTGCCGATCGACCAGGTCGCCGACGGCACCGGCACACCGGTCGCCCCGGACCGTTTTGTGGCGGACTTCGCGGCGGCGATGACCACGCTGCTGGAGGACCCGGCGCGCGCCAAGGAGATGGGCCTGGCCGGCCGGCGCCGGGCGGTGCAGAGGTTCTCCTGGAACCGGATCGCCGAGGACACGATGGCGGTCTACCGCTCCGTGCTCTGAAGGATCGCCCGCGCCACGGCCCGCCCGCTCAGCCACGCGGTCTGGACCCGGGGACGGCCGTACGCGTCCCCCGCCACGTAGACGTTCCCCTCCCGCCCGAACGGCCCGTCGGCGGGCTCCGGCTGCGCGTACGCCCAGCGATGGACGCGGGTCTGCGCCCGCTCCGGGAGCCGCAGCAGGTTCCGGACCGCCCGTTCCATCTCGCCCGCCGCGGCCGGCGGGTCGCCCAGCCAGGACCGCGCGAACCCGGCCGTCGACTGCGCGACCAGGACGGGGGCGCGGTCGCCGCGCCGGTCACCGTCGTCGCAAACCGTCGCCAGTACGGGGTGATCATTCACAAAAGCACCATGGAAGTCCCGCCAACTCCGGTCCGGGTACGTCAGCACCACCGTCAGCGCCGGCGACCACTCCTGCTTCCGCGCTGCCTCCACGGTCGCGATGCGCAGGGCCTGTGGACCCGGCATGGCCAGTACCACCGCATCCGCCTCGGGCAGCTCGGTGACCTCGTGGTTCACCGTCACGTCCAGTTCCCGGGCGAGGTCCTCGGCGAGGCTGCGCAGCCCGCCCGGCGCCGCCCAGCGCATCGGGCCGGTGGTCGGGTGCGGCGGCCCGCCCCCGTCGTAGACCAGCAGCGTGTCGGTCCAGGGGTGGGCGAGCCCGTCGATCCGCCAGCTCTGCAGGCGGCCGTGGAAGGCCGGGTGGTCCGCGGTGATGTACGCGGCGCCGACGTCGGCGTACCGCCCGTCGACACGGGTGCCGGCCAACCGTCCGCCGACGACCGGCTCCCGTTCCAGGACCTTCGCCGGAACGCCCGCGTCGACGAGCTCGCGGGCGCAGGCCAGGCCCGCGACGCCCGCGCCTACCACGGTCACCCTCACGGATCGGACTCTACGACCGTCGGAGCCTCCGCGGCGGCAGGGCACACTTGATGCCATGTCCCGGCGCCCCCCGATCCGGCTTATGGCCGTTCTCCTGGCCCTCGCCGTCGCCGTCGGGGCGATCGGAGTGGGGCTGCTGCGGGCCGCGCTCTACGATCCGCCGCCGGCCGGGCCGGTCGCGCTCACCGGCGACGCCATCCTGGGCAGATGCGGCGGCGTGCCCACCCAGGCCACCCACGAGCTGCGCGGGATGTGGCTCACCACGGTCAACAACATCGACTTCCCGAGCCGGCCGGGCCTGCCCGAAGCCCAGGTCAAGGCGGAATACCTGGGCTGGCTGGACCTGGCTGTCGCCCAGCGCCACAACGCGATCTTCGTGCACGTACGCCCGAGCGGCGACGCGTTCTGGCCGTCGGCGTACGCGCCCTGGTCGGAATGGCTGACCGGCGCGCGGGACGGCAAGGGTCCGGACTGGGACCCGATGGCGTTCATGGTGGCCGAGGCGCACCAGCGGAACCTGGAGTTCCACGCCTGGTTCAACCCGTACCGGGGCAGCCAGCCGGCGCCCGCCGGTGCTGGGGCGGACTTCAACAAACTGGCGCCCAACCACCCGTTGCGGCGGCACCGGGACTGGGCGATCGCCTACCCCAAGGGCAGGACCGCGCGGCTCTACTTCGATCCGGGTAACGGCGCGGCCCGCCGCTGGGTCGAGGACTCGATCCTGGAACCCGTGCGGAAGTACGACGTGGACGCGGTCCACTTCGACGACTTCTTCTACCCGTACCCGAAGGCCGGCCAGGACTTTCCCGACGGCGCCAGCTTCGCCCAGCGCACGCGCAAGGCGCAGAGCCTGGCCGACTGGCGGCGCGCCAATGTCGACATCTTCGTGAGCGAGATGAGCCGGCGGATCAAGCAGGTCAAGCCCTGGGTGAAGTTCGGCATCAGCCCGTTCGGCATCTGGCGCAACGCCGCGACGGACAAGGCCGGCTCCGACAGCCGCGGCCTGCAGAGCTACGACGCCATCTACGCGGACGCCCGCCGATGGGTACGCGAGCAGTGGCTCGACTACATCGTGCCGCAGCTGTACTGGGCGATCGGGTTCGACAAGGCCGACTACGCCAAGGTGCTGCCCTGGTGGTCCGCGCTGGTGAAGGGCACCCGGGTACAGCTCTACATCGGCCAGGCCGACTACCGGGTGGGCGAGCCGGGACCGTGGCGCGATCCCGGCCAGCTCGACCGTCAGCTCACGCTCAACGGCAAGTACGCGGTGAGCGGCAGCGTCCACTTCAGCGCGAAGCAGGTCAAGGCGGACCCGCTCGGCGCGGTCACCCGCTACCGGAGCGCCCACTACGCCGCCCCGGCGCTGCTGCCGCCGATGGCCCAGCTTCCCGCCGCGCGGCCGTCCCCGCCGCGCCTCGTATCGCCCCGGTCGATCGCCGGCGGTGCGGTCGCTTTCGACTGGCAGCCTGGCGCCGGGCCGGCGCCGGTCAGCTGGGCCTTGTACCGCGTCGAGGGACCGGTCGCGAAGCTGGTCGCCACGGGCCGGTCGGGTAGCCCGGTGTCGGCGCCCGGCCGGGGGATCTACTGCCTGAGCGGCCTGGACCGCTCCGGCCACGAGGGGCCGCCGTCGGCGCCGGTCACGGTCTGACCGTCCGGGCGGCCCGCGGTGGTCCGCTCAGCCGGTCACCTTCCCGTCGGCCACCTCGAGGTGCCGGTTGATGGGCACGGCCTCCAGCATCCGGCGGTCGTGCGTCACCAGCAGCAGGGTGCCGGGATAGCCGACCAGGGCCGACTCGAGCTGCTCGATCGCCGGCAGGTCCAGGTGGTTGGTGGGTTCGTCAAGCACGAGCAGGTTGACGCCCCGGGCCTGTAGCAACGCCAGGGCGGCCCGGGTCCGCTCGCCGGGCGACAGCATGCCGGCGGGCCGCAACACGTGGGCGGCCTTCAACCCGAACTTCGCGAGCAGCGTACGGACGTCCGCGTCGCTGAAGTCCGGTACCGCGGCGCCGAAGGCGGTGGCCAGCGGCCGGTCACCGAGGAAGAGCCCGCGCGCCTGGTCGACCTCGCCGACCACCACGCCGGGGCCCAGCGCCGACGTGCCCTCGTCGAGCGGGATCCGGCCCAGCAGCGCGGCCAGCAGCGTGGACTTGCCGGCGCCGTTCGCACCGGTGATCGCCACCCGGTCCGCCCAGTCGATCTGCAGCGTCACCGGACCGAGCGTGAACGCGCCGCGCCGCACCACCGCGTCGCGCAGCGTGGCCACGACCGCGCCGGCCCGGGGCGCGGCGGCGATCTCCATCCGCAGCTCCCACTCCTTGCGCGGCTCCTCCACCACCTCCAGGCGCTCGATCATCCGCTCGGTCTGGCGCGCCTTCGCGGCCTGCTTCTCGGTCGCCTCGGCCCGGAACTTCCGGCCGATCTTGTCGTTGTCCTTGGACTTGCGGCGGGCATCGCGGACGCCGGTCTCGAGCCAGTTGCGTTGCGTGCGGGCGCGTTCGAGCAGCGCCTCCTTGCGCTCGGCGTACTCCTCGTAGTCCTCGCGGGCGTGCCGGCGGCTCCGCTCCCGCTCCTGCAGGTAGGATGCGTAGCCGCCGCCGTACAGGTTGACCTGCCGTTGCGGGAGGTCGAGCTCGAGGACGCCGGTGACCGTGCGGGTGAGGAATTCCCGGTCGTGGCTGACCAACACGGTCCCGGCGCGCAGGCCCTGCACGAAGTTCTCGAGCCGGTCCAGGCCGTCCAGGTCGAGGTCGTTGGTGGGCTCGTCGAGCAGCATCACGTCGTACCGGCTGAGCAGCAGCGACGCCATCCCGGCACGGGCGGCTTGGCCGCCGGAGAGGGCGGTCATCGGCCGGTCGAGCGCGACGGTGAGGCCGAGCTCGTCCGCGATCTGCGCGGCGCGTTCGTCCAGGTCCGCGCCGCCGAGGTCCAGCCAGCGTTCGAGCGCGGACGCGTACGCCTCATCCGCGCCGGGCGCGCCCGCGGCGAGCGCGCCAGCCGCCGCGTCCATCGCGGCGTGCGCCGGGCCGACGCCGGTGCGGCGGGCCAGGAAGTCGCGGACCGTCTCTCCGGCGCGCCGGTCGCGCTCCTGGGCCAGATAGCCGACGTTCGCGGTGGGCGGGCTGAGCGTGACCGATCCAGCCTCGGGCGGGATGAGGCCGGCGAGCGTACGCAGCAGCGTCGTCTTGCCGCCTCCGTTGACGCCGACCAGCCCGATCACCTCGCCGGGCGCGACCACCAGGTCCAGGCCGCTGAACAGCGTGCGGTCGCCGTGCCCGGCGGCAAGCCCGCGGGCGATCAAAGTGCCACTCATCGCCCCCCGATGCTAGCGGGGGATTCATCGGGCGGGGGTAGCTTCGGTTGGGTGACCGACGCACCTGCCGCCATCGTCCCTTCGCCACCCGACCGACTTCCGCGCTCGCTCGGCGAGCTGCGGGCCGCCGGCCATGAGTTCCGCACCGTCAAGGCGGAGCTGCGCGACAACCTGCTGGACCGGCTCCGCCGCGACGCGCCGCGTTTTCCCGGCATCGTCGGCTATGACGACACCGTGCTGCCCGAGGTGGAGCGGGCGCTGCTCGCCGGCCACGACATGGTGCTGCTGGGCGAGCGGGGACAGGGCAAGACGCGCCTGATGCGTGCTCTCGTCGACCTGCTCGACGAGTGGACACCCATGATCGAGGGCTCCGAGCTGCGCGAACACCCTTACCTGCCGCTGACGCCGGCCTCCCGCCGGATGGCCGACGAGATGGGCGACCTGCTGCCGATCACCTGGTTGCACCGCTCCGAGCGGTACGGCGAGAAGCTTGCCACCCCGGACACAAGCGTCGGTGACCTGATCGGCGACGTGGACCCGATCAAGGTGGCCGAGGGACGCGCGCTGGGCGATCCCGAGACGATCCACTTCGGCCTGGTGCCCCGGACGAACCGGGGCATCTTCGCCGTCAACGAACTGCCCGACCTGGCCGAGCGCATCCAGGTGTCGCTGCTCAACGTGCTCGAGGAGCGCGACATCCAGGTCCGCGGGTACCAGCTGCGGCTCCCGCTCGACCTGCTGCTCGTGGCCAGCGCGAACCCGGAGGACTACACCAACCGGGGGCGGATCATCACGCCGCTCAAGGACCGGTTCGGGGCGGAGATCCGTACCCACTATCCGATCGATCTGGAACTCGAGACCGCGTTGATCCGGCAGGAGGCGGTGCTGGCCGCGGCCGTGCCGGAGCACCTGATCGACGTGTTGGCCCGGTACACCCGTGGCGTGCGCGAATCGCCGGCGGTGGACGCCCGCTCCGGCGTCTCGGCCCGGTTCGCGATCGCGGCTGCGGAGACCGTCGCCGCGTCCGCGCTGCGCCGCGCGGGCCTGCGCGGCGAGCGGGAGGCGGTGGCCCGGATCTGCGACACGGTGTCGGTGACCAGCACGCTGCGCGGAAAAGTGGAGTTCGACAGCGGCGAGGAGGGCCGGGAGACCGAGATCCTCGCCCACCTGCTGCGGCTCGCCACCGCGGAGACATTCCGGGCCCGGCTGGCCGGGCTGGACCTGTCCGGATTCACCGACCTGGTCGCCGACGGCGCCATCATCGAGACCGGCGACCTCGTGTCCGCCGAGGAGCTGCTGGGCCAGATCGGCACCGTACCCGGCCTCGCAAAGGTGCTGGACCGGCTCGGCCTCGGCGACGCGCCCAGCCCCGGGCAGGCCGCTTCCGGGATCGAGTTCGTCCTCGAGGGGCTGCACCTGTCCCGCCGGTTGGCCAAGGAGCTGACCGACGACGGCCGCACCCTGTACGGGAGCTGACACATGCTCGGTCACTCGATGCCTGATGGCGGCGCGGAGCGAAGCGGAGTGCCGGCATGAGTGGAAACCGGTTCCGGTACGGTGCGTGGCGCGGCGGGCCCGACCCGCTCGCCCCGCCGTACGACGTGCGTGCGGCGGTGGACCAGGTCGGCGAGCGGGTGCTGGGCGGGGAGAGCCTCCGCGACGCGCTGCGCGACCTGCTGCGGCGCGGACCACGCGACGGGCGCGGGCTGGACGACCTGCAGGCGCGGGCGCGGCGGATGCGCCGGGACGCGCTGCGCCGGGGCAACCTCGACGGCGCTGTGACCCGGGCGCAGCAGCTGCTGGACCAGGCCGTCGCGGCCGAGCGGGACGAACTGCGCGGCCGTGACGACGACGCCGCCCGGTTCAACGAGGCGTTGCTCGACAACCTGCCCCGGTCGACCGCGCAGGCGGTGCAGGAACTGTCCGACTACGACTGGGCCAGCGACGAGGCCCGCGCGCTGTACCAGCAGATCCTCGACGGGTTGCGCCGCGAGGTGGTCGAGCAGCGGTTCGCCGGTGTGCGGGACGCTCTGCGGGGGCGCAACCCGGCCACGGACGCGCGGCTGTCCGAGATGCTGGACGACCTCAACGATCTGCTGGGCCGGCACGCCCGGGGCGAGGACACCGACGACGCGTTCGCCGAGTTCATGGACAAGCACGGCGAGTTCTTCCCGGACCACCCGCAGAACGTCGAGGAGCTGATCGACTCCCTGGCCCGGCGCGCCGCGGCAGCCGAGCGGCTGATGCGATCGCTCAGCCCGCAGCAGCGCCAGGAGCTGTCCGAGCTGATGGACCAGGCGCTCGGCGACGGGCGGCTGCGCGGCCAGCTCGCCGAGCTGACCGACAACCTTCGCGCGCTGCGTCCCCAGCTGAACTGGAACCGCGGCGAGCGGATGCGCGGCACCGAGGATCTCGGCTACGGCGACGCCGCTGCCGCGCTGGGCGAGATCGGGGAGCTCGACGAGCTGCTCGACCAGCTCGGCCAGGAGCACCCGGGGGCGACGCTGGACGACGTCGACGTGGAGGCGGTGGAGCGGCAGCTCGGCCGGTCCGCGGCCGACGACGTCCGGCGGCTGCGCGAGCTCGAGCGCGAACTGCGCCGGCAGGGCTGGGTGACCCGCGACGGCGACGGCCTCACGCTCTCGCCGAAGGCGTTGCGCCGGCTCGGCCGTACCGCTCTGGCGCAGGTCTTCTCGGATCTCTCCAGCAAGCGGCGCGGCGATCACGACCTGCGCGACGCGGGCGCGGCCGGCGACCTGATCGGGTCATCGCGGCGCTGGCGGTTCGGTGACGAGCAGCCGCTGGACGTGGTCCGTACCATCGGGAACGCGGTCCGCCGCCGTGCCGCGGGGGGCTCGACCGCGACCGTCCCGGTACGCCTGGAGCCGGAGGACTTCGAGGTCGCCGAGACCGAGCGGCGCGCGTCGGCGGTGGTGGCGCTCTGCGTCGACCTGTCGTACTCGATGTTCGCCGACGGTCGCTGGGGCCCGATGAAGCAGACCGCGCTCGCCCTTTCGCACCTGGTGGCGACGCAGTTCCCGCAGGACTCGCTGCAGATCATCGGCTTCGGCCGGTACGCGATGTCGCTGTCGCAGGGCGCGCTGGCGGCGATCGAGCCGGACATGGTTCAGGGCACCAACCTGCAGCACGCGCTGAAGCTGGCCGCACGGCATCTTCGCCGGCATCCCGGCTCGGAACCGGTGGTCCTGGTCGTGACGGACGGCGAGCCGACCGCGCATCTGGACGACGACGGCGAGGCGGTCTTCTTCTGGCCGCCGCTGGCGGAGACGGTCCGGGCGACGGTCCAGGAGGTGGATCAGCTGACCCGGTACGGCGCCACGCTGAACCTCTTCATGCTGGGGGAGGACCCGGCGCTGCGCCGTTTCGTCGACGCGATGGCGCAGCGGAGCGGCGGCCGGGTCTTCAGCCCGGACGTTTCCGAGCTCGGCCGGTACGTGGTCGACGACTACGTCCGCGTCCGCCGCGGCAAGCGGTAACCCATTGACCTATCTTCCTAGGATGCCGTGGGCGAGGTGACCGCCGCGACCGGCCGCGACGGGTCCGGCACGGGTGGTCCGGGAGCAACGAGGGGGCTGGCTATAGTTTGCTCGGCGAGTGACCGGCCCTGCGTGTCCGGCCGCCCGGCCGGGGGTGCGGCGGCGGACGATCCGAGGGCCATCCGCCGGTCGTATCGGGACAGGCCGGTCCAGCGGGGGGAGAGGGAGTCGCGATGTCGCAGCAGCCTGCGCCCGCCGCTCCGGTGACCACATCCAACCGGATCTGGACGGTGCCGAACGTCATCAGCTTCATCCGGTTGCTCGGCGTGCCGCTCTTCCTGTACCTGCTGATCGGCCCGCACCACGACGGGGCCGCGGTGGCCGTGCTCGCGCTCGGCGGCACCACCGACTGGGTGGACGGCTACGTGGCCCGCCGGCTCGGGCAGGTCAGCCGGCTGGGAGAGTTGCTCGATCCGTTCGCGGACCGTCTCTACATCCTCGCCGCGCTGATCGGTCTCACCGTCCGCGACATCGTGCCGTGGTGGCTGACCGCCGCGTTGCTGCTGCGCGAGGCCGTCCTCGGGGTCGCGTTGCTCGTGCTGCGCCGGCACGGCTACGGCCCCCCACCTGTGCACTACCTCGGCAAGACCGGCACGTTCGTGCTGCTGTTCGCGTTCCCCGTGCTGCTGCTGGCCAAGGCGGCGCCGGCGATCGCGCCGGTGGTCAGCCCCATCGGGTGGGGCTTGGCGTGGTGGGCATTGGGCCTGTACTGGGCAGCCGCGGTGCTGTATCTGGCCCAGACCGCCGCGTTGCTGCGCGCCGACCGCGCCGCGCGACCGCCCGGCGGCTCGGTCCCCGGCGGCGCGGCTTCCGAGGGCCGGGCTTCCGACGGCCCGGCCGTGAGCGGCCCGGCTTCGGACGGCCCGGCCGTGAGCGGCCCGACTTCCGACGGCCCGGCCGTGGACGGCCCGGCTTCGGACGGCCCTGCCGTGGACGGCCCGGCTTCGGACGGCCCGGCCGTGGACGGCCCGGTTGCCCGCCAAGCCTCCGGCGAACCGCGTTCCGGGGGTCCGGCCGCGGACGGAGCCGGGACGGTAGCCGGATGACCTCGCCCGACGGCGGTGGGGAGCGCCGGACGTTCACCCCCGACTTTCTCACCGAGCTGTTCCGCAACCCGCTCGATCCCGGCTACGCCGACGCGGCCGCCCGGAAGGCGCGTGACGGAGACGCGACCGGTATCCGGAAGCGGACGATGAGCGGGATCGCCGCGCTGACCCTCATGGCGCTGGGGTTCCTGCTGGTCGTCGCGTACCAGCAGACGGTCGCCGACGAGCCGGCCGCCTCGTCCGCCCGCAAGACTCTGGTCGGCCAGGTGCAGAGCCGCCGCCAGGAGACCATGCAGCTGCAGGACCAGGCCGACAAGCTGCGCGACGACGTGGCCGCGCTGCGCGAGCGCCAGCTCGGCGGCGCCGCCGTGGCGCAACTGCGCGAGCTCGAGGCGACCACGGGGCTCGCCCCGGTCGAGGGCTCCGGCGCCAAGATCACGATCAAGGACGGTCCGACTTCGGTCGATCCCGTGACCGGCGAGCACAAGACGGACGCGTTGGTGAAGGACACCGATCTGCAGCTGGCGTGCAACGCGCTGTGGGCCGCCGGTGCCGAGGCGATCGCCGTCAACGGGCAGCGGCTCACCGCTACGTCGACGATCCGGCAGGCCGGCGAGGCGATTCTTGTCGACTTCCGGCCGGTGACCACGCCGTACGAGGTGGTGGCCATCGGGCCGGATTCGCTGTCCGGCGATTTCCGCGACGGGTACGCGGGCCGGTTCTTCAAGGAGCTCTCCTCCCGGTACGGCATGGGCTTCGACGCATCCGACGTCGACAACGTCACGCTCGACGCCGCGACGGAGCTGAACCTGCGCGTCGCTCAGCCGTCCACCCCGCCGCCCGCGCCGTCAGGCGGCTCGTCGTCCCCCGGTTCGGCGAGGTCCGCCGTGCCGAAGAGCACACCATCGGAAGGCGGCCGATGATCGCCGTACTCGCCCTGATCGCCGGCGTCGCGCTCGGCATCGTGTTCCATCCGACCGTGCCCGCGGCGCTGCAGCCGTACCTGCCCATCGCGGTGGTGGCCGCGCTGGACGCGGTGTTCGGCGGCGTACGGGCAAAGCTCGACGGGATCTTCGATGACAAGCAGTTCGTCATATCGTTCATCGCGAATGTGGTGGTGGCCGGGCTGATCGTCTACCTGGGCGACCAGCTCGGCGTGGGCGGGCAGCTCTCCACCGGCGTCGTGGTGGTCCTCGGTGTCCGCATCTTCGGCAACGTGGCGGCGATCCGCCGGCACCTGTTCCGGGCGTAGAGCGAGCTATGACCGACCAGCACGAGCCGGAGAAGCGGACACCCGAGCCGCCGCGGGACCGTGGCATGCCTGCCGCGGACCGCAAGCCGGAGCCCACGCCGGCCGCCCAGCCGCCCGACGCCGAGGGCCCGACCGTCCCGATGCGCCGCCCCGTCGCGCCGGCCGCCGACCAGCCGCCCGCGGGTGAAGCGACCGTGATCACCCCGCCGCCGGGCCGTCAGGAGCCCGAGCGGTCGACCTGGATCGCGCGCCCGCCCGGCGAGGAGCGGACCGTGGTGACGCCGCCGCGGGGCCCGGACGATGGCACCACCAAGCCGCTGAACCAGCCGCCGGCCGCGGACCGGACAGCGCCGTCGCGGGCGCGGCCCGCGACCGGGTCGGACCCCGCCGGGTCGCCGCACGCCGATAGTCCCCGTTCCGCCGACCCGGTAGGGGAGGGGGAGGAAGGCCTGTCGCCGCGGACCGGTCCCGCCGTGGACGAGGAGCCGACCGTCGAGTCCCTGCGGTCGGCGGTGTCGTGGCCGCCCGATCATGGCGGGGAGACCGTGCGCCTGCGGCCGCCGACGGTGGTTCCCGGACCGGTCGGCGCACCGGGCGCACCGGCCGAATCCGTCCCGGAAGAGCTCCGCGCGTCAAGGATCGCGCCGGCCGAGCCGGCCCCCGCCGAGGCGGCGGCGTCACCCGTGACGCAGGACACATCCGCTCCGGTCGAGCCGCCCTCGACGCCGGGCGCGGCCGGTACGGTCGAGCCGCCCGCCGCGCCGGGTGCGTCCTCG
>DASYTU010000050.1:0-17982 GCA_036001925.1 Actinoplanes sp.
AGGAGCCGGAGATCTTCACGACCGAGCTGCGGGCCGCGTTCAAATCACTGCGAAACGGGAGGTCGTCATGAGCACCACCGTCGAGACCGCAACCGAGATCTGTCCGTTCCACGTCGAGATACCGGAGGAACGGCTGGACGACCTTCGCCGTCGCCTCGCCGCCACCCGCTTGCCCACCAAGGAGCTCGTCGACGATCGCTCGCAGGGCGTGCAGCTGGCGACGATCCAGGAGCTCGCGAGCTACTGGGCAAACGACTACGACTTCGGCCGCCTCGAGGCGAGGCTGAACGAGGTACCGCAGTTCGTGACCGAGATCGACGGCGTGGACATCCACTTCATCCACGTCCGCTCGTCGCACGAGGACGCGTTGCCGCTGATCATGACGCACGGCTGGCCCGGCTCGGTGATCGAACTGCTCGAGACGATCGGCCCGCTGACCGACCCGACCGCGCACGGCGGGCAGGCGGAGGACGCGTTCCACCTCGTCCTGCCGTCCCTGCCCGGCTACGGCTTCTCCGGCGAGCCGGCCGAGCTTGGCTGGAACGTCGGCCGCGTCGCGCAGGCCTGGGCAGAGCTGATGCATCGCCTCGGCTACACCCGTTATGTCGCCCAGGGCGGCGACGTGGGCGCCGCCGTCACCGACGCGATGGGACGGCAGGCACCCGAGGGGCTGCTCGGCATCCACATGAACTTGCTCGTGACGGTGCTGGCCGGCCCTCCGCCGGCGGAGTCCGAGCAGGAACGTGCGGCGGCGGACCAGGTCGCCAAATTCCGGGAGAGCGGCTTCGGCTACTTCCTGGAGATGGCCACGCGGCCGCAGACGATCGGCTACGCCCTGCTGGATTCACCCGTCGCCCTGGCCGCCTGGCTGCTCGACCACGACACGGACAGCTACTACAAGATCTCCCGCGCCTTCGTCGACGGCGAGCCCGCGGGCAATCTCACCCGGGACAACATCGTCGACAACATCACGCTGTACTGGCTGACGGGCACTGGCGCCTCGGCGGCCCGGTCGTACTGGGAGGACGGACAGGCCCTGGCTCAAGCACGCGCGTCCGGCTAGGCTCCTCCCGAGGTCTCGCTCCCGGTCGGCTTCACCACCTTCCCCGGCGAGATCTGGCGGACCCCGCGCAGCTGGGTCGAGAACTCTTACCCCAACGTCACCTACTTCAACGAGGTCGAGAAGGGCGGCCACTTCGCCGCCTGGGAAGAGCCGCAGCTGTTCTCCGAAGAGATCCGAGCCGCTTTCCGGTCCCTGCGCTAGCTCAGGCGTGACACGTACATCGAACTGGGGTTTGAAATGCTTCAGAAGTAGATTTGGCTGTCTCATCGGCCTCGCGTGCCAGCTGCCATGATTGCGGTGGTTGCGGCCCTGATCGTCGCGGGCGGACCAGGGGCGCAGCCGGACAACCCGCTGAACCAGCTCGGGGACTGGGTCGAGAACGGCAAAGCGCCAAAGTCGCTCAACGGTGTCATCCGTGATCCGAGCACCGGCGCCGTCACTGCGACGCGGCCGATCTGCATGTATCCGAAGGTGGCCGTCTACAACGGTTCTGGTCCGACGACCCAGTTTCACGTGCCGCCGCGACAATAGGTGAAGGAGCATCCCTTCGACGAGGACCTGGCAGAGCAACTGACGCTGGTACCTACTCACAAGACCGTCGGAAACACCGTTCACGAGATAGTTCCCGCGTTGACCGGATTGATGATGGGGAGCCGGGTTGCGCCGGCAACGTCATCTGTCGTCGTCGAGTTGATCGGCCAGGCAGGCGAGATACAGCGCTAGGGCGGCCCGGTGGTCGCGGACCGGTTTGCCGGTCAGTTGGGCGATCTTGTTGAGTCGATAGACGAGCGTGTTGCGGTGGATGTGCAGTACGGCGGCGGCTCGGACCAGGTTGAAGCCGGTCTCGCACCACGCGACGACGGTCTGGCTGAGCGCCGGCCAGTCGTTCTGCGCGCGCAGGTCGGTGGTCAGCGCGTCGACGAGCCGGGCTCTCGGTCGCTGGCCGAGCGTGGCGAGCATTTGGTGGATCCGCAGGTCGTCGATGGCATTGACCGGGTCGGATCCAAGCATTCCGCCGAGCCGCAGCGCGGTGCTGGCGTCGAGGTACGAGTCGTGCAGTTCGGGCACGGAGTGTGCCGGGTCGCCGATCCCGACGGCGGCGGTGAGGTCGTGGCGGCGGTGCAGTTCGTCCACGACGTGGTGGCAGAGGGCGCCGAGGGCGCCGGTGGCGGTGGTCCGGTGCAGCGCGACGAACCGGTCCGACGGCATCGCCGCGACGATGTCTTGGGCGCCGGTGAACGTGGCCCGGATGGTCTGCAGCAGCGCGAGCCGGCCCGGCTGTGCCCGGACGTCGATGACGACGGCCACCCGCGAGGCGGTCAGCTCGTATCCCAGTTCGCCGGCCCGGTAGGCGATCAGGTCCGGGTCGACCACGTCGGCGTCGAAGTACGCGACGTCGCGGACGACGTCCTCGATCGCGCGTTCCCGCAGCAGGCGCGACCGCAGCAGAACTGCCTCCTGCAGCAAGATCTCCGTCTGGCGCTTGACGACCAGCCCGAACCGGCGTACCTGGCCTGGTGAACCGGTGATGCCCACCGTGCCCAGCGCGGTGTCGCCGAGCACGATCGGCAGCGTGATCCCCGGGCGTACACCCCGCAGGACGCGGGCCTGCGCGGCGCTGTGGGTCGCCGACCGGCGGGTCCGGACCACCTCGAGCGACGCCTCGTGGAACGACCCGACCCGGTTGCGGTCGCCGGATCCAATCACCGTCCCGTCGCGGTCGGTGATGATGACGTTGAAGCCGATGATCTCGCTGGTGTCACCGGCGATCTCTTGGGCCAGCGCTGAGGTCAACACCGGCGCCGCACTCGACACGTCCATTGTCGCCTCCGTACTACAAGTGGCAGGCCTGAGCGGCCCAGTTTCGTACGCAATGACCAATGACCGCGTCCGGCCTCGATCCTAATGTGAGATAGACCACCCCCGAGAAGAGGATGAGCCAGATGAGATCGCCCGTAGGTATCGCCGCCATCGTCATGGTCGGCGTCATTGCGTTGTCGGGGTGCGGGGGCACGGACTCGACGGCATCGGTCGGAACGGCGGCCGCCGGCCTGGACACCATCGACAAGGGCGTCGTCAAGGTGGCCATCGAGCCGTACATGCCGTACACCGACGTCAAGAACGGCAAGATGGTCGGCCTCGACGCCGAGATACTCCAGGAGGCCGCCGGCAATCTCGGCCTGAGGATCGAACACCATATGACCGATTTCAAGGGCATGCTCGGTGGTGTGCAGTCGCACCGGGCCGACCTCACCATCGGCGGCGTCGGCTGGGGCAAGGAACGGGCCGAGAAGGGTCTGTTCACCGACCCGGTCTACTACTCGCCGCCGGCGATGGCGGTAGTCGGCGATGCGTCGTACAAGACGGTCGATGACCTGAAGGGCAAGCGGATCGGCACCGTCACCGGGTACGTCTGGGAGAAGTCCATCAAAGCTATCGACGGCGCGCAGACGAAGGTGTACCAGGACGCCGCGACGTTCTTCAACGACCTGGGCTCCGGCCGCATCGACGTCGGGTTCATCGACCCGCTGCTGGTGACCTACCAGGCCCAGCAGAAGCCGGACACCAAGTTCAAGCTGGTGTACTTCACGCCCCCCACCGACGAGCAGATCGCCGCGAAGCCCGCCTTCAAGGACTTCCGCCAGATCCAGATCGCCTTCTACGTCGCCAAGGAAGCACCCAAACTCACCAAGGCGCTCAACGACGAGATCGACAAGATGTACGCCAACGGCAAGCTGGCCGCGATGGTGAAGAAGTGGGGCGGCGACCCGGAACAGTTCTGCAAGCCGGCGCCCTACCTGGTGTCGCTGCGCCAGAACGTCGATCGTCCGGCGGACTGGACCCCGCCCTCCATCTAGCGGCCGGGAGTCGTCATGTTCAAAGTTAACTGGTCCGAGTGGTACCCAGAGCTTCTCGACGGTCTACTACGGACACTCGAGTACACGGTTCTCGGCTTCCTCGCCGCCGCCCTGCTGGGCCTCGGCCTCGCGCTGATGCGCATGAGCAAGGTCCGGCTGGTCCGGTCGCCCGCGGCGATCTATACCGAGCTGTTCAAGAACATTCCGCTGCTGGTCATCGTGTTCGTGCTCTACTTCGGACTCCCCGAGACCCAGGGCGCGCTCGGCGACTGGGTCGTCATGGGGGCGTTCAAGGCAGGTGTCCTCGGTCTGGCGATCTTCTATGCCGCGTACCTTTCCGAGGTCTTCCGCGCCGCGCTGGCCGGTGTGCATGACGGTCAGCGTGAGGCCGCCCAGGCCCTGGGCCTGGGCCGGTGGCACCTGTTCAGCCGCGTGGTGTTTCCCCAGGCGCTGCGGCTGGCGCTGCCGGGAACCAACACGATGCTGGTCGACATGCTGAAGTCGACCTCGCTGCTCATCACGATCACCGCCGGCGAGCTGATGAGCGTCGGCCAGTCCATCTCCTCGCAGACGTTCGAGGTGATGGAGGTCTACCTGGTGCTGGCGGCCATCTATTTCGCCATGTGCTACCCGCTGTCGCAGGGGTTGCTCTGGCTCGAACGGCGGGTGCGGGCCGGCGCTCCCCTGTCGGTCCGCCGGTACCGCCGGCTACGGGTCGCGAAGGAACTGCTCGCCACGGGAGGTGTGGCATGACCACGGACGAAAGCACCGCACGTACCGGCACGGCCGCGCCCGCGGCTACCCCTGTCATCACGATCGATTCTCTGGTGAAGTCGTTCGACGGCCGGGTCGTCATCGACCACATCGACCTGCGCGTACTGCCCGGGACCATCGTCACGATCATCGGGCAGAGTGGCGGCGGGAAGAGCACGTTGCTGAGGTGCGTGAACCTGCTCGAACGGCCCGACCGTGGCAGGATCGAGGTCGCTGGCGAGCCGGTATTCGCCGGTACCCGGGTGGTCTGCCGCGACCTTAAGAGGCTCCGCCAGTCGGTCGGCATGGTGTTCCAGCGGTTCAACCTCTTCCCGCACCTGACGGCGGTGGAGAACGTGATGCTCGCCCCGACAAAGGCCGCAGGCGTATCGGCCGACCAGGCGATGCAGACCGCGGTACGGCTGCTTCGGCGGGTACACCTGGCCCACCGCGGACTGGCGTACCCCGACCAGATGTCCGGTGGCGAACAGCAGCGGGTGGCCATCGCGCGGGCGCTCGCTCTGCAGCCGAAGGTCCTGCTCTTCGACGAGCCCACCTCGGCGCTCGACCCGGAGTCCACGAGGGAGGTTCTCCAGGTCATGCGCGAACTGTCCGACGACGGCATGACGATGATGATCGTCACCCACGAGGTGCCATTCGCCCGCCGGATCTCCGACACCGTGGTCTTCCTCGACGGCGGAAAGATCATCGAGCAGGGCACCCCGGCCGAGGTCATCGACAACCCCACCCACCGGCGGACCCGCGCGTTCCTCGAGACCTTCGACGAGGTGCCGCTCGCATGACGGACACCGTCGCTATCCTGGGCGGCGGCCACGGCGCCCACGCCATGGCCGCCGACCTGGCGTCCCGCGGGTTCGCCGTGAACATGCACGAGATGCCGGAGTTCCGCGATGGTCTGCGTGAGCTGTTCGACACCCGGACCATCCACGCCACCGGCGTGGTCAACGGCAGCTTCAAGCTCAACCTGCTCACCACGGACATCGAGGAGGCCATCGACGGGGTGCGCTACATCCTCGTGGTGACACCCGCCTTCGCCCACGAGAGCTACGCCCGGCTGCTCGCCGGGCGGGTCGGGCGCAACCAGATCGTCGTGGTGTATCCGGGCGCCTTCGCCGGCCTGCTCTGGCGATCGATACTGGGCGACGAGGACTGCCCGGTGGTCGCCGACGTCAACAACCTCCCGTACGACGCCCGGATCACCGGACCGGGTCAGGTCTCGATCTACGGCCGGAACAGGGTCAACATCGCCTTCATGCCCGCCACCAGCGGACCGGCTCTCATCGACGGATTGCGCACCCTCCACCCGTACGAGAAGGTTTACGCCGACGTCCTCGAAGCCGGCCTGAGCCTCGTCAACCCGGGCGTCCACACCGGACCGTGCCTGTTGAGTGTCACAGCGATCGAGAACTCGCCGAAGCAGCCATTTTTCCTGTACGAGCATGGTGTGACGCCCGCCTCGTGCCGGCTCAACGTGCACATCGACGGCGAGCGCAAGGCTATCGGTCGCCGGCTCGGCTACGACCTGACCCCGATCGAGGACTTCACCGGCCTACCAGCCGGATATACGTGGGAGCAGCTCTACATGAGCATCCACGGCAACATCTCGCTGACACCGATCAGCGGCCCGCACGACATCGACAGCCGCTACTTCACCGAGGACGCGCCCTACGGCCTGGTGCCATGGAGCCACATCGGCAAGGCCGTCGGCGTCACCACCCCGGTCATCGACTCGGTCATCAACATCTACAACGTGTTGCACGACCGGGACTGGTGGGTCGACGGCCGCAGCTCCGACGACCTCGGCCTGACCGGACGTTCACTCGACGAGATCAGGTCCTACGTGCAGACCGGTATCACACGCGCAGGCTCCAGCGCTCACCACAAGCGTTGAGGCACGTCCGCCTCAGGCCATGCCGCGACATCAAGACGTCAAGCCAGATGAGACGGATGGGGTGTCGCTCCGAACCAGCATCGATGCCGCCGACCGGCGCGTTCCATCAAGCGGTCAACGTCCGCTGCACGTCACCGAACCTAATTCGCTCTTGCTCCAAGCGCAACGCGGGTGCATGCCGGCCGGCGACCAGTGCCTCGTACAACTGCGCCTCCGCTGGCGTCAGGTGGCCGAGCTCCGTCGTGACCGGCGTCGCCTCCCGGCCCCAGTGCGCCCTGTGCCGCAGTAGCGTCTCTTCGTCCATCAGCGTCGACCTTGCGTGCGGAAACACTTGGCGGAGACGGTCGAGAATGGCGAACCCGTGGGTGTCGATGTCGCCCCAATACCAGAGGTCCCGGTCGTGCAGCCAGGTCAGCGACGCCAACGCGCCCACCGCGTAGCCGCCACCGAGGATCGCGACCGCGCCGGGCACCGGCGGAAGGGCGAGATATGTGGTCTCGTTCTCCACGACGAGCACCCGTGCGACGTCGAGCGGGACGGCGGCGAGCTCGTCCACGCGGACCGTCACTTCGCTGAATGGGCCGAACACCTCCGGCGCGGGACTGCCGAGCGCACGCAGCCGCACATAGGCGGGCTTGGTGCGGAACCGGTACCGCTCGGCGAACCGGGCCGGCGGCTGCGCCGGATCGAGACGCTCGGGTGCCAGTTGCCGGTCCAGCAACTGGGCCAGAACGGTCCGGTGCTGCTCGATGAACTTCGTATCGACGCCGGGCACGTCGATCTGCCGAAGGTAACGGTCCGCCGTGGAATGCCGATCGATCCACAACACCACTTCGACGAGGCGTGACCAGCTCTGCTCGTGCGCCATGAACTTCATCGGCTCGGCGGTCATCCACTCCGCCAGGGCGGGCGCGGCGGGCCGCGTCACATCCAGCAGCCTGGTGAACGTCTCGACGTGCCGCCGCACACGCAGCAACGCCCACACCTGATCGGGACTCTCGAGCACAGCCCGGTGCGGCACCTCGTTACTGCCGACGAGCCGGCCGCCGACCCGTTTCCATTCGAGCCGGACCAGGGCCGAGTCGACGCCCTTCCACCGGGCAAGCCAGTCCTGCGCCGCGCCCAAGTCCCGGGCCAGCTCGGCCGCGGTCGGCGCGCGCAACGGCATGACGACCGGTTCCCACCGCTGTGACACGTACGCGTTGAGCAGCTCGCCCGAGTCCCACCGTCGGCGAAGTCTCGCCTGCAGGTCCGCAGGGGTGGACCAGCGCGACGCCGCCACGGTCACTCCTCAACCGTGATCAGCTGGGCGAGCTCATGCGCCTCGCGCCGTCGGTGGTACTCGTCGATGGTGAGACTGCGTAGCCGCGAGTAGCTGCCGGTGGGGTTGTCCACGAAGCCGACGGCGGAGACGTACGGCTCGATGACGTGGATCTTTTGCAGCGGCGTGACGATGAGCAGTTGTAGTCCGAGCCGCTGGAACAGCGCGAGGGCGAACCGGGTCGACTCGTCGGAGCCGCGGCCGAAAGCCTCGTCGATGACGACGAAGCGGAAGGTCTGACCGCGGCCGGTGACCAGATCGAGCTTGAACTGGTACACCAGGGACGCGGCAAGGATGGTGTAGGCGAGCTTCTCCTTCTGCCCGCCGGACTTGCCGCCGGAGTCGCTGTAGGTCTCGTGCTCGCTGTCGTCCTCGCGCCACCGCTCCGAGGCCGAGAACACGAACCAGTTGCGCACGTCGGTCACCCGCCGCGCCCACAGCTTGTCGATGTCGGTGAAGCCCGCCCGGCCGCGGAAACGTTCGATGAGCTGTTTGACCTGTAGGAACTTCTGTTCGGAGTACTGGTCGGTGTCGTCTCGGGCGAGCGAGTTGTCGGTGCAGGCGCGGAGGTCGTTGATGAAGTCGCGGATCTCGACGTTGGGTGTGCGGTTGCCCTCCAGCCGGATGTATCGGCCGACGTTGTAGTCGATGTCCACGAGCGACCGGTTGATCGTGTCAATCCGCTCCCGGATAAGCTCGGCCTGCTTGTTCAGTTGGGAGTGGAACCCGGCGATGTCGCGGATCGTGTTCGTGTTGAGGTACGTCTTGAACTCGGCCTCGAAACGCGGCAGGTCGTCAAGGACCAGCCGGTCGTGCATGGCCCGGTACTCCGGCGCCGACTCGATGGAGTTATCCAGCTCGGCGGCGTCCACCGGGTAGGCGTTACGGAAGTCCGCCATGCGGCTGGTTGCCCGGTTACCGGCCAGGCTCTGCCGGTGCGTGGCATCGTCGCGTTCCCTGGTGAGCCGGTCTTCGACAGCGCTCCGCAGCCGGTCGTAGTCCTCGGGGGCGGTCAGCGCGGTGCCGGCGGTGAGAGCGGCAAGCGCGGGGTACCAGGCCGCGGCTTCCTGCGCCGCCGGCTGACACAGCAACTCCTCGGCGTCGCGCCGGCCGCTCTGGGCCTGCCGCAGAAGGACCTCGGTCTGCGCGGCCCGATGCTTCAGGTCGTCGCGTACCGTTTTGCCGCTGCTGATCGCCGCAAGCACCGCGTCGAGCTCGGCAGTGATCCGCTCCAGCTCGCGGGAGGAGCGTTCGAGCTGCTGCTTCTCCTGCCGGAGCCGCTGCACCCGGTGGGCCGCCGCCTGCCAGTCGAGATCGGTGAAGTCGGTGAACTCCACCAGCTTGCTCAGCACGCCGAGGCGTCGGCTCAGCTTGTTGAGCTGCTCGACGAGGGCATCGCGGACCTTCGCCGCGTGTGCCTGCTCGACGGTGAGCGCTTGCGCCTTTGCCAGCAGCGCATTGATCTTCAACTCGATGCTCCAGCCCAGCACGTACGTGCTGCGGTCATCGATGCGGTTCCGGTCGTCCTTCTCGTGGCGGCCGCCGGTGTCCTTCACCTGGCCGGCCCTGGTGATCGCCCGTTCGGCCCGGCGGAACTCCTCGATCGTCGCCACGCACTCGTATCCGGCGCGACGGCGCAGCTCTCGCTCTAGCCAGGGACGGAGCGGCGAATCCCGCAGCTCCAGCTTGGCGAAGAGCTGCCGGTCGGCATCGGCAGGCATCGGTTCAGGGTGTCGGGGGAGCGTCGCGGGCACCCGGTAATAGACGAGCCGGCTACCCAGGTGGTGACGGTCGACCCAGTCGGCGACGGCTGGGTAGTGCTCGCTCGGTACCAGGATCGAGAGCGCGAAGCCGTGCAGCAGGCGCTCGGCCGCGCCCTCCCACTCGGCGGCGTCGGCGCGGACCTGGATCAACTCCCCCGCGAATGGCAGTGCCGCCTCGGGCAGGTCCAGCTCAGTGCAGATCCGCGTACGCAGGTCCAGGTTGCGCCGGGGAATGTTGCTCCTGCGCTCCTGTAGGCTGCGGAGCTCGGCATTGACGTCGTTCGCTTCTTCCTTGAGGTCTCTGACCAGCACCGAGGCATCGGTCAGGTTGTTCTGCAGGCTGACGCGTTGGTCTTCCCCGCCTGCCAGCTCTTCGGTGATCTCCGTGCAGCGGACAGCGAACTGATCGGCCGCTTCCACGGGTGCCACACCGGCCTCCAAGAGGAGATCGGTGAACCGGCCGAACCGGGCGCGGCGCGCATCTCGGGTGTTCTCCGCGTCGCGGATCTGGCGTTCCAGATCGGCGATGCGGTCGCCGCCGTGCCCGGCCCGCTCGACTTCGAGCCGGTGGCGCTCGGCGTCCAGCTCGTCCAGCTCGTCTTCGGTCTCGCCGAGGTGCCTGCCCAGGTCATCGAGTTCGCGGGTGTAGCCGGCGATCCGCGCGGCGTACAGCTCAGCCTTGCCTTGGGCGCAGAGGAACGGCAGCGCCGCCCGCTGCGCGTTCAGCTTGCTGATCGTTTCGCCGTGCGTGTCGTAGTCGTCGCAGGCACTCAGCAGCGGTTTCAGCGTGGCGAGTTGTTGGCGTGCCTTGACGACGGCCTCGTGCGCCGTGGTCAGATCCTGGAAGTGGTCGACGAGCCGACGAATCCAGTCGCCGGTGTCGAAGGGCTCCAGCATGTGATGGCGGACGAAGTCGTTCAGATCGCCGACCGCTTTCATGGAGACGGTCTGGTGGAACAGCTCCATCGCCTGGTCGGAGGCGATGCCGAGGCGGCGACGGAAGTCCTTGCCGTACTCCGGGAAGTGGTCGTACACCTTGGCACCCGACTGGCGTAGCCGCCGCTTCAGTTGGGCCACTTCTGAGCCGAAATCGGCGAAGTCGCCCGCGACGGTGAGGTCGTGGCCGGCAGTGACGTAGAACCGTTCCGGCTGGCCCGGATTGCCGTCGTGTAGCCAGAACACCTGGGCCAGACTGACCATTGCACCGCTGGCCGGCTCGGTGAAGATCCCGAGCAGCGCGGTGTAACAGGCACCGCGGCGCAGGCCGACCGGTTCGGACGCGCCGGTCTTCTCGTTACGCTCCGACTTGTAGTGGCCCAGAACGTAGGAGCGCAGGGTGCGCTCGCGGGTGTCTGCGCCCGCCGCCTTGTTGTACGAGATCTTGTTGGCCGGCAGGAGAAGCGTGGTGATGGCGTCGACGACCGTGGACTTGCCGGAGCCGATATCGCCGGTGAGCAGGGCGTTGGCGCCGTCGAGCCGGAGCGTCCACACCGGGCCGTCGAACGTGCCCCAGTTGCGCAGCTCCAGCCGTTCCAATCGGAACCCGGCGAGGATGGGGGACACTTCCGCGGCCCTCTCCCGGGTCAGGGTCTCGGTCACCGCGCCGCCCCCAGCTCAGCGGCGTAGTCGGCCAGCCGCGCGTCGAAGTCCGCCAGCCACTGCGCGTCAACGAAGGCCTTGATGATGCGCCGCACCTCGTACGTCGTCTCCGCGCCGTCGATCCGGCGCAGGAATCCCAACTCCACGATCTTGGTGATGTGCGCGTCGATCTGGTCGATCAACCGCGCCTCGCTTGTCGACGCGGGCAGGAAAACCGAGCACAGATCGACGATCTGCTGGCGGGTCAGCACCAGCCGGGTGTCGGCGTTGCTGGCGTCGAACTCGGCGAGCTTCTTGCGCAGCAGCGCGAGCAGGAGGCTGACGTGGAACGAGAGCGCCCGTCGGGGAATGAGCCGCGGGATCGCCGGTTCGCCGTCCGCCTCGTCGTCGCGCGCCTGGGAGCGCAGAAACGCGTACCCCTCCGCCTCGTCGATCACGACGACGAGGCCGAGCACCGCCACGTAGTCACGGACCTGCGCCTGCAGCCGCATCAGGTGATGCCACGGCACCGGATTCGCGTCGCGGTACACGACGCCCTTCATCAAATGGGTGGCGGCCACCGACAGGCTCGGCTCGTCATGATTGGTCGCGGTCATCACGCACCATCCAATGCGGGGACCTTGCGGACGAAGGAGACGGCGGGCAGCGAAGCGCTGCGCATCCGGCCCTCGGCGTCGCACCAGCGCACCTGGTCGCGGCCGTCCTCGTCGAAGACGACGTCGAACCCCGGGTCGCGTAGCGACAGGTATGTCACCAGCTCTGCCAAGCCCTGCTCCAGTGGACGGGCGGCCAGGACCTCGGCCAGGGACACTTGCGAGCGGCGGTGTAGCGCCCCACGCACGGCGTCGGTCAGCCGGAGCGGGTCGACGAACACCTGCTCGAACAGCCGGGAGACGTCGACGTCGGCGTCGGCGTCGGCGCTGTCGACCGTGCTGTCCAAGGGCTGCTTCGCACGCGGCCGGTACATCGGGCGTTCCATCGGCAGCACGACGTGTGGGGCGGCCGCGTCGAGTTCGCCCACCAGGTCGTTGGTCGGGTGGTCACGCAGTGCCAGGGCGTGCGCCTCGATGTCGCGCAGGATGTCCATCACGCGCCGGTTCTCCAGCCACACCTGATCGTCGAGGAACCGGCGTAGCTGCTCCGACAGCAGCCGCACTGTCGCCTGCGTACGCTCCGCCGCGTCAAGCCAGTCGTAGTGGATACGCCGCATGCGGGGGTCCGCCACCCCGATCACTTCCAGGGACTGCACCCGGGCCAGCAGGTCACTGAACTCCTCTTGGCGCTGCGGTGACAGCAGGAAGTCGTAGAAGGCGTGGAAGCTACGCCCTTGATCGGAGTCGGCAATCGCATGCCGGCTGCCAACGACCTGGTCGAGCAACTCGCCCTTCGAGCCACTCCATGTGGCGATCCGCTCACGCAGCCCACGGTCCAGCGCCCGGAAGTTCGCCTCGACCTCTCGAAAGTCGGCGAGGAGCCCGCGAGCCGTCGTGACGAACTGCTGGTACCGATCCCGCTGCGCCGGCCCGTCCAATACCTCGACCTGACCGGCGCGCACCTTGGCGATCTCGGCGTCGATCGCGTCCCGGCGCGCCTGCAGCTCGGTCAGGCGGGCGTCCGGGTCGGTCTCCGCGCCGTAGGCCATTTGACGCAACAACTCCAGCACGATGTTGAGCCGGGACTCGGTGCCGACGAACGCACGCGCCTGCAGCGACTGCACCCACGACAACGCCCGCTCCACGGCTGGGGTCGCGTCGAAGTGAACCTCGTCCGAGCCGGGTGGATAGTACTTACGCAGCCAGCCGACCTCCGGCTGTGCCCAGTCGTCGAGGTACGCCTTGGCGGCGCGCGGCAGGGTGCCCGCGCCAAGACGCTCGTGGACCGCGAAAAGCTCGTCCTCGAGCCGCGCCGCCAGCTCGGCGCCGGCGATCGAGCGCACGTTCTCTTCGACGAACACCCGTCCGAGGAAGCTCAGCACCAAGGCGGCATGGTCAGCGCGCAGCAGGCGCCACGCCGCGTTGTTGCGGCGCAGCCACTCCACTTCGTCGAACTCGATCGTCACTGCTCTGCGTCCGTCCCGATACGGTCAGCCAACGACGGTCATGCTAGGGGTCGGGTACGACACTCGGCTTCCGCCGGGCGACCACGAAGCACGGATGTGGACCGGACGCGGCGGAGCCTGGACCGCGTTCCAGCAGGTCAGGCGTCGACAGCTATCGTTACAGCCGTCAGGCGACGTCAGGCTTTCGGTGTCGGCAGTCAGTACATGGCTTCCGACGGTCGGCGGCGTCGTCGACCGTGTCGCCGATGTAGCCAAGGCGTTCCCGGCTCAACATCGCCGCCGCCAGCTGGCGCAACCCACGGCGAAGTGAGCAAAGGCGAGCGTAGCGAATCAAGATCCGGGTTCGGTCGGCGATGGCCTCACAAGCCGCCACCGAGGGCCGGTATCTGGGCGGCCGGCCTCCGTACGGCTACCGGCTTGCCGACGCCGGCCCGCAGCCGTACCCCAGTGAGGCGGCCGACGGCTGGCGGCTGCGCCGCCTCGAGCCCGACCCGATCACCGCACCCGTGGTATCCCGGATCTACCGCGAGTTCCTCGCCGGATCGGGTATCCACGCCATCGCCGAACGCCTCAGCCGCGGCGGCATCCTCTCGCCCTCGGCGCGGCTACCTGCTGTCCGGGCTGCTCTACTGCGGCCTGTGCGGGCGCCGCATGATCGGCAGCTTCAACAACCGCGTGGACAGGCTGGATCGCGCTCGGCTGAACTTCGGCCGGGTGAGCGGATTGCATGTCCAAGATCAGTTGCGCTCTTCTAGCGGCGATCCGCCGGCGCGGATGCGGCTCGGGGACGTACTGGCCGTCAGCGTCGCCCGCGACCGGCTGCTCCGGTCGGCCGCCTCGCTGACGGACCAGCGGCCGCTGGTGATCGACCTGGCACCGTGATACGAGCCAGGACTTCGGCGCCTTTCGCGTACCTGGAGCTTCTTGATCATGGCCGCGAGCGCGGTTGGCCGTCGGAGCTGCGTCACTGTCTGTGCGGCCGTCCGAGGCGTCGAACGTGACCTGGGCGTACGCGGATATCACCAACGGTGTGTTGGTGACTGGCAGACCATTCCGCAGGTCCGGGGTCTAGGTGTCGATCTTGTCGATTCCTGTGGCGGTGGGTACGCCGGACTGCTCGGTCAGCATGGCGACCACGGCCAGCGGTATCCGGTCGACCCGCGCGGCGTGTCCCTCGTCGGCGATCGCGCGGTAGGTCAGCGACGCCGCCCGTAACGCGGCGAGCACGGCGGCGAGCGGGTGCAGCACCAGGCGTACGCCCAGGTCGGCAAGCTCGGCGTCGGTGAGCCGGCTACTGTCGGTCGCGGTCTCAGATCGACTGATGACCAGAGGTACGCCGGGCAGCTCGGCGCGCAGCCGGCCGAGGTCGTCGCCATCATGGACGCCCGCCGGAAGAACCGCGTCCGCGCCGGCGGCCGCGTACGCCCGGCACCGCTCGATCGTCTCGGCCAGGCTGCGCCCGCCTGCCTGCGCGATCAGCATGAGCTGTGGCGCCTGCTCGACCAGCGCGGCGATCCGGGCGCCCGCCAGGCGGGCGTCCTCGCCGTCGTCGAGGCGCAGTCCGCTGATCCCGGCCCGCTGGTAGGCGAGCGCGGTCCACACCGCGTGGTCCGGGCTGTCGTAGCCGATGGCCGCATCCGCCAGCAGTGGCACGCCCCCGAGCGCCGGAACCAGCGCGGCCGCCCGGTCCGCGATCTGGGTGGCCGGTGTGAAGCCGAGGTCGGGTCGTCCGAGCATGGTGGTCGAGACCGCCGCTGCCGACAGGTACACGGCCCGATGCCCGGCCTGGACGGCGAGCGCAGCGCTGGCCGGGTCGTAGACACCAGGCAGGTGCGTCACGTGGTCGGCAACGAGCATCGCCCGGAGATCGGCAGCGCTCACGGTCGGCGCTCTCGGGCTTCAGCCATGTCATCGATCATGACTGGTCCATCGGCGACCCGCGATCCGCCTTCCAGGTTTTGGCGTCTACTCGTGACCGAGCGCCAGCGGACGACGTGCCGGCCTCCGCAGCGCCGGGACCGTCCGGCGGCACACCGAGCAACGCCTACAGCCGGCGAGCACGCGGATCGACAGCGGCCCGGCCCACGCAATCCAGTCGACCGAAACACCCAAGGCGGCCCGCGACTCATCGACATGCCCAGACCCCCACCACCGCACCCGGGCGCCCTCTACTGGCACCCCTCTCTGTCAAGTGGTGATCATGAGGGTCGTTCTAGGCTGTGGTTCGGCGGGTTCGGGAAGTGACTTGTCCGAAGTGTCGACTATGGGGATCGGGTCGGCCGCCAACCTGCGGTGGGCAGCCGAAATGAGAGCGACTCCGCCGGTCACCTCGACCAAGCCTGGCCGGGCTGCGGTCGTATCACCAGTAAACAAGTAGCCGATGTGAGTGCATCAATTACGGCTTTCCGCGAAGTACCTGGTAAAGCGTCTCGGAGATGAAGCGTGGCCGGGGCCGGTCGTTCCAGCCGATTTCTTCGGCGCGCCGCCGGATCGCACTCCCGGCGGCCTGCGCACCGTCCTCATCATCGAATATCGCTATCGACAAGCCATTGCCGGTCTCGGGATCCAGTAGATGGTACGTGGCACGCAGAACCGGGACGGACGCGGCGGCTTCGACGACCCAGTCACGGTCATCGGTCGGCATCGGCTCCCACACAGCGACTCGAGCGATCACGGCCTGTCTCCTGCCTGATGAGCTGACATAGCGAACACGAACGTCGAAAGCATTATGGCGTTCCGCCCCGGCTCGGATGCAGTGCCCTTTCCGGCAATGCAGCCGAGCACCGTCGGTTCGACATCCCTAACGGCTGGTTCAATCGGAAGCTGGCAATCTTGCCCCCGCAGCATGCAGTGGCCCGCCCGCGCTGGCCGCGCCGACGCACACGCACTGCCGCCGAGTGAGCCTCACCCTGCGTGACCATTGCGTGAGAGTCGGGTACGACCGGACCTACCCGACGAGCGAGCGCTGATCACCGCCGTAGGGAGGCATCAGGAGCACGCATCCGTTCGTAACGCGCGACATCGAGGCGCGGGCACATGTCCATGGCGCTATCCGGGTGCGAGCCAGCAGCCGCCTCGGCGATCATCGGCTGGTGACGATGATGTGTTTGCAGAACCGCGTCGTGATCGTGACTGGTGCGAGCCGTCGCATCGCGATCGGAGCGGCCATCGCTCGACGTGCGGTCGCTGAAGGTGCAGCAGTCCTGCTGCACTCCTGGGTGCCCCACGACGCCGAGCAGCCGTGGGGCGCCGATGTCGGTGGACCGGAGGCGCTCGTGGACGAGCTGCGCCGAGAGGGTGGCCGCGTCGAGCACGTCTCCGCCGACCTGGGCGACCCTGCCGCACCGGCCGCGCTGGTCGCCGCCGCACGAGAGGTCTTCGGGCACGTCGATGCCGTGGTGGCCAACCATGCCCGCAGCAGCTCGCAGTGGCTGGAGGACCTCACCGCGGCCGAGTTGGACCTCAGCTACGCGGTCAACACCAGGGCGACGCTGCTGCTGGTCAAGGCTTTCGCCGCCCAGCACGACGACAGTCGCTCCGGTGGGCGGGTGCTGCTGTTCACCTCCGGGCAGTACCACGACGCCATGCCCGCTGAGTTGCCCTACATCGCGTCCAAGGCCGCCCTACACGAGGTCACCCGAAGCCTGGCCGTCCACCTGATCCACCGCGGCATCACCGTCAACTGCATCAACCCCGGGCCTAACGACACCGGCTACGCCGACGACCAGGCCCGAGCCGCCGTGGCCACTGAACCCCGGGGGGCGCTGGAGCACCCCCACCGACACCGCCCGCCTGGTCGCGTGGCTGCTCAGCGACGAAGCCGACTGGATCACCGGCCAGACCATCGCCTCCGACGGCGGCTGGTCGGTGCGATGACCCCACCGGCCCCGTACTCGGGTTGAACGACCCTCCCTCTTGAACGCCAGTCCCTCGCGAGCAGACCCAGATGAAAATCCATTGCTGCGCAGCGGCGGGTTCGTGCTGCGCCGGTTCGAGCAGTTCGGGTCCGCCGAGGTACGCACCTGGTGGGTGCACGGCGTCTGCCGGCTGATCGGCCCGCAACCCGACACACCGCACGACAACCCGTCGGCCGATCTCGACCTGTCGGCCGTCACGCCCTTGGTTGCCGCGCTGCGGCTGCCGTTCGTGACCGTCGACCTCGCCCGGCGCGCCGACGGAATGTGGCGGGTCGTCGAACTGGGTGACGGTCAGGTCAGCGACCGGCCAGCCACCATCGAGCCCCAAGAACTTGTCGCGCTGATCCGAGAGAGCATCCGCACCTGGCCGAGCTGACCTGACGGTCGCGGAGTCGCGGGGCGCGCCACTCGCTCGACCACCACGATGAACCACATCCTGGTCTGCCGCCGATCGGGCGTCCGTGCGGCCGGGGTCAGCGCACTGATGTCGTGCCGAATTGAGTGCGCAGGGTCAGTCCCTGAGCCGGCGAGCCTGCATCACCTCGCGGGCAATCGCCCAGGCGTCCGCCACGGGACCCACGTGCCCGAGCTTGTCGGGGTTGACCACCGAGCGGATCGTCTGGATCCGCCCGCCGAGCACGTCGAGCGTCAACGTGCCGGCCACCTTGCCGTCACGATCGCGTAGGATCGCGCCCGGCTGGCCGTTCACGTCGCGCGGCTCCACTCTCGCGTCGACC